>NZ_JAGXGF010000079.1 GCF_024636815.1 Marivirga sp.
AATAGATCAAACCACTTTTGCCAACCTTGTTTCTCCATTGAGCACTTCTATTGCCAATTGCTTGATACTTTTCGAAGTGAGCATGTTATCAAGTTCCTTTCGGACTTTCACCACCTCGAAATGCAAGGGGCACGGATTTTTTTCGGAGCAATTGGGTAGACCCAAGCTGCACCCGGAAAATAGTCCATCTCCGTCCACAGCCTTGATAATGTCTTTTAGAGTGACTTCTTCATGGGATTCGTTAACAAAAAATCCCCCATTCGGACCTTTTATTGAACCGATTAATTTTGCTTTTACCAGCGGTTGAAGGATTTTGGCAGTAAAAGCTTCTGGCGTTTTGATTTTGCCCCCGATTTCCTTAGAGCCAACTCTCCGGTTTTCCAGACTTTGTGTCCAAATATAGATAACAGCCTTAATGGCGTATTTTGCAGCTTGTGAGAACATTGAAGATAATATTGTCCGTTAATTGAATGAATATTCAGACATAAACCAAAAAGCAGCATCTTAGTTCAAATTAGAGCTGTTCTGTCAATAATTTTTTGTTTTCCATGCGATAGACAGAAATCGTTTTAGGATTCAAATAGGCACTTACGTTATCTACTTTTATTTTAGTTAGGTAGAAGCGATTTAGCCCTTTTCAGCTTTTCAATTCCTTGCACCTGTTAGTACTTAAGTTTCAAAGTTTGAAACAATTGTTCCACTGATCTTTTTAGAATGGTTTACCTAATTCAAGTTGATACTTTCGATCTGCCGATAAATCTTTAGCTTTGTAAAATTTTATAGAGCATCAATGAAGAGGATTAACGAATACAAGAAACTTTTTAAGGTGGAAGGCCCCATTGACCTGAAGCAACTGAAAACCACCTATCGTATGCTTGTAAAGGAATGGCATCCGGATAAATTCCAAGCTGGCGACGAAAAAGCCGAGGAAGCCGAAGAAAAAAGCTCCAAAATCATTGATGGATACCATTTCTTGGTGAGCATCGCACCGGAAACCGCAGAAGCCAATCTGGAAGAATACTCCAAGACGATCACTCAATCAGGAATCGGAGATTTCCATTATAAAAATCAAGTCCTAGAAATCACCTTTTTGGATGGGAATACATATGAGTACTTTGGAGTTTCTAAGAACACCTACACCAAGTTTCTCAATGCTGAAAATACCTATCGCTTTGCAAGAAGGAATATCCTAAGTGATCACCTTTATCGAAAGTCTAAGAAGACTTTAGAAACGGCGTAAAATTTCCAAAAGGATTAGATTGTAAAATCGCTAAGTGAAAATCCAGCCTTTTTTTGTCAAAAGGACTTTTTTCAAATTCAAACTGACAATCAAGTCGGTTCTATCCGAAACCCTGGGCAGAAAATTTATGCTAGACAAAACTTTCAGTCGATTCTGAAAATGACTGTTCGGATGCCAAGATTGGATTTAGGCATTTCCTAATAATATAAATTCTGAAAGCTGAAATTTCCAATTTGAAAGCTAAAGTCAGAAGTCTGAAAAATTTTACTTTTCAATTTAGAATTGGGTACATCTTCTTAAGAGAAATTGAATATCGAACATAGAATTTTGAATGATGAATGTCGAAAAATCCTACATCCGGAATCCCATATCCTAAATCAAACCCCTCTTTTTCTCCCCATCCAATACAGCCCCGTTCCGATTGCTATAAATAAAGCTGTCATCCAGATAGATTGGATACTTACCTGAATCATAAGCCAAAGGCAAGCTAAAATCCCAAGAACAGGCACAGTGTAACCGCCTTTCAAAATAAATCTGTCTTTTGCTATAAACTGGGACCTTAGCCTAGGAATGGCTGCGCAACTCATGATATAGAGAAAAAGTCTGGATAAAACCGTCATGGCTGCCAGAACGGTAAACGAGCCAAATGCGGAAAGTAGAAAAGCACAAATCCCAAAGAATATTACCGAGTTAGCAGGAGTGAGGAACTTAGGATGCACCTCACCAAACCATTTTGGGAGGGAGTTTTCCAGGGAAAGCGCATAAGTCAAACGCGTGGAAGAGAACATCGAGCCCAGCAAATTCGCAATCACGGACGCTGCCACCCCAACCATCAGTATGATCGCCCCGGGATTTCCAAAAAGTGCGGCAGAAGCATCAAGGAGCGGAGTTTTGGAATCAGCCAAATTTGGAACTGATGCCTGAGTGACCAGTTGAATCAGCATATATAGTATCGCAACGACAGCAAGCCCAAGGAGCAACCCCAATGGCATGTCCCGTTCAGGGCGCTTAGCTTCTCCAGCCGGTACTACTGCTCCTTCAAAACCAACGAAAGCGTAAATCAATAGCAATGCAGCACTTCCCAAGTCTGTAAAGGGAGGAATAGGAGAACTAAAACTTGGGATTACCTCTGCTCCCAAAAGTATAAACCCTCCAATCGGAAGTAGAATTAGAACTGCGAATTTGATGACTGTAAATACCGTCATCGAACGGATCGATTCTACCGATCCAAGGACATTTACCAAGCTCAAGGATAGGCAGATCACAGCAAGTGAAATCAGCCTTCCCAAACTTTCGGCGGCAGCCGGAATGAAATAAGCGATGCTGTCAGTCAATAAAACTGTGTTGGCCGAGAAAGAAATCAAGCGGGCCAAGTAGTACAACCAACCTCCTTGAAAACCGATAAATGGCCCAAAAGCCAGCGTCCCATATTTGACAGGGCCACCGGTTCCTTTGAAATAGCTGCCCAACTCTGCGAAACAAAGAATCACTGGCAGTATCAGCAAGGCGCAAAACGCATAGATCAAGATGCTGTATTCACCAGCCAATGCGGCGGCTCCACTTGGAAGACCAAATATTCCTGCACCGATTAGCCCATTCACCACCAGCATCCATATTCCCCAAAGCCCAAGATTTCTGGGTAGTTTTTCTTGTTTGTTTTCCAGTGAGGAATTGGGATTCATAAATGCGTTTGGCAAAAATTCGGAATGATTGAGATGGAAAAATATAAAAATTAACCCAAGGCCAACTATTTATTCTGACGAGGAGCAAGATTATTTCGCCAGAGGAAAACTCATGCAGTGCAAGTCAGCCAAATAAATCTGGATTTGTAGGAATATGAATGGAAAGAAGTGACCCTTACTAGGATCAACAAAAAAGCATTGCATTTCTGCATGAATAAAGGGATCAAAATGGAATTTTCTGAAACATTTAAAATTATTAATACGCACTCATCTATTTTTAAATGGTTATTCCATATTCCGATATGGAATGAATATTGATAATTAATTGTATTAAGGTACTTTAAATTATATTATTACGTATTCGAATATGGAATAAATATCATATGAAAATTGTACAGCCTCTTATGAGTCCACTGGATGTGGTGGTTTTGGTCAAATTATGTTTGCAAAAACAACCCATTTCTCAGATGTCGCTAGCCAAAGACCTGGCTCTGAGCCAGTCTGAGATCAGCAAGTCTATGGCGCGGTCACGCTATGCTGGCCTGCTTTTCGGAGAAGAAAAGGAGGTCATGCGACAGGGGTTTCTAGACTTTCTTACATATGGCGTCCGGTATGCTTTTCCTCAGCAACCGGGGCCTATCGTAAGAGGCGTTCCTACTGCTCATAGCGCAGAACCTTTGGCAGGTCAGATCAACAGTGATGAGCCTTACGTATGGCCGTCGGCATTTGGTAAAGTAAGAGGACATGGAATAGCCCCATTATACCCTAAAGCCGTTGATGCTGCATTACAAGACCCACAATTACACGAAGTGCTGTCTCTTATAGATGCACTCAGGGTAGGTCGTGCGAGAGAACGAAACTTAGCGTTAGAAGAACTCAAAAAGCGGATATGTTAAAAAATACCCAAATCAATCGTTCCGTTACCAAAAAATCGCAACTGCCTTAGGTTCGCTCAATAAACAAGTGGTTTATGTAGGTGGAGCGGTAGTGAGTTTATACATAGATGATCCATCAGCAGATGATGTTCGCCCTACTAAGGATCTCGACCTAACTATGGAAATCGCCAGTCTTGGTGAGTTGGAATCGTTGAGAGAAGATTTGATAGCACGCGGTTTTGTCCAGACGGCCATGGATGATGTAGTCTGCCGCTTCCGATATGATGATATTTTGATAGACGTGATGGCCACGATTCCTATAGGGTGGGCTCCTGGCAACCGCTGGTTTGAACAAGGATTCAAATATGCCTTTAAGTTTGATTTGGATGATTTACAGATTCGTCTTTTACCACTTCCCTATTTTCTGGCTACAAAATTTGATGCTTTCTTTGATCGTGGGATCCATGACCTATTTGCCAGTCACGATTATGAAGATATTGTATATCTATTCAATTATAGCTCCAGTATCAGTGACCAAGCGCTAAATTCTGATTCCGAGGTCAAAAGTTATCTAATGGAATGCACATCCAAGATCATTGAAAATAGAAATTTAAAAGAAGCTATTATTGGCAACTTGTTCTACGATGGGCAGGATGAACGCTACAACATGATCATTAAAAAACTATCCAATATTGCCAATGGGGTATGATTTACCCAATAGCAGGAGCATACCATTATCAGTTTTCGTAGCAAACGTAAACAAAAAAAGCCATGCATTTCTGCAAGGCTTTTGCTCCCCCTATCAACGATAGTTGCAACCAACTAAGTATTTTCATTCCTTAAACGGATAATATGGTAAATTTTCTATCCTAGATAAGATTATTACTAGAGGTTCATTGATTTTTTTCTATAGAAGGGTGGTAATTGTGATTTTAAAAATACCTTAAACTCTGAACCAACACCTGATTGACTCTCACACAAAACTTTTCCTCCTGCTTTTGAAACAATTAATTTTATTCTATGCAAACCTAATCCTGACCCTTCTGTATCATTTGCTATTTTAAAGAATTTTGTGAATATCTTTTCACAGTATTGAGGCTCAATTCCAATTCCATTGTCTTTTACTGAAATAACAGTATAAATATCTTCCCTAAAAGTCTTAATAAATATTTCCGGATCACGATCGGGTGATTTAAACTTTATAGCATTACTTACAAGATTGAATATTATGCTTCTTAATTCTCTTTTTGGGAAATAAATTTCTCTGCATTCCAATTCAAATTTTAGAACCAAATTTGTTTTGGTAATTTCATTATTTAGAGATAACTGCAGCTCTTTCAGAATTTTTTCAAATAATACTAATTCATTTTCTGCCTTATAGTTATGTTTTGTAATATTATATCGATAGAAATCTGTCAGTATAAATTTAATTTCATTCGCACCATTGTCAAGTGTTTTTAAAAATAAATTAAATTCTTCATTTGTAATAAATTCGAATTCTTTTAACATTTGAACTGAGAGCACCATGCTTGCTAGTCCATTTTTAATATCGTGGGAAATTGTAACTAATAAGTTTTCATATTCCTCAATTAATTTTTCTTGCTCTTCTAAATCTTTTATTTTATCTGTAATATCTATAAAAGTAACTATTACACCATCGTGAGAATTTTCATTCTTCTTAAGATAGGGGATAATTTCAATTTTGTACCAATTTAAATCCTTGGTTTGTACTTCTTTTTCAATCATTATAGATTTTGAAATTGCCCATTTCACATTTTTGATAATTGATGGACAACCTAGATGTTCTTTGATTTCATATATGGTACTTCCAATGCTATCCAAGGATAGATTGAACCTTTTCATCGCCCCCGCTGTGAAATTTCTTAAAACCAAATCCCTATCAAAAAAAAGTTGAGGCATCGTAGTACTCATCAGATAATTTTCAAAATCTACATTTTTTGCATTTGAGTATTTTAAAAATTCCTCTTTTTCCGGGTTCATAAAAACTAAAGTCAATGGTTAATCAATTATAAAATTTGATTAAGGGCTAAAAAATTAGGCTTTGTTAAAAACCTATCCGCGCAAATTCTACTTATTAATGAGTTTATTCCAAGAAGTAGTAAAAAATCAATTATTTGGCCATGTTTACAGAAAAGTGATATTTATAATCAGATATTGTTTTTTTATATCTAATAAACGACAAATCACTGAAATACACAAAATTACCTTTTATTATCAATAGGACTTTAAAACGGTGTCCCCAGTTTTTTGTCAAAGAATATATGATTCAAAAAATGAATGAATAGACTTTTAAATCCTTCCAAAGTTTCGATTTAATTTGTTCGAAGATCCGTTTTCCTAAAAAGTTTAGTTTTAAAAAAACAATAAGAAAATGTCTCAGACTGGGGAAAAGTAGCCGCAAATGATAATTCAAGCTAGGTTTAATTTTTTTATCAAATGTGCCTACTTATTCTGGGAAATTCGAATATGGTGGTCTATAGTTTCTTTAAATTCTTTTAAATTAAATGGCTTTTCTATATAGCCGTCGGCATTTACTCGTTTGCATATTTCCTTTATATCTGAATTAGCTGAAAATAGGACAACTGGAATATTGCTAGTCAAGGGATTTCCCTTTAACAGTTCTATCGCCTTCTCACCACCTATTTCGGGTATCCAGAGGTCCATTAAAATAAAGTGAGGTTTGAAGCTTTTCACGTCATTAATCACATCCTCACATCTCGTCATAGTCATCACTTGATATTGATATTTTTTAAAAAATATTTTACACATCGTCAAAATTTCAATGTTGTCATCATACACTAAAATTCGCTTGTCCGAATTATCTTGATTTTCGCTGTTCTCTTTCATATATGCAAAGTGATTTTATTGTGCTGTAGAACAATTAATAGGTATTGTGAAGTAAAAGGTACTTCCTTTGCCTGCTTCACTTGTTGCCCACAATTTACCTTGGTGACGCTGAATAATTTCAAAAGAAATAAACAATCCAATACCCAAACCTTGAAAATGCACCGCATGTTCATCAATCCGGTGATATTTGTCGAATATCCTATCGAGACTGCTTTGGGCAATTCCGATACCATTGTCTTTAACTGAAACGTTAACGCTATCATTTTTTTGCTCAATAGTTACGAAAACCTCTTCGGCACCTGGTGAGTATTTTATAGCATTGGATAATAAATTAATGATTACCTGCTGCAGCCGGTGTTTATCACAATATATCAGATCGTTTACTTTTCCGGCTTTGATTATTTTATGAGTAGGTGAAGTAAGCTGAACGCTCTCGACTGTTTCGTCAATCAAGTCATTAAAATTAAAAGTGTCAAGGCTATATTGTATTTTACCAAGCCTTATTTTGCTTACGTCCAATAATTCGCTTACCAGTTTGGTGAGTCTATCGATTGACTGATTGGCTTTTTTTGTAAACAGGGTTGCTTCCTCATTGTCACAATCGTCTAGCGTGAGTTCGAGCATCTCCAGATAGGCTTTGGCAGTGGTCAGCGGGGTCTTCATTTCATGGCTGGCTATGCTTACAAATTCGTCCTTTCGCTCATCTTTTAGTTTTTGCTCATGGATGTCAGTAAATGCCCCTACCCATTTTATAATTGTATTGTTGTGATCAAATACAGGTTGTCCTATCCCTGAGTGCCATCTGTATTCGTCTTCTTTATTTTTAAGCCGCACTTCTGATTTATAAATATTACCAGTTGTTAAACTGTGAATCCAGTCGGTATTGATCCTATCGTAATCCTCAGGATGTACCATGGATTTCCATTCTAACTTGCCGTTTGGTTGTATTCCTGAATATTCTTTCCATCGGACAGAAGAAAATTCTTGATTGCCCTCTGCATCTGAAATCCAAATTAATTGTGGCAGTGTCTGTGCAAGTGTACGGAAACGTACTTCACTTTCCTTTAATGCTCTTTCATTTTTTCTTTGCTCGGTAATATCCCTGAACATCCAACTGCAACCATAATAACTTCCATCTTCTCCAGCCACATGGTAGCCATATCTTTCTATTATTTTGCCGTCTTTAAATTCCAGTTCATCAATACTTCTTTCTTTTGGATTTGCGTACATCCACCTTACCCTTTCCATAAATTGCTCAGGGTTTACTAATTGGGTTACTGCAAATGCAAGTGCTGCTTCATCCTTTTTACCATCTAGAATTTGCTGTGGCATATTCCATATTTCTGCAAAGCGGTGATTGGTTGAAAGCATTTGCCCTTTTGTATCCACTAATAAAATACCATCCAAACTTGATTCGTTGTGTGCTTCCAGTAAGGCTTTGCGGTATTCAAGTGCTTTCTCAGCTTGTTTGTTTTCAGTAATGTCAGTATGTACACCTACCCATTGCAGCACTATTCCTTCCGCGTTCAAAAGTGGAATGGCTCGTATCGAAAAATCCCTCCATTCCCCATTCTTAGTCTTTAGCCGGTGTTCAAAAATAAATGTCTTGCGTTCTTGTGAAGCATCATTCCATGCATCCAATGTGGGTTTTGCATCATCGGGATGAACCACTTGTGCCCAACCATATCCCTGATATTCCTTATAAGTTTGCCCGGTGAGTGCAGCCCAGCCCGGTTGTTCTCCTTCCATTTCACCTTTTGCATTATTAGTCCACAAAATACCTTGCACTGCCTTGACTGCTGCCTGGAAGCGTTGCTCGCTTTCTTCTATTTTTTGTTGAGTCTTTATTCTTTCTGTAATATCTAATACGGTTCCAATTATCCCAGTTATACTTCCATTTGCGTCCGCCATGGCTTCTAGGTGCATTGTGTAGAATATTTTTTGCCCGCTTACTTCAATCTCTACATCTCCGTTAAAAGCGGTACCACTATCCAATACCTTTTGCTTAATAACCGTTAAGGTTGACGCAGTAGAAGGCACATGGATATCTTCATCAGTTTTTCCAATAACATCTTCTGCTTTAAAATCAGGATGAGGATTGTATATCCATGTGTGTTTTAGATTTCTATCTTGGCTAAAAACTGTTTGGTTGCTGCCTGCAAGTGCCAGCCTGAAAAGAAGTTCGCTTTCTTCTGTTTTGCGAATAGCATTTTTCTGGTCAGTAATGTCCATGCATGAACTTATATACCCGGCAAAAGAATCGTCTGGTCGGAAAATAGGTGGCCCTTTAGCTAATAGCCAACGGTATTCGCCATTTTTATCAAGCACCCGGAACTCTCCGGTAAAGGCAACTTTATTTTTAAATGCATCGAGGTAAATATTTACAAATATTTCTTTGTCATCTGGATGAACCAGATCAACCCAGCCAAACTTCAGCAAGTCATCCATGGGCCTTCCCGTAAGGTTTACCCAAGCCTTATTAAAATAAATGGCATCGCTTGTTTCATCACTAACAGCAATTAAAATATCCGAGGCTTCTGCCATTGTTCTGAAGCGTTCCTCACTTTCTTTTAATTTAATTTCCGCCTTTTTTTTATCGGTTGTTTCAATTACAGTAACCAATACACCACCAACTTCACCAGTGTCTTTTCTAATAGGACTATAAGCAAAATCGAAATAACATTCTTCTACAAACCCGTTCCTGGTTAAGGGTAACATCAAATCAGGGAAACCGACCGCTTTCCCTTTCATCACTCCGTCAAACATAGATTCTATGATGTGCCATACTTCTGAAAATGTTTCACGTGTACTGATACCCAATGCCTGGGGATGTTTTGTAGACCCAAGTATGGGACGATAACCATCATTATAGAGCTGCGTATAGTCGTTTCCCCAGGCGATATACATTCCGAAAGGATTATCAAGCATTACACCAACCATGGTACGAAGGCTTTGAGGCCAATCTGATGGGTTGCCTAAAGAAGTTTTGCTCCAATCTTTCGCTCTTATGAGTTCACCCATTTCACCTCCACCCTTGAGAAAATAATGGTCAGCATTTTTATTGCTCATATAAAAAATTACTTATGGTTGAAGTATAAATTTATCTCTTGAGGGTTGAGTTAATTTGCTTTGTGACGAGAGTGTAACGGCTTCAAAAATTACCTTTTTTAACTTATCAAATTTACCGGGTTTACAAATATAATAATAGGCTCCTTTTTCATAAAGCAAATTCACAACATCTATATCAAATGATGTGGAGAATATTATAACCGGAAGATTCATTAATTTATCAATTGCTTTTATTTCTGACAAACATTCAAAGCCGGTTTTCCGAGGCATGTTCAGGTCAAGGAAAAGAGCATCGGGTAGTAGTGATTCTTTTGCAGAAAGTAGTTGCATGAGTTGCGCTCCGTCATTTACGGTGGTAAGTTTTGCGGATATGGGGAGTCCTTTTAATGCTTCCTTAAATAAAAAACAATCATCCATATCATCATCCGCAAGTAACAAATTGAGAGAATTTTCAGTCATTTTAAATGTATATTAAATATGAAAAATGGAAGTTGTGCGGTTGGGCAAATTAAAATGTGAAACAAAATCAGATGTCATTGAAAAATGAGTTCAAATTTTCAAAAAGAAATATCAACAGTGAGAGAATGAGATAAT
>NZ_JAGXGF010000080.1 GCF_024636815.1 Marivirga sp.
CGGCAGCGTCAGATGTGTATAAGAGACAGTTCATACACTATGCGAACTGTAATTTCATCTGTTACAGACTCCCGCATCGTGTAAGCATCTACCACAGGGCCAAATACATCTATTGTAGCATCTATTGGAGTTACAGTGAACCCAGCGTAAGTGGCATTAGGTAAAGAGTCATGCAGATACTTTGCGAAGCCATAGGTTTTCTTTGCTCCTTTATCAGTAATCTTAATCTTTTGATCTAAGTTGACTTGAGAACGGTGTGCTTCATCTGAAATACAAATGACATTATCTCTTTCAGTAAGCAATTGGGTGTCTTCTGTAAACTTATGAATCGTAGTTAAAAACACGCCACCGCTGCTACGTCCTTGCAATAATTCTCGCAAATGCTCTCGACTTGTCACAGATTCAATGCTATTATCTCCTACATAAGTCTTGGCTCCTGTAAATTGCTTAGATAATTGCTCATCCAAATCAGTACGATCGGTAATCACCACAATGGTCGGACTGGAAAGAGCTGTACTGCGCATCAATAAGCGAGTTAAAAAAAGCATGATATAGCTTTTACCGCAGCCCGTAGCACCAAAGTAAGTACCACCTTTACCATCACCTAAAGGCCTTTTCTGCTTTTTTATGCTTTCAAATAGCTTTCGGGCAGCATAATACTGCGGATAACGGCATAATATCTTTTCCTGCTTATGGGATTGGTCTGGAATGAGAATAAAGTTTCTAATGATATCTTTAAGCCTGTCTCTTTGGAACATCCCGAGGATTAAAGACTTCATTGAATCAATCCCCTGCATTTCTTCCCGCTCTTCACCTGTAATTTTACGCCAGGCATAAAAGAACTCTTCTTTAGCGAAGAAGGAACCAGCTTTTGAATTTACCCCATCACTAATAACACAAAAGGCATTGTATTTAAATAACTCTGGAATGTTCCTTCTGTAGGTAACCGTTAATTGCCTATAAGCATTGTGAATGGTAACGTCTTCTTGAATGGCTGTTTTAAATTCAAAAACTACAAGCGGCAATCCGTTGATATAAAGAATCATATCAGGAATACGCATTTCAGATCCCTGAATGGCTAACTGATTGACTACTTTATAGCTGTTGTTTGAATCATCTTCATGATCGATGAATTCAATAAATAAATCTTTCTGCTTGTAATCCTCTCTTTTAAAAATAAAGCCATTACTCACTTTTCGCATGAAAGCTTTATTACTTTCATAGAGATCAGAAGCTGGCAGTTTTTCTATTTCACGGATAATCCGTTCGATCTCAATAAGCGTAATCCCCTCTTTTTCGTATCGCTTAGCTAAATACTGCGCCAAATCATCTCTAATGAGCACATCTTCTTCCACCACATGGCCATACTGAATCCTGGGCTCTTTGGCTAATTGTGTAGCCTTAGCCTGCCTTAGATCAGAACCATTATGATAGGCGTAATCCAGCTTCTGGAATTCATCAATAAAACTTGCTTCAAGTTGGGCTTCGGTGAATTTCATTATCGGTATTATATGGATTCTAATAATTAATTACACAAATATTTGTCATTTGATTCTTAGTTTCCATTAGTTATAATTGCCTAATAGGCTCTATATAAATAAAACTAAAGATATAAATTTTATGGTAGAACTTTATATCTGGCAGGAGTTAGAGGTAGAATTGCGTAAAATTTGACTTTGCTTCCCATGCATCAGGATGGTTTTGCAGGTTTAAAGTTCTAAGTAAAACCTATTAAACGCTATTTCTGCATTTTTACGATCCTTATCCTTTGCTTTTACCTGAGCGAAGAAAATTTTCACCTTTTTCTGTAAGCTTATACTTTTGTTTACTGCTTTTAGGTTTTTCGGGAATGGTTAGTCCAATCAACCCTTCTTCAATTGCCGGTTGCAGAAATTCTTTTCTGAAATATTCTCTGTCAGATAGGCTGAGCTTATTTTGCAGTTCCTGCCTGCTATGTTCGCCCTTAATCACCTCCAATAGTTTTTCAACTTGCGGGGTAACTTGCGGGGTGACTTGCGGGGTGACTTGCGGGGTGACTTTCTCCTTGGCTGGAAATATCATCCGCAAAAAGTTTTCGGAAAACTGGCAACAATCCTTTCCATAAGTCTCCAAAATACGGGGAATACCGGAACCCAATTGCTCCACCATTTCCAAGTCTTTATAAATCCGCATCAATTCTTTATTGCGAGGTATAGAATAACCCTCAAAAAATTCTTCCTTGCTCAATCCCTCTGGCAATGAACCTGCAGAAGTAATCTCAATACGATCAGCGAATAACTCAAATTTAGGTGGAATTTCTCGGGTATAATCATTGTGAACAAAAGCATTAATAATGGCTTCACGCAGTGCAATGGCATTCCAAAGACGCTGTTCTTTTCTTTCTTTAGAAGTAATGGTTGCAGACGTGCGGTTTTCCAGCTCAATTTTGTCGAGTACGCTTTTTGTTGCTTTAATCAATGAACAATAACCATATTCATTGTTTTCAATTAAATGCACTCGGTCTACACCACTATACTTAGCTACTTTGATTGATACATTATTTTCATCCGCCATCAGGTAACCTGCATAATTAATTGAATGATCTTCGGTAAGTAATTCCAGATTCTTTTTAAACTGCTTGTTGAGTGGCTTTTTCTTTTCCTCGTAGTAAATACGTAACTGTTCAAAGCTTAAATCCTGACGATGGGCTTTTATTTTACCAATTGAGTTTCGGGTACGTGTAGCAAAAAGCTTGTCAATCATCATTTGGGGCATAGGTTCTGCAGCCGTTCCAATCCGGATAAAACAACCCCTTTCCGTCATGCCATATTTCTTTTTGAAATATGGTTTCTCGCTACCACTGGCTACAATAATTTTAATAATCTCCTTACCCTCATGTTCTTCAGACACGACATCAAACAAACCCATGGCCGATGGCGAGATGTTATTTTTGATACGGTCTTTTATTTTCAATGCATCACTATCAGCATCAGAAACGCCCAATACTTTTCCTGTTTTGTCAATACCTACATAGATTAAGCCGCCTTCTCGATAGTTCAAAAAGGCTACAACCTCTTTCTCCAAATCCAGGTCTTTGGTGAGGGATGATTTGTATTCTATGCGGTTGGTTTCGGACATACATTCTAAATTTCACCTATCACTTAAAAAAGAGGAAGGTGCATTCCTTGATTAATATAAATATGATGCTCAAACTTCTTTAAAGCAAAGAAAAACGTTATTTTGGTTGAAGTTAATGTCCAGTTTTTTAATTAAAAAACTGGACATTTTTCATTTTCGAATTGAGTTATCTAACTATTTCTCAAACAACCTAATGCCAAGAACTTCCTCTATTTTATAAATAGTTTTCAAAGTTAAATTTTCACTACCCTTTACAATTTTGCTCACATGCTGTCTGCTAACCCCTAATTGTTCTGCTAGCCATGTTTGGCTTTTGCCTAAATTATCCAAGGCTTCAAGCACTGAAAATGCAATATCTGCTGATTTATCTAGCCAATTTTCATTTTCCAATTGGTAGTTCAGCTTTTCCTTCCAGTTGGAAGGCTTTGATAATGTAGATAATTTTTCGCTTGCGGTATTCATTTTGTTCTTTTTTCTCCTCTTGTCTTTAACTATGATTTTTCTGATTTTTTGATGGGTTATGATTTGGCTTCATCACTCGTTTAAATTGTAATGAAGTGTTGCCAAAATTGATTAACAACCCAATTTCCATTCCATATGCTTCTAAATAATTAATAGCTTGTGCCAAATGCACATCTTCCAATTCTTTTACGGCCTTTATTTCCAGCAAAATTTTGTCTTCAATAAAAAAATCAACCCTTCTTGTCCCTACATGCTCCCCTTTATATTTCAAAGGCATTTCTAATTCTCTAACATGATTAAATTTCTGTAAATTTAATTCTATTGATAATGCACGTTGATATACTACTTCTTGGAAACCGTTTCCCATTTGGCGGTGAACTTCCATAGCGCAGCCTATGATTTTTCCGGTTAGTTCAGAATTTTCGTAGCGACTATTTATTTCTGTTGCCATTTTCTTTGACGGGTTTTGATTGAATAATTAATTAAGAAAACCAAATTAGTAGTTTAATTAGAAAATTAAAAACCATCCCCTGTCTAAACTATGATTTGCTTGATTGTATGATGGACTGTGATTGTAAAAAAATCATAGTATTCCTCTAATCATTTAAATCATAGTTGAAGACTATTTGATTGATTTTGATCGGTGTAAAGCCTTTGACAATATATTCTTTCAATCGTTGGGTAGCCCAAATACGAAATTGAGTACCTTGAAGCGATTTTACCCGATAGCCTACCGAAATAATCACATCAAGATTATAGCCATTTACTTCATGTTCTTGTGTTTTCCCGGCAATTGCACCATGTTGAGTGGTTGTCCGGAATTTCCGGACAACCACTGATTCGTCCAGTTCGCCTTCCTTGAAAATATTTCCAATATGCTCACTGATGGTTCGCTTATCCTTACCAAATAAAGTAGCCATTTGTGCCTGCGTGAGCCAAACTGTTTCTTCCTGCAAGACAACATCTATCTTGATATTGCCTTCTTCATTTTTATATAGGAGGATTTCGCTTTCAATAATTTTGTAGCCTTTATTGATTTTGACATCCATAGGTTTTTAATTTAATTGGCTAGATTGAATGGTAGACTATGAAAAGCAAATTAGTAGTTTAATTAGAAATGAAAAAATCACCCCCTGTCTAAACTATGATTTTTTGATTGGCTATGATATTCAAGAATCAAAATGTTCTAAACTATGATAGCTAAAAATCATAGTATTCCTCTAATCATTTCAATCATAGTTGAAGACAATTATCAAAATAAAAAGCATAAATATTAGAAATTACATTTTCATAATGCGGTTGCCGAGCTATTTCTAAAAAGGTTTTAGGTTGCTGTTTAACCGAGGGTATTGAGGCTTGGTCTAGGAAGGTTTGGAGGGCTTTAATATTCATGAAAATCGCGTAACCAGAATTTGAAATTTTATATACTTTAATTAGACATTTCTTCTTGTATAGATTCATTCATCATTAATTCATAGTGCTCCTTGCCTATTTCTTTAAAAATATCCTTAAAGGCGTCAAATAAATTTTCAGGATTTTCATTCATAATACGAGTAAAATAAATATCGTCTAAAGGCGAAACCTTATGACTAGTATCACTTACTTCACTGATAAGGGAACTAAATATAATGTTTCTTGTGTCTTCAGGATCTACACCATTTACAGCTGCCCAAACACTCTTTCCAATACCCAAAAAATTAACATAACTTTCAATAATTCTTCTCATTAAATTACCAATCAGTACATTTTGTTCATTAGTTGCAGTATTTGAATCTTTAATTGATTTAAGAGAACTCCACATCAGATTGTAGTCACTCGTACCAATTTCTTTTTCACCTTTTGTAGTAACATATGAAACATTGTTAATTTTAGTAATATGGTAAAATTGCCGTAAAGTACAACCTCTTCCATTATCTAAGGTAATTTCTTTAAAAAAAAATATATTATGAGTTAAAATGAAAACTTGATCAATATTTGGGTTAAAATAATTCTGCTTATCTGGTTTGGATTCAGAACTTCTTCTTGCTATTAATTGATGGATCAGAGAATTTACAACGAACAATACTTGACTGTCCAAACTTGATACAGGGTCGTCAATTACAATTATTTTTAACTTCTCACTATCTTGAATCTTGTCAGTACCCAAGCATAATTGATAAAAATAAAGAAAGGCAATAAAATTCTTCTCTCCTTCACTAAGTGTCTTAAATATTTCTGTGTCTTTATTTGAATTTCTTTTTAAGAAGTAGTTCGTAATTCCGTTTTCCTCTTCTGTTGTCTCTATCTTAAAACCAGTAAATCCACAGTTTCTTAAAATATCATTTATTTTATCCACTGCATCATTGGTGGAAACAGTTTCATTTCTCCAGTCTTCAATTAATTTTTTCGATTCTTCAATTCGGCTAAATGCGCTTTCTTTCAATTCACTGATCACACTTAAATCAGAATTGATTCGCAATTCAAATTCTCGATACGATTCTATTTTTTTTGTACTTTTTAATGATAAATAATACCAAATATCTTGTGTGAGCTTATCTTTGATATTACCAATATTTTTGAAAGCCTCATTATTCTCGAATATCCTTCTATTTATTTCAACAATCCTTTCCTTAAAATCAAATAAAGATTGAAGGATTATTTTTCTACTAGAGTCTTTTATCTTATTCTCTATTTTTCTAGTATTTCGTTCAAAGTATATTTTTAACTCATTAATAGTTTCAGACACTAAATTATCTTCATTAAATTCTGTTTTCAAATCAGTAAAAATCTCTAAATACCTATTGTAGAGTTTTATATAATTCTCCTTTAAATTAGATAAGGATTCAATCTTTGTTTTATACTCTTTATCAAAATATTGTGAAAACTTTGTTAGCAATTCTTGTGATATGGTATCCTCTTGACAAAAAGGACACTTTTGCTTATCTAAACCCTGATCCAAAAATTGAATCCCATCTTCGACCCAACTTTTAGAGTTAAATTTTTCTATCATTTTAGCAATATCTACCTCTGAATTCCCAACTATAACCTCTTGCATTAACAATTGTATTTCCTCTTCTTTTTTTCGAATTAGCCGATATGCCAGTGTTGGAATCTTTGTTTCAATCTTTTGAATCTCATTTTTATATATTTTGTCGTAGCGCTCAGAAAGTTTTTTGATGGAAATAGATGGGATCGGTTGATTTTTTAAGACATTTTCAATTTTTTCAAGATGCTTACTAGAGCTACCCTTATATTTAATATCGTGCTGATAAAAAGTATCA
>NZ_JAGXGF010000081.1 GCF_024636815.1 Marivirga sp.
AGAATACCTTTTGATTTTGAAAGGCATCAAACAGGGCGTATTTATTGTTGGTATTTTCTAAATCAGCCAAGCTAGTAAATGAAGCTGCACCAATCCAATATTCCGCATTTTGGGCATCGGATAAAACGCTTTCAAAACTAAGCTCTAAGCTTCCGGTCTGAGAATTGTCAGACCATATATAATCTGCACCAGCATCTTCAATAAACTTTGAAGCAAAGCTATCTCCTCCCGGTACATACCAAACATCTCCATACATAAGGCCTGTCATAACACTTGGTTTGTATTCAACCGTTTCAACCAATGCTTTGGTTTTCAAATAGGCTGCTTCAATAGTTTGAAAAAGGCTGTCTCCAGCCTGATATTGGTCTAATAAAACAGCCGTTAATTTTAACCATTCTGTTCTACCTAAAGGAGTGTTTTCCAAATAATCAATATTTAAAATAATGGGGATTCCTGCTTTTTCTAATGGTTTTAATTGTTCCATGCTACTCCCCAAAGCATAAGCCATTATTAGGTCGGGTTGAAGTGTCATGATCTTTTCTATGTTTATTCCGTTTTTCTGGCCTACATCTTGTATTTCACCATCTGTTACTAATTTTAAAAGCTCTTTATTATAGATAAGGTTGGTATTTGGGAAACCTGCAATTGCATTACTTTTATTGAGCGCTGTAAAAGGAGGTAGGTGAGAAGTCGATAAACAAACAGCACTTTTTGTGGGGATTTGAATAAATGCATCAGCTTTAATCTGCGGTTTTTCATTTTTATGCAGAATGTAAGTGAAAAAACTACTGTCGGATGAATTTGGGTTAAGTACTTTTACTTGATAATAGTTCTCAAATTCTTCAATACTCAGTTTTTTGCTGTATTGAATCAAAGATGTACCAATCTCTGATTTACCTGTCTTTTCAGCTTGATTACATCCGAAAACAAGAAATGAAAATATAAGTAGAATTAAGCTTAACCTCATGGGGGGTAAAATTAATCAAAATGATTTGATTGCCTATTGCTCGTGACACAATTCCATTATTAAGCCTTAATTTCAAAATATTTTGCAATTTTTGCACTTTGAGAAAGTTAAAATAAATGTATGAAAAAGATAGATGTTTGCCTTACGCCAGAATTATTGCATCAATATGATTTAGAGCATAAGATTGTAGTGGTCGTAGATATTTTAAGGGCTACTTCCTGCATGGTTAGTGGATTGGCAAATGGAGTCAAAGAAATTGTGCCTGTTTCCACATTAGAGGACTGTAAAGCTTTGCAAGATTCAGGTTATTTGGCTGCAGCTGAGCGGAATGGCAGCAAAGCAGATGGTTTTGATATGGGTAATTCTCCTTTTGAATATATGGATGAAAAAGTGAAAGGTAAAAAAGTGGCGGTCACTACCACTAATGGAACTTTAGCTATTCATAAAAGCTTGTCAGCAAAAGAAATTTTGATAGGCGCATTTTTAAATCTAAAGGCATTAACTGATTATCTTAAAAACAAAGAGGAAGATATTATTGTCTTATGTGCCGGATGGAAGGGAAAATTTAATTTGGAAGACACACTTTTTGCAGGTGCTCTATGCCATCATTTAAAAAATGATTTTGAATTTGCCTGTGACGCTCCTTTGGCAGCCGAAGCCATGTATCTTACTGCAAAAAATGATATAATGAAGTATATGAAAGATTCGTCTCATGCTAAAAGATTAGCCAAATTAGATGTAGTGAAAGATATTGAATTTTGCATACAGGAAAGTATTTATGATGTTATTCCTTATTTATCGGGTAAATCTCTTTTATCAAAAAAGTAAAATGAAGTATAAATTGTAATGCTTTATCTAATTCCTTTTATAATTGATTATAAATGATAAAATTGGCTCAATAATATGTTAAACACCACTTATTCTCCTTACTGGCTGATTTTATTTGTAATTCTGGGTTTGGGCTATGCTTACTTGCTCTACAGCAAAAAGAAAACACCATGGACGCCTATCTGGAATAAAGTATTATTTGTGCTACGCTTTTTGGCAGTAATTTTCATTTCATACTTATTACTAGAACCCTTTATAAATGTTCAAAAAACTGAAAGTGAACGATCCAATATCATATTCTTGTGGGATGATTCCGAATCTGTAGGTAAAAGTAAATCTGATCTGCAGGAATATTTTCTTTCATTAAAGGATTTAAAGCAAACATTAGAAGAGAAAAAGGAAGTTTCAATTCCTATTTACGATTTAAGTGGAAACGAAATTTCTGGTCTGGACAGCATTAAAAATAATAGAATGTCCAGTCCGCTAAACAGTGCATTAAAAAATATTACGGAGAAAGTAGATAAAAAACTGATCTCGGAGGTGGTTATTTTTTCAGATGGAATTTATAATCAAGGAATTGCTCCTGATTATTATGCTTTTCCTTTTCAGTTGTCAACCGTTGGGCTTGGGGACACTACTCAAAAGCAAGATGTAGTTTTACAACAAGTCCGATATAACAAAGTAGCTTATGAGGGGAATCAATTTCCTATTGAAGCCGATATTTTACAAAATGGGTTTTCAGGAAAGACTGTAAGTGTCAGATTAACAAATGGTGGAAAAGAGATAAATCGAAAAACGGTAAGATTGGATGAAGAAGAACAGCTGACAAACATTCAATTTCTCATTGAGGCTAAAAGCACTGGTTTTCAGGATTATAAAGTTCATGTAGAGTCACTAGAAGGAGAATTTAATCTTAAAAATAATAGTAAAAATGCTTATGTAAATATAGTAGAGGGTAAAAAGAGTATTTTATTACTAGCGCCATATCCTCATCCTGATATTAAAGCCTTATCTGCTTCCATTAATCAGAATGATAATTATGAATTTAAAATGGCAATCAGTGGAATAGATTTAGAGTCTATCAAAAATATTGAGGAATATGATCTAGCTATTTTATTCCATTTACCACATTCAAAAGGCACGTTTAATTCAGAGATTAATAAGCTTAAAAATTTAGGAACACCACTTTGGTTTATCACGGGATCAAAATTGAATTTTAGGTTGCACAATGAAATTAATAAATCTGTTGATTTACGTGCATCCGATGAAATAGATGAGGCATTTGTATACATAAATCCAAAATTTGAGCTTTTTGAAATGAATAAAGAAGAGGGGGAGATAATAGATCAGTTACCACCTGTTTATTTGCCATTTGCTAATCATCAATTTCATCCTTTGGCAAAGACCTTTATGATGAAACAAGTGGGAAAGGTAAAAACCCAGCAGCCTGTCTTTGTTTTTTATAATGATGATGAAATTAGGCAGGCTACTATGCTCATTCAAAATTTTAGAATTTGGAGAATGGTGGAGTATTTAAATACTCAGAGTCATGATTTCTTCGATGATTGGGTGATGAAAACAATTCGCTACCTGACAGCAAATAACCAAAAAGATAGATTTAAGGCTTTTCCAATTAAAGATGCATTTGCAGACAATGAAATAGTAAAATTTCAGGTTGAAATATATAATGAGGTGTTCGATAGAATTTATGGAATCCCAGTACGTTTGACTCTAAAGAATGAATATGACAGCACTTTTAATTTTGAATTTACGCCTGACAGATTAAAACCAAATTTTGAATTGGGAAATTTACCTGGAGGAGTGTATGAATATTCAGCAACAGCAAATATTCAAGCAAAAAAATTTGAAGTCAATGGACAGTTCGTGGTAGACGAATTTGATATTGAAAGTCAAAATCTTCAGGCAGAATTTAGTTTATTGAGAAGGTTGGCGCAGAAAAATGAAGGGAGATTTTTCAAATCAAATGAGTTAGAAATATTGAAATCTTATCTATCATCAAAAGATTATCCTAAAGTATTAAGTGGTAAAAGCGAAGTGACTCCAATCACTCAAAATATACTACCTTATTTATTGATTTTTCTTTTATTATTTAGTGAGTGGTTTATAAGAAGATTTTTTGGCTCCTATTAATATAGTGTGGTCTTGTTTATAATGCAGTAGTAAAACTGAGAATGTATTGAACTATTCTATTATAAGTGCTAAACAGAGTTAAATTAAATAATTATTTAAGTGAAATACGCATAGCTAAATCGTAATTTGTTTTTAAATTTAGAAAATTATCCATTAAAGGCTATAAATTTTAAACAATCACTTTAAAATATAATAGCTAATCCATTGATATTTAATAAAATATAATAATATTGCAAGTAGCTTAAAGAAACAGGTATAAAATTATGAGGAAAATATTAAGTGCGGCCGTAGTATTGACAGTCATGTCTCTTGCATATTTTTACACTTTTGAATACAGTTCAATGGGTGTAGCAGAGTTAAAAAAGGAAGTAAAACCTGACTCTATTTCTACAGAAGTTTTACAAGCAGCCCCAACCATTTTGTATGGAATGGTGGTAGATTCTTTTCTAGTGGAGGAACATGCCGTAAAGCGAAATCAAAGTATTTCTGATATTTTGTTAGCTTATAATGTATCGCACCAAACCATATTTCAGCTAGCAAATGTGGCTAAGAATGTTTTTGACGTTAGGAAAATAGCAACTAATAAAAAATATACTGTTATATATCAGGATGAAGATTCACTTTCTTCCGCAAAGGCTTTAGTTTATGAGCCTAATCCTGAAGAGTATGTAGTCTTCAATTTGAAGGACTCCATAAAAGTTTATGTAGAAAAAAGACCTGTTGAAATTAAAGAAAAGGCTATTAGCGGTACTATTCAATCTTCACTTTATGAAGAGATTTTAAAAAATGGAGGCACACCTGAATTAGTCGATTTAGTGGCTGATATGTACGGATGGCAAATAGATTTCACCAAGATTTATCCTGGTGACCAGTTTAAAGTATTATTTACAGAAAGAACTATAGACGGGAAAGCTGTAGGAGTGGAGGAAATAATTGGTGCTGAATTAATTCATTATAATAATCCATTTTTATCTATTGCATTCGATCAGGGAGATGGTGTAGATTATTTTGATGAGGAAGGCAAAAGCTTAAGAAAAGCTTTTTTAAGATACCCGGTTAAATTTACAAGAATTAGCTCAAGGTATACTGCCAAACGTTTTCATCCCGTACAAAAAAGATATAAAGCACATTTAGGAACAGACTATGCAGCACCCACAGGTACGCCAATTTATGCTGCTGGTGATGGCGTAATAACTAAAGCGGTATATGAAAAATATAATGGGCGTAATGTTAAAATCCGTCATAATTCAACCTATTCCACACAGTATTTGCACATGAACGGTATTGCAAAAGGTATTAAGCCAGGCATGAAAGTTAAACAAGGCCAATTGATTGGGTATGTAGGCAAAACAGGCTTAGCAACTGGTCCGCATTTATGCTACAGATTCTGGAAAAATGGAAGACAAGTAGATGCTATGAAAGTAGATTTACCGCCTTCAGAACCTATTACAGAAGATTATCTTTCTAATTTTAATCGATATAAAGGATTTGTTCAGGCTAAACTTGATCAAATTCCATACCCAGACAGTGAGGAAGAAGTTTTAATGGCTGGTATGCAATAAAATTGCATTCAGTACTTTATCTTTTGATTTTAAGTTTGAGAAGATAAAAACTGAGCCCAATGAATGTCGCTAAAAAGCTTCTGCTTTTCATAATTCTTTTAAGTTTTAACCAATCTATTTTTTCACAAAAAGTTGGATTAGTACTAAGTGGAGGAGGTGCCAAAGGCCTAGCTCATGTGGGGGTATTAAAAGCTTTAGAAGAAAATAATATCCCTATTGATTATATAATGGGTACTTCTATGGGTGGAGTAATAGGTGGTTTTTATGCTTCTGGTTATAGTTCCCATGAGATAGATTCCATAGCCCGTTCCCAAGATTTCCAAAATTGGATTGATGGAAAATTCCCCGATGACTTCAATACCTATTACTATAAAAGTGATCCGAATCCTGAATGGTTTGAAATTAACTTAGGAGTTGATTCCTCTTTTGATGCAAATTTAAGGCCAAGGCTAGCAAATGATTTGATTTTGAATTTTGCTTTAAGCGAATATACAGCTAGCGCAAATCAAGTCGCAAATGAAGATTTCACTGATTTATTCATTCCTTTTACCGCTGTAGGAGCAGAAATATTTACTCAAAAAACTGTTTATATGGATAATGGAAACCTGGGGCAAGTTTTAAGAGCCACCATGTCGGTTCCCTATGTATATAAACCTGTTAAAATTAATGGCGAATATATATTTGATGGAGGCATATACGACAACTTTCCTGCCAAGCATATGAAAGAAACATATAATCCTGATATTATGATAGGCGTTAATGTTTCCACTAAAATATTTGAAAAATATCCTAAGGATGATAAAAAGCTAATTTCTAATTCGCTTTTATTTATGATTATGGATAAAGTAAACCCCAATGATTTAGGTGATAGCAGTGTTTTTCTTGAGCCAAATACCGATAATATAACAGGTTTTGATTTCAAAAAGGTAGATCAGATTATAGATAGTGGCTATGCAGAGGCGATGAGGGCAATGCCGGAAATTTTAAAAGCAATAGAGAAAAGAAAAAGTCCCAAAGAGTTTAAAAAATCAAGACAGGATTTTAAAAATGATTTAAAGCCATTGAAATTTTCGGAATTCAACTATAATGGATTAAGGCCTGGTGAGGTGAGATATATTACCAAAATTCTTAATCCTGAGAATAAGTCGGAAATAGATATCTTAGAATTAAAAAGTAATTATTATAAGTTAATAGCTGATCCATATTTTAGTAGTGTATTTGCGAAAATAACTTATAAGGATAAAAAGGAGTCTTATGCTTTTAATTTGAATTCTGAAGGAGAACAAAATATTAGACTTCAATTTGGAGGTAATGTAGCTACCTCAGGACTGAGCAACTTTTATATGGGAGCAGGATATGATCATTTAAATTATTTTTTATTTAATCATAATACATCCTTAAATGTCGGGCAATTCTACAAATCTTTTCGGTATAATTTAAAGATTCATTTTCCTTTTGGCTATCAGTTTTATGTGGAGCCTTTTTTCCATTATAATGGCTGGGATTATTTAAACACAGGAAATTTCCTTGATAATAGGAGGGTTTCACCTATTAACCAGTTCGATAGGAATTATGGGATAAATATAGGGGCTCCGGTTTTCGATAAAATGAAAATGGAGTTAAAAAGTAGTATGCTAAGAAAGGTGAATGAATACACTAATCGAACAGATTATGTGTCATCAGACACTACAGATTACAATAGATTTTATGGCTTACATCATCAACTCTCTTTGAATTACTCAGATTTAAATCAAAAACTTTTTCCAACTAAAGGGATTAAATTTGGCTTGAGTTTATCGCATAATTATGGTGATGAATTATATGTACCAGGCTCTACTTCTGACACCGATCCAAATGAGCAAATCCATAATTGGGTTCAATTGGAGGCTAATATTGAAAGATATTTTCCTTTGAAATTTGGTGATATAGGATTTTCTATCCTGGCTAAAGTAAGTAGTGTCAAAGCTTTCAGTAATTATAGAGCTACTATATTAAATACCCCTAATTATTCACCTACATTCGAAAGTCAGGGGCTATATCTTGAAAATTTCAGAGCCCCTGTTTTTATAGCTGGAGGATTGAAATATCAAATTAAGCTATATAAAGATTTTAATTTTAGGCTTGAGGGACACGCTTTCAAACCCTTTTTTAAATGGGAAATTAACGGGACTGAAACTACTACTACCAGCCTTATTCCTGATTATCATTTGGCCGGAATGGGTGCCTTGTTTTATAAATCACCAATAGGCCCAATAAGCTTATCCGCTCATTATTATGATGATAATTCTCCTTTTTTGCTGTTATTTAACATTGGATATTTAATGTTTAATAAAAAGCCACTCGAATAGAGTTAATATATTTTCATCGAATAATCTCATGTAATCCAAGAATTAAACTTAGTTTTGCACAATTATTTTCATGAAAAATCAAAAAATATCACAATATGAAAGGTTGGTTCATAATATTAAATATTATTTTTATATTTTGTACTCAAATAGTTATGGCTCAACCTGGGCAGAATTGGGTCGATTTAGAAGGTAAAGTGATTAATGAGGCTTTAGATGCGCCAATAAAAGCTACCTTAACATTAGAAAGTTTGCCCTATGGAGCTGATATCAGAGTATTTAAATCAGATGAAGAAACGGGTGATTTTTCATTTAAAGTAAAAGAAAACAAGGAGTATAAAGTAAAGGTTGTAGCTAAAGGTTACATTGAAATTGAAGAGAAAATTAAGATTCAATCTGTAAATAATCCATTGGTTTTCAGATTGATGCCATCTGGCGCAGGCTCAATTTTAAGATTAGATATTAATTTTATACAAAGTAAAGCTGAAATACTTGAAGACTCCTATCAAGAATTAAACAAATTACTTAAAATGCTGAAGGAATATCCAGACATGGAAATTCAATTGGAAGGCCATACAGACTTCAGAGGAAGCTCATCAGCAAATATGAGACTTAGTGAGAAAAGAGTTAAAGCTGTTAAATCTTATTTAACTGAGAAATCCGTAAGTCCTGATAGATTAATGACTAAAGCATTTGGTGGAACGCAACCTCTAACCAGAGAAAATACTGAACAGGCAAAACTTACTAATAGGAGAGTGGAGGCTCGAATATTAAAGACAGAATAAAATGAAAAAACTTTATCTAGTACTACTGACATCATTTTTCATCTTTCATTATTCACAAGCTCAGGATACTAATTGGGCAAATCGAGTAATTGAATTTTCATCAGAATTAGAAGAAACTCAATATTCAGCAAAGCAATTATTAGGAAAGCCTAATGTTTATCCGTGGGGTGAGGGAAGCCCAAGTGCTTGGACACCAAGACGACCTGGACGTGAAGAGTTTGTTAAAGTAGGTTTTGATAATCCTAAACCAATCAGGCAAATTGCTATTGCTGAATCCTATAATCCAAGTGCTTTAACTAAGATCTTTTTTTATGATGAGGCTGGAAATGAATACCTCATGATTGAAAGAGAGCCTGTTATAGTAAATCAGCCTGGACGTTTTCTTAGGTTGTTTACAGAGCTCACAGACTTTAACGTAGCTGCAGTAAAATTAGAATTCGATGGCAGTGTCGTGCCAGGATATTATAGTATTGATGCTATCGGTATAACAGATTCTGAGACGCCAATTGATTTGCAATTGGAGCTTGTTCCTAATGTAAAAGAAGAATTGGTTTCAGAACGTTTAGATGATAAAGTTAACAGCCCTTATGAAGAATTAAAGCCCATCTTAAGTCCTGACGGAAAGCAATTGTTCTTTGGACGAAAATTTCATCCTGATAATATAGGAGGTATAGAGGATTATGAAGATATATGGGTGAGTGATTTAGATACCGTAAGTAACGAATGGCAAGAAGCTCGAAATGTAGGAGCACCTCTAAACAGCGATGGCCCAAACTGGGTAAGTTCAATTACTCCTGATGGTAATACTATTGTTTTACTAATAGGAAATGAATATGATGAGAAAAAGCAAAAAATGTTTTCTGGTGTGTCGATATCCTCCAAACAAGGTGATAGCTGGTCAAAACCTGAGAATTTAAATATTGATGATTTTTATAATATGTCTGAAAAGGCAAATTTCTACCTAGCCAATAGTAGGAAAACATTGATCATGTCTATCAAAAGAGATGACTCTTATGGGGATAGAGATTTGTATGTGAGTTTTGAGAAAAGAGATGGTTCATGGACTGCCCCGATGAATTTAGGGGCAACAATCAATACCGCAACAGATGAAACTTCACCATTTCTAGCAGCAGATGATAAAACTTTATTCTTTTCTTCATCAGGGTATATTGGATTTGGGAAAAGTGATATCTATATGACAAAAAGGCTGGATGACACATGGCAAAACTGGAGTGAACCATACAATATGGGGCCTCAGGTAAATTCTAGTGGAGAAGATTTATTTTTCAGTATGCCTGCAGAAGGTAATTATGCCTATTATACAAAGGAAGATTCATTAGGTGATATGGATATCTATCGTTTGCCAATGCCTCTATTTAATGAGTTGAATCCTGTTATTACCATTTCAGGAAGAGTGTTTGATACAGAAACTCAAGAACCTCTTGATGCTGTGGTTTCCTATGAGACTTTAGATGGTACTGAGGTTGGGAAAGTTCAAACTGATCCAACTACTGGAGAGTATACAATTGCATTACCTGCTGGACAGGAATATCAATATATTGCTAAGGTTAAGGGTTATCTCCCAATTAGTGAAAATGTTGATTTAACAAATCAAACAGAATCCAAAAGTTTTATTAATGATATGATTATGGCTCCAGTTAAAGAGGAAGCTGAAATTGTATTGAATAATGTGTTCTTTGCTTTCGATAGTTATGAATTATTAGCTAGTAGCAAATCTGAGTTGGATAGAATGGTTGAGGTAATGAATGACAATAGCCAAATTGAAGTGGTCATTATTGGGCATACAGATAGCACAGGTCCTGAAGAGTATAACCAGATGCTTTCTGAGAAAAGAGCTCAATCAGTAGTTGTTTATTTGACTAATAACGGCATAAAAAAAGTAAGATTGGAATATTTAGGAAAAGGAGAAAGCGAACCGGCTTATCCTAATGATACTCGAGAAAACAGAGCTAAAAATAGGAGGGTTAACTTCAAGGTGGAACGGGATTAATCTAAGAGAAACAAACACTATAAATTTAAAGCCGGCCTAGCTCGGCTTTTTTTATACTTAAAATTTTTTGGAAGTATTTATTTCTTTCTTTTAAAACGACTGAAAGTCTTTTTTACAAAGCCAGTAAAGAATTTACCTTGCCCGAAGATAAAACCATAGCAAAGAAGTATTATAAAGTAAACGGGTAATATCAGTATATAATAAATAGTGGTGAACACCCAATTTCGTTCTTCCTTAGCAGCAAAAAGAGATAGTATGGGCTCTTTCAGAAACATAACAGTAAACCCTGTACAAGCAAATACAATTAAGACAATGAGTACTTGCCAGCCTGACTTTAAATCCCACCTTTCTCTTAGTTTTTCGAACATAGTTGCTTATTTAGGGCTTGCTTCAAAACGGATAATAGATCAAAAATGAACTTTCTATCTTTTTTGACAGTGATTATTGCCTAATAGTTTTTCAGCAAGTGCAAGCTTTTTTAGAGTTAATATCCATAATATTTGCACTAGAAAATCAATTTTTGATTTTCTAGTGCTCTAGCCTCAAGCACCTCTTCTACTTCCTGGGCTTCAGCTCAAGGTATAAAAGCATACATCTTCACTTCGCCCACTTGTATAAGAGGCACTTGATACTTTTTAAGCAGGCCCTATTTAGTAGCACAAAATTAAGAGAAATTATTATTGCAGCCTTATTGAAGAAAATGTTAATTAATGGATTTCTGAGTTAATAAATTCCCACTAATTGCCAATAAATTGATTTCCGCTTGTTTGGCTAAATATATAGCATTTAATAATCTGCTTTCAGCTTCTATAGAGTTTAATTGGAATTCTCTAAGTTCGATTGAATTCGAACGACCAACTTTATATCTTTCAATTGCTATTTCAGCATTTTCTTTTGCTACATCTAAGTTTTCATTTTCCAATTTAATCAAATCAAGCTTATTTTTATATCTTACATAAGCTGAAGAAAGTTCTCCCTTTAATTGGTTTTCGAGCTCTTCCATGGCAATAACATTATTGTCAATGGCTATTTGAGTGGTCTGATTTCTTCTTCTTCTTTCTAATCGATCAAATATCCTCCAGGATAAACTTAAGCCATAACTCAAGCCAATTGCTTGGTTTTGAAGCAAAAAACCAGCTTGTGAATTAAAGTTGGTATAGCCATAGCCCATATTAAAATCTACCTGTGGAAGTAATTCTGTGTTTACACTTCTATTTTGAATTTGTAGTATGTCTTCTTGCTGCATTAAGGCTAATAGCTCTTTATTTCTAACTGCTAAATCATCTAATAATGAGTTTAGCTGTAAGTCATTGTTTACAGACATGCTATCAATAGCCGATAATTCTTGATTGGGATCCTGGCCTAAAAGCAAATTGAGAGATACACGCGCTTGTTGCATCACTTCATCTTGATTTAACAGATTGCTTTTATCGGTATTTAAATCTACTTGAGCGGCTAGAAATTCTGTTTTTGAAAATCTACCCACTTCATAATTTGCTTTAGCTATTTCTAGTCTTTCTTCAGACAATTCAACGGCAGATTCTAAAACCTCATATTGATACTGCTCAAAGACTAACTGGAAATATGATTGAATAATGCTTCCAAGAGTGTTTTCCAATACGGCTTGTGTCTCAAACCTTGTTTTGTTTCTTTCAATTTGAAGTGTTTTGTAATCTAAGAACATTTGTGTTCCATCGAAAAGAGTCCATGTTAAGTCTCCTCTTATATTCATTCGATTTGATTTCGCACCGTCCCGTTCATTAGTATCACCACCTCTAAATTCCTGATTTACATTTTCCACCTCAAAGCTTCTTGCACCCGTTATATCGACTACAGGGAGAAATCCTGAAAAAGCATAATTAGAATTGATTACTGCTTCTTTTTCTATGTTTTTAGCAGTTCTAATAGAAAAGTTATTTTCCATACCAATACTAATGGCATCTTCTAAACTCACCCTTTGGGCTAATACACCAAAACTTATAAGGCTAAAAAAAATTAAACTAATATATTTAAGCATAAAAATTATGATTCAATACGTGATACACGTGCTTGTTTACTTGCGAAATATGAATAAATTGATGGAATAACATAGAGCGTTAAGCCTGTTGCGAATATCAACCCGCCAATGATGGCAATTCCCATAGAAACTCTACTTTCTGAACCTGCGCCTAATGCTAATGCAATTGGTAAAATACCCAAAATAGTAGATAAGGCCGTCATTAAAATAGGTCTAAACCTTGACTTTGCAGCTTCAGTTATAGCCTCATTTAATCCAAGTCCTTGTGCTTTTTTCTGATTGGCAAATTCCACTATTAATATGGCATTTTTAGATACTAATCCAATTAACATGATTATTCCGATTTGGCTAAAGATGTTTAATGTTTCTCCAAATAACCATAATGAAAGAAATGATCCACCCACTGCTAAAGGAACTGTAAATAAGATAATTACGGGATCTCTAAAACTTTCAAATTGTGCAGCCAATACTAAATAGATTAATACTATAGCAAATCCAAAGGCAAATAATAAGCTAGATGAACTCTCAAAATAATCAAGAGAAGCACCTGATAATGAAGTACTATAAGTTTCATCTAAAACTTCAGAGGCAACAGCATCCATAGATTCTACTCCATCACCTATAGTTTTCCCGGGGGCTAGACCAGCAGATATAGTAGCAGAAATATATCGGTTATATCGGTATAAGGATGGAGGAGTTGAACTTTCCCCTAAGGTTACCAAATTATCCAGTTGTAACATCTGCCCATTTTCTGCCCGAACATATAATGACCTTAAATCAATGGGAGCATTTCGGTCATTTCTTTGGACTTGGCCAATAACTTGATATTGCTTTCCGTCCATGATGAAATAGTCAAAACGCTGTCCACTTAAACCTAATTGTAGTGTTCTGGCAATATCAATTACTGATATCCCTAGCGATCTGGCTTTTTCCCTATCAATTTGAATGTCAATTTGAGGTTTAGTGAATTTCAAATCCTGATCAACCACAGTAAAAGTGGGGTCATTACTAGCTTTTTCAATAAATTCTGGCAAAACGGCCTGAAGTTTGTCTAAAGAAGTCGCTTGAATTACGTATTGAATAGGTAACCCACCTCTTCTACCTCCAATGGTTTGTTGTTGAAATGCAAAAGCTTTGGCAGCAGGGAATTCATTTAAAATAGGAGTATATTCGTTATAAAGTTGTTGTTGGCTTTTTTCTCTTTTATCAGCATCTACTAGCATTACTCTCATAAAGCCAGAGTTTGTTCCCTGAGTTCCAAATCCTGGAGAAGTAACCGATATTAAACCATCAGTAGGTAAAGTATCCATAGTAACTTGGACTAGATTGTCGATATACTCGTCCATGTATTCAAAAGTAGCGCCTTCAGGTCCTGTAGTACTAACAGAAATCATCCCTCTGTCTTCTAAAGGAGCTAATTCTGATGGAAGCACTTTGAATAAACCATATATTAAACCAACTGCACCTAAAAATAAGAGAATCCCCATCCATCGAACTTTCATGAATCCATCCAAACTTCTAGCGTATCCTTTATTTAGCCAAACAAAGAAAGGTTCGGTTTTCCTGTAGAACCAATTATGCCTTTCTCTTCTTTTGAGAATTCGGCTACTCATCATTGGGGTAAGTGAAAGTGCCACAAATGATGAGATCATGACAGCCGTGGCTACTACTACTCCGAATTCACGGAATAGTCTACCAGTAATACCTTCTAAAAAAATTACCGGCATAAATACCGCTACTAAAGCAACGGTTGTAGCTATTACAGCAAAGAAAATTTCAATAGCTCCTTTTTTGGCCGCTTCCATTGGTTCCATTCCATCCTCTACTTTGGTGTAAATATTTTCCAACACCACAATAGCATCATCTACCACAAGTCCGATGGCTAAAACAATACCCAGCAAAGTCAATACATTGATGGAAAATCCTGCCAAATACATAACAAAGAATGTTCCAATAAGTGCTACTGGAATTGTTGCAATTGGGATTACGGTCGTTCTCCAATCTCTTAAGAAGGCAAATATTATTAAGATAACAAGGAGAAATGCGATGATGATAGTTTGTTGCACCTCATTAATAGATTCTCTGATATATTCGGTTTGATCGAACCCTATTCCTAAATTAATATCTGCAGGAAGATCTTTTTTGATATTATCAACTCTTTTATAGAATTCATCTACAATATCAATACTATTGGAACCAGGTTGTGGAATTAAAACTATCCCAACCATAGGGATGCCGTCCCTTTTTAGAACAGTACGCATGTTTAATGGCCCTAGTTCTGCATAACCGATATCAGAAAATCGGACAAAACTATTGTTGCTTTCAGCAATAATGAGGTCGTTAAAGTCTTTTTCTGAAGTAAGTTGACCTTGTGTTTTTACAACTAATTCAATCATTTCACCCTCAATACTTCCCGAAGGCAACTCAACATTTTGGCTTTCTACTGCATTTAAAACATCTAATGGAGTTAATTGGTAAGCGGCAAGTTTAATTGGATCCATCCATAAACGCATGGCATAGCGTTTTTCTCCCCATATTCTTACTTCACTCACTCCTGAAATAGTCTGTAATCTCTCTTTAAAAGTATTTTCCGCAATGGCAGATAATTCAAGTAAATTTCTTTCTTCACTATTAATATTAAGGAATACAATAGGATCAGAATCAGCATCAGCTTTGTTTACTGTGGGGGGTTCTGCATCTTCCGGTAATCTCCTTCTTGCACCTGATACTTTATCTCTAACATCATTAGCAGCTGCTTCTAAGTCTTCGCTTAAGTTGAATTCAATAGTTATTCTGCTTCTGCCTTCAGCACTAGTGGAAGTGATAGTTCTGATACCGGCTATACCATTTACAGCTTCTTCTAAAGGCTCAGTGATTTGAGATTCAATCACATTGGCATTTGCACCTGCATAATCCGTAGTTACAGTAATAATTGGAGGGTCAACTGATGGATATTCTCTTATACCAAGAAAATTAAATCCAATAAAGCCGAAAATTAATATGACCAGTGAAAGCACAATGGCTAATACTGGTCTTTTAATGCTTATTTCTGATAATGATGCCATTTCTTTATTTTTCCAGCTTTTTAATTTCTATTTCTGCTCTATCTTTCAACTGAGGAACCCCTGCAATTGCAACAGTATCTCCTTCACTAATCCCTTTCAAAATTTCAACACGGTTTGCTGTCCTTGCTCCCAATTCAACATCTTTTAGATGTGCTCTTCCATCCTTAATAATAAAAACGGTATGTCCATTTGCTTTAGGCATAATGGCTGTAGTTGGAATTAAAATAGCATTTTCTCTATTTTCTAAACTTAAATTAATTCGTATAAATTGCCCTGGTATTAAGGAGTTGTCGGGGTTGGCCGTTTGGGCTCTTGCTGATAAGGTCCTGGTAACAGGATCTATTTGAGGTTCGATAGCATAAACTGTAGCCTCTCTATCCAGGTTTTCTGCTTCCGATGTAAAAGTAATTTTGCTTCCCTTTTTTACTAAGCCACTATATCTACTAGGTACTGAGAATTCAATTTTGATAGGATCAACATTGTATAATGAGGCGATTTGAGAAGTAGGAGTTATGTAACTTCCTTCGCTGACATATCTTAAGCCTATGAAACCAGAAAAAGGTGCTCTAATTCTGGATTTATCAATCTCTGCTTCCAAAGCATCAATTTCAGCTTGAGTTGTCTTAAGATTAGTGAAAGCTATATCATATTCCTCTTTACTGATAGCTTCCTTTTCTAGAAGTTGTTTTTGTCGATTTTCAGTTTCGGAATTTAATTGAGCAGTATATTTCAGTCTTTGTAAATTAGCTCTTAAATCAGCAACATTGGTTTGAACCAATAATTTTCCTTCTTTCACATATTCGCCTTCATCGAAATATATATTGTCGATTTTTCCTGAAATTTCACTAGCTAGTTCTACAGATTCGTTTGCCAATAATGAACCAGTCAGCACTATGTCATTTTTAAAAGTTTCATATTTTACAATTTGAGCATCAATAGAAACTTTTGTGTTTCCCGCTGCACTTGGAGTTTCTAACTTGTTTTCAGCCTCAGAAGAAAAAATATCGGGAAATACCAAATAAACAATAATAGCTAATACAGCTATAGAGGCTATAATCCGAGTGATAATCTTGTTCATGATAAATTTTTAAAAAAATATTGATCTAAAAGGATGTACAAACATACAAATAGTTAAAACTTACTTAAAGTAATAAGGTTACTGATTTAGAATGCTTTAACTCTAACGGTAGGAAATGGGGATGATTGGGTGAAAAAAAAACCTCTGAAGTCTAAGTTCAGAGGTTTTAATGTATTTGCTGTTTTTTTTAATTAGTAGAAAAAGTACTCATGATGGGAAGATGATCAGAAACATTGTATTCATACCTTGATATGCAATTATCCAGTGTTAAAGTTTTTGTTTCTATTTCTAGATCAAATAATTCATTTGAAATTAGAATATGGTCAATATGACTACCTTCAGGACCATAAGAAGGATAACTCCAAAACTCAGAACTTCCCTTTGCTATTTCCATATCAGCAAATCTATAATTTGCATTATCATCAATGAAATTTGTAAATGGATTATTAGCGTCATCTATTTCATCATTGAAATCTCCAAGCAGAATAGTTGCTTCATTTGCTAAGTTAGTATCTATATATTTTTTCAATAACTGGCTTGCAATGGCTCTTCTTTCTTCGCCATCATTGCAGCATTTTAAATGAATATTAATAAGATTGACTTTTAATCCGCTTACATGTTCAATTGTTGTGAAAACTGGTTCACGAGGAAAGGCATTGCTGCTATCGGGATATAATAGTTCTAGCGATTCAATTGAAATAATTTCCGAAGGACGGTAAGCAAAGCCAATTTCTAAATCGTAACGAACATCTGCATAAACAAATTCCCAATCAGGCAAGCTGTCAATGACAGCCTCAATCAAATTATTGGGTGTTTTAACCTCCTGAAATGCAATGATATCCACTTTCATAGTATCAAGTGTAGTTTTTATTGCTCCTGGAGTATCTATATCTAATGGATATTGTTCTACATTCCAAGTGACAATTTCAAATGTTGATTCCCCATCTTGTGGAAAACAATCAAAGCTTTCGATGATTTCAGGGATATAAACCTCTTTTTCATCTTCCTCATTTTGTTGAGGTAGAGGATTTTTTCCAGAATTGCAGGCTTGCATTACCAGGGATGTTAATGCAAGTATTACTAACAAGTATCTATTTAACATTATTTAAATTTTAGATTGTAAAATTAAGCATAAAAAAAGGCTTCCCAAAAGGAAGCCTTTTAATAAAATTAAGCTTTAATTACTCTACTTCTTGATAAGTTCCGTCTTCTGTTAAAATTAATAAAACAGTGTCTTCAACAGCTGAACCAACATATTTTAAATAGGTAACTCTATATTTTTGACCAACTTCCGACTCAGGAAATTTTTGCAATAAGAATTGTCCGATAATCCCTGCAATTTCCTCTGGTGTCCAGTGAGTATCACCATCTGGGAAGTTTTGGTAAAAATTACCATAGCTTTGGACATTTTCACCTCTGGCAGTATTTCCGTTTTCTATTTCAATTTTCCCAATTAATTCGTAATCTGTAGCAGATAGAGTATAAGCGATAGTATTATCAGGCACCCAAACTCCTTCTTCTTTACCAAATTGCAAAGAAGTAGTGATTACTGATTCGTAAACATTCCATTGTGCATTTAGATAAGTGTAAAGATCTCCTCTTGTTTGAGTTTCATCACCATTATAATATTTGTAAATCACAGAAATCTCATTCTCTTCTTGGGCATAAGGATATTTCATTTCAAGAAGATCTACTAAATAATCATCAGCTGGAGTAGATGAAGAGAAATTATCAAATCTTCCAGGAGCACCCATTGCATCATAATCTGCTGAACTTAAATAGTAAACGTTTTCCTCTTGTTCCCATTTAGAACCATTGAAGACATAATATGCGCCTCTATCCTCAGAAATAGTTGAGGAAGAAATTTCCGAAGTTGTTGGCCCACTTATTAATTCAAATTCTAAGTTAGGAGCTATGGATTTTGCTTGATACTGAACATAATAATTCACAGTTCCTGCATCGCCACCATAATAAACAGCATAATTAACATAAAAATATTTTGGTGCACCATTTACTTGTGGTGTTGCATTAGGATAGTTAATCATTAAAAATGTTTTAATCCCTTCCTGCATTCTCTCTTCAACCCTCAAAGAATCTTCTTCAGGAGTGGTTGAGCCATCAAATAGATTATCATTAAGATTATTGTTTGCAATCCATTCCTTATGCTTAGAAGCTCTACCATCTAAGTTTCTGAAGTAGGAGTTTGCCCCAAAGTAATAATCCAATGTACCAAATGAATCAATCCACTCCGGTCCTCTTTCGCTTTCAGTATAATCTACTAATGATTGGTATTCTTCTGAATTCATAATGATATTTACTGATGGATCATTAACTTCCTCAGCATATTGATAGGTAACCAACCTAAGGTCTCCTTCAGTAGCACCAGTAATACTATCTGCTAAAACAATCGGAACAAAATCTTCTGCAGGTTGCATTGCAGTAAAAACATTGTAGGTTGCTGCATCACCTCCCAAAGAAGCATAATCATCGGAAGTTACTTCGTATTCATCAGCTCTAGTAAATGTTCTCACTTGATCAGCACCGCCTCTGTAAAAATCATAATTTACCTTAACTGCAGATTTGTTATCAAATAATGGATATTTTTGAGAAAGAATTCTTGGAATAAACTCTCTTACATCCTCTTCATTGTCAAAGTTGCCATATTGAACAACATTTTCAGCGCCTTCTACACCTTCTAATAAAGCATAATCATCATCATTAAGAGTGATTTCTATATTTGCAATAGGACCTGGTGCATTTTCCTCTAATTCCTGGAAAGTTTCTTCGTAAGGATCACAAGCAAAGGCAAGTGCTACGAAGATAAATAAATATAATTTATTAAATAATTTCATGTCTTCTTTATGTTTTAAATTCTAATTAGAAGTTAACTCTGAATGTTGCAGCCCAAGTTCTTCCTGTTCCAAACCATACAAGTGGAGAACCTCCACCTGAATTAGCATTCTTGATGTAGAAAGTGTCAAATACATTGTAAACGTTACCAGAAACTGATGCTTTTATTTTTTCAGTCAATGGGAATTTATAGGAAGCATTTAAGTCTACTAAACCGAATGATTCTGCTTGCCATGGATTCACGCCTGCTGAACCTTCAGTTGTTCTACCTAATACATTAAATCTCGCATAGATATTATCAAAGTAACTGTATTCTCCTCTAATTTTCAAGCCGTCTAAAATCTCATAAGATACTCTACCCATCGCAGTTGTTTGGGCTGAACCACCTACTTTAGTGTCGGCAATGAAAAGATTTACAGTTTGTACCGGGTTATTTTCTTCATCAAAAATAGTGACATCTTCTATGTTATTATTCCATCTCCAGTCTCCGAAAGAACCCATTCCATTGAAAGTCAATCCTTCAATAGGCTCATATAAGAAGTCAATTTCTAAACCTTGGTGTACTGCTTCAACACCTAAAATGTTAGCAAAAAGGTTAGTGCCATCTGGTCCTTGGTTAGGAACAGTGAAAGGGAATGCTTTATCCGTCCAGGTAGTTCTATAAACATTTACGTTTGCTGAAAATGTACTACTTCTAAAACCATAACCTAATTCGTAACTAAATACTTTTTCGTTTGCAGCATCTACGTTTGCTTCATTAGTGAAAATAGGGAACACTGTATTGAAGAAAGGAGCTCTTTCAAAATACCCAACATTCGCAAATACGTTGTGGTTATCAGATAAATTATAGTTAGCACCACCCTTTGTTCCGAAAGCAAAGAAATTATAAACCGGAGAAGTTTGATTAGGATCACTATCTAAATAATTATAATAATCAACCCTCTGGTAGCTTGTATTTGATGCTTGTAAAGTAGCAAAAGCAGACAAATTATCCTTAGAATATTCACCTTGAAGGAATCCACCACCCCAATTTACGATGCCGTCATTGTAATATGAACGCTTATCGCCAACCTGCAGTGCTCTATTTGGGTTATTTATATCAGCATCATCTGGGAAATATTCACCACCTAATAAATCTGTAACAGTTTGATAGTGTTCTCCTTTATAATATCTGTAATCTAAACCAGCTAAAATGTCTATATTTTCCGTTAGCTCGTAGTTTACACTTGAAAGTGCACCAGCCCATTGGTGATTGTTATGTGATGCTCTTAATATTGCTTTTGATCCAAATGCGCCATTATCGATATTTTCATCTACAATTCTGTCAAAATCAACTAAGCCATCTTTTCTGTAATACTCACCACCATTTGTAGCAGTACCACCACCACCACCAGTTCCAACTGAATAATAAACAGCAGTTGATACATCCAATTTAGGACTTACTGTCCAATAGTGATTTAAAGAAAAAAGTGGTTTAGTATAAAAATTGTCTTCTGTATTAGTTTCTTGACCATTTTTATACCCCCAATCAGGGTTGTAACGGATTCCTCTGTCGCTATTTTGATACTCTGCTATAGTAGAACGACTTTGTCTTTGTCCGTGTCTTTGTGAAGCGCCAATTGCTGTTAAGGTTACTTCATGGTTTTTGTTGATTTTTTTCGCAATGTTGGCGAAATACTGGTAACCTTGAAAACTAGTACCGTCAACATATCCATTCCCGCTAGTTTGGCCTAAAGAGAAAGTAACGGCTAAATTTTCTTCTGTTAAACCAGTTGAAGCAGATATGATCTGCTTTTGGTAACCATCATTACCTACTGAAGTTGAAATTGATCCACCTTTATCAGCATCAGAAGCTTTAGATATTATGTTGATTGTTCCTCCAATTGAGGGGATAGCTACTTTAGAAGCTCCTAAACCTCTCTGGATTTGTACGGTTTGCGTAGCATCAGCTAAGCCAGCCCAGTTTGACCAATAAACACGACCATTTTCCATGTCGTTTACTGGAACACCATTGATTAAAACACCAACGTTAACACTCTCAAACCCACGGATGGTAATATCAGAATCACCAAATCCACCACCACTCTTGGTAGCATAAACGCCTGGAGTAGATTCTAAAATTTCAGGAAACTCTTGGTTACCCATAGTTTCTTCGATTTCAATGGCTTTTACATTAGACATTGCAATAGGAGTTTTTCTATCAATACCTATAGAAGCAATAACCTGAACTTCTTGCATACCAACGGCAGCAATTTTTAATTTGATAGTACCTAAATCTGTTACTTGATCTTGAGCAACAGTTTTTTCAATTGTCATTCTTTCGTAACTAATGAAAGAAACCTCAAATGCTTGCTTTCCTGTTGGAACTCCGGTGATTTTAAATTCACCTTCCAAATCAGAGGCAGCTCCGATCGTAGTACCTTTAATTACTACGTTGGCACCCGTAACAGCTTCACCTGTCTCATTGTCAATGATTTTTCCAACTACGGTACCCGTAGTTTGCGCAAGAGCCGATCCTGTTGCAAAAGCAAACAAAATCGCTATTCCACATAAACTCAGTAAAATTTTTTTCATTTCTTTTTAAGTTTTATTTTTTTGATTTGATGCAAAATTAAACCGCTAATTGTTCTATCTCCTTTATAAAAGATTAATTATTGATTATAATTCTACGGTATAAAATTAACACTAAGTTAACATTAAAAAAGTTTCTAATAAATTTATCTTTTTAAAAATAAGAAAATTGCCGTTTAAACAATTTAAAATGGCTATCTCAATAATTCTCTGTAATTTGAAATCAAACTTTATTTATGATGAAACATTTATTTAACTTTATTATCATTTTCTTTTTGGTAAATAATGCCTTTGCTCAAAAGGACTTGTCCTATTTCTTACCCGACAGTGTAGAATATGATTCTTCAATCCCAAGCCCGGAAAGCGTGATCGGGCATCAAGTTGGAGAATGGCATGTTACGCATGATAAGTTGGTGTATTATATGAAAGCAGTAGCAGATGCTTCGGATAGAATCAACATTATTGAAACAGGAAAAACGTATGAGGATAGACCGCAATTACTCTTGACTATCACGCATCCTGATAATCATTCGAAGATTGATAAAATCAAAAGTGAGCATAAGCAATTAACAAATCCGAGCACTTCTTCTAATTTGAATGTAAGTCAAATGCCTTCAGTAGTCATGATGGGTTTTTCTATTCATGGAAATGAGCCAAGTGG
>NZ_JAGXGF010000082.1 GCF_024636815.1 Marivirga sp.
CAAGGATTCTATTAAAGTAAGGGAAAACTCTCCATTACCCAAGCATATGGTTAATAATTATGCCAACACAAAATGGATGGCTGAATGTATGTTAAGAGAATCAAGCCTGCCATATGTAATTCTTCGTCCAAGAGCACTTGTAGGAAGAGGAGACACCGTCATCATGCCACGTCTAATTCGATCCCGTTTGGAAGGAAAGTTAAAAATCATGGGATCAGGAAATAACATGGTGGACCTGACACCCGTATCGAATATGGTAGAAGCTGTACGACTTTCCATTTTTACTCCTAACTGCAATGAAGCTTATAATATATCTAATGGGGAACCTGTTAATCTTTGGGAATCTATAAATTCTATCCTGACCGCCATTGGACTACCTGCCATTAAGAACAAAATACCATATCCCATTCTCTACCTGGCAGCACTCATAATGGAGTTCAATGCTCGATTTTTAAATGGAAAAGAGCCGGTACTTACTCGGTATTCCGTAGGTGTACTGGCAAAGACTTTTACTTTTGAAATACAAAAAGCAAAAGAAAAATTGAATTACAAACCCATACAAACTACTGCACAAGCAATGGAGGAATTTGTGAAATGGTATAAAGAAAAAGAATCATGACTGCGGTAAAGTTTAATTTAGCATCAGCAGGATACTGCGAAGCCAAACGTTCTCATGCTTTAAGCAAAGCATCTAACCAAACCATTAAGTTTTATGCCACCTATGCCCACATTGAACATCCCATCCATGGACATATTTTATTTGATACTGGCTATACGAGAAGGTTTTACGAATTCACCAAAAAATATCCTTTCAAAATCTATGCAAGGGTAACCAAAGTTTATGTTAATGAAGAGGACGAAGCCAAAAATGTATTGAAAACAAAAGGGATATACCCAAATGACATTAAGTTTATCATCATTTCCCATTTTCATGCAGATCATATTGGGGGGTTACGTGACTTCCCTAATGCTGAGTTCATTTGTTCTGATGTTGCTTTTCAAGATGTAAGGGGTAGGAAAGGTTTTTTTGCTTTGAAAAAGGGATTTATCCCAAGTCTAATGCCAGAGGAGTTTCAATCAAGAACAAAATTTCTCTCATTTGATACGAGCACCAAAGAAGTAGATGGCCTGGGTCCGGTTATTGACTTATTCAACGATGAATCCATCTTAATTTGTCAACTAGATGGTCATGCCAAAGGACAGATTGGAGCACTACTGAATGCAGACAAAAAGATACTTCTGATATCAGATGCAGCGTGGTTAAAAGAAAACTATGCAGACCTTCATTTACCGAATCCTATTGTTCGTTTATTTTTTGATTCCTGGAGCGATTTTAAGAAGAGTCTGCACAAGGTTCATACTTATCACAAAACTCACCCTGAAACCCTAATTATTCCATGCCACTGCGAGGAAACAATTAATGAACTAATATACAGAAAATGAAGGTTTCAAAAATATCGATACTCCTGTATTTCTTAAAACTCAGATTTTCGAGAATGTTTAGTTCCCATAGAGTCAGCAGACCAATGAAGAAAAATTGGAGTAAAATCCTTTCCTCCTCTCAATTTTACAGGGAAATATTGAAGAGTAATCGAAAATTCCCAATAATGAATAAGGCATTATTCATGGAGAATTTTGATTCAATAAATACCGTAGGGTTAAAAAAAGAAGAAGTTTTGAACCTGGCTTTCGAAAGTGAAAAAACAAGAGACTTTAGCCCATCGATTAATAACATTAGTATTGGTCTTTCTTCGGGCACAAGCGGAAACAGAGGAATTTTTCTCACCAGTAAAAAAGAACAGGCTATTTGGGTGGGAGCTATTTTAGATAGAGTGATAGGATTTTCCTTTAGAAGACGTAAAATTGCCTTTTTTCTAAGAGCGAATAATAATCTCTATGAAGCGGCAAAAACAGGCTTATTATCCTTTACATTTTTTGATCTTAAAACACCTATAGAACAACATATAAAGATTCTAAAAGAATTAAAGGCAGACATTTTGGTTGGACAGCCATCTGTACTCGTGGCCATCGCAAAAAACTATCAAAGTGAAAAAATAAAACCAACATTCGATAAAATCATTTCTGTTGCAGAAGTATTGGAAGATGATCATAAAGAATTTCTCAGGTCAATATTCAATTGCCCTATAAACCAAGTATATCAATGCACAGAGGGATTTTTAGCTTATACATGCAAACACGGACAATTACATCTCAATGAAGATTGGCTTGAAATAGAAAAAAAGTATTTAGACTCTGAAAAAACAAGATTTCATCCGGTAATCACCGATTATTTGAGATCTTCTCAACCGATAGTGCGATACGAACTCAATGACATTCTACATGAAGGAACTACATGTAGTTGTGGTGCCAGGTCCACTGTTATTCGTAAAATCGAAGGACGATCCGATGATGTATTTCGATTTTTTCAAAATGAAAAGGAAGTCATCATCTACCCAGATTTTATTAGAAGAACTATTATTCTCGCATCTGGTAAAATTACAAATTACACGGCCACACTGACCGATGAACGAACTATATGCATGTATTTAGAAGTCGAAGAAACTTCTGAACTGCCTGCTGTATTTAAAGTTGTCAAATTCGAAATACAGCGAATGTTGTCCGAATTTGGCGTTGACGACATTGACATTGTCAAGATCGATAAGAAACAAGACCCAATGACTAAATTTACAAGAATCAAAAATGAATATTCAAAGAGCATTTAGCATCAAAGGAGTGGGAAAATATTTACCCAAAACCACTATTTCCAGCAGCAAAATTGAAGAGGAATTGGGTTTGTCTAAAGGCTATATTTTTAAAAATATTGGTGTAAAAACTCGTCATGTTGCTATGGAAGAGTCTAATACTTTTATGGCAGAGCAGGCATTAAGAAGTGCCCTAAAGGATGCCAACATGAGCATAAAAGATATTGATTGTCTGATAGGTGCATCAGCCACTTTTGACTATATCATCCCCAATAGATCTTGCTTAATCAAAAATGCTTTTAAAGAAGCTTTCGATCTGGACTTTCCATGTATCGATATCGACACTGTTTGTACGAGCTTCATTTCCGCCCTGGATTATGCTACGTTATTGTTGCACTCCGGAGATTATCGAAATATCGCTATTGTAAGCTCAGAAATTAGTTCGATAGGCCTCAACCCCAATGATGCAGAAACCTATAGTCTTTTTGGAGATGGGGCAGCAGCAGTGATTATTTCCACCACGAATCAAAAGAACGGATTGATTCAGTATAAATCAAAAACCTATGCAGAAGGTGCGAAATATACAATTATCGAAGCTGGAGGCAATATGAATCCCACCAAAAATGTACCTTATGACCCTGCGCTGTATTCTTTCCAAATGCAAGGAAGAAAATTACTCAAAAAGGTAAAATCTACTCTACCCATATTTCTATCTCAATTTTTTAAGCCCCTGCCAGTTTCACTGCAAGATATCAATCTAATCATACCCCATCAGGCTAGCAAATTGGGGCTAAGGATGTTAGCCACGTTGAATAAAGGCAACTCTGAAAACATTGTTGACCAATTGGAAAATCACGGTAATTGCATCGCAGCTTCTATTCCCATTGCGTTGGTGACCAGCATTGAAAATAAAACCCTCACGGAAGGAGACACTTGTTTTCTTCTTGGCACAGCAGCAGGTATTACCATTTCAGGATTACTTTTTAAATATTCCAGGTTATGAGTTTAGTATATGCAAATGGTTTGCTTTTGCTGACGGTCTTAATCGAATTGGCTATTTTTCATTTTAAGAGGAAAGAGAAAATCCTTTGGCAAGAGGTTATATTCAATTTGAACTCGGGACATATATTGCTGTGGATTCTTAGAGGTATGGAAATCTCGTCCTTCTATTTCGTTTCCGTTCATTGGAGTTTTTCACTATTGAAAGATTGGCCTTACCCATTAATTTGGATTTTCACCTTTTTCACTTGGGATTTTTGCTTTTATTGGCTTCACCGTTTCCATCACAAATTCAGATTCTTGTGGGCTGTGCATGTAGTACATCACGAAGGCGAACACTTCAACCTATCATTAGGCATTCGAAATTCATGGTATTCATCCCTGACTTCTTTCCCCTTTTTCATTGGTTTAGCTTTGATAGGAGTTCCCGTGGAAGTTTTCATAGCTACATCCAGTATCCATTACATTGTCCAGTTTTATAACCATAATGGACTAGTGAAAAATAGTGGTTGGCTCGAAAAAATAATGATCACCCCTTCTCACCATCGCGTCCATCATGGGATAAACCCTGAATATATTGATCGCAATTTTGGTGGAACTTTATTGGTTTGGGATAAGTTATTTGGAACCTTCCAACAAGAATTAAATACTATTCCAATCATTTATGGTGTCAAAGATTATGTCAAAAGTTACAATGTACTCTGGGCAAATAATTTACCTTTCCTGAAGATGTTCGGTTTTTATTCCGCGAAAGAATCTAAAAAAGAATCCTCTTATACCGTTCCAGAATCTTTGATAGTATCAGGAGGAATTTTGCTTTTCGGCCTACTATTATATTACATCTCCATAGAAAATATTTGGCCAGTAAATTACAAACTAGGCTTATTTAGCATGACATTTCTGGGAACCATAGCCAATGGAGGTATTTCAGAAAATAAAAAGTGGGGTATTAATCTATGGCTGTTAAATTTCATCCTACTTGCTCCCTTACTTATTTTTTATAAAAACATTGACGAACCTATTTTATTAACCATATTTAGCTTATTGGCTATACATAGCATTATTACATTATTAAAATGCAAAAAATACACTAATGATATGGAGACCTTAGTCAATGGTTTTAGAAGCACTACCGTTATATGATGCCAACAAAACCAGCCATTTTAAGCTAAATATTAAAAGTGAGACGGTTACTTATGGTTTTGAAAAAATAAAATAAATACTATCTTTGGTTGCAACCCTTCATGCAAATACCCTAAATCAGGTGGAATTTGAACATGAACCGTGACGCACCAAACTATGAACTGTATAATTGTTGA
>NZ_JAGXGF010000083.1 GCF_024636815.1 Marivirga sp.
GCTCGAAGCTTTCAATATTTAATTTCTCTATAGATCTTAAAATTTCGATCAAGAAATTTTCCAAAAAACCTCTGGATTTATATAGAGTTGTTACAACAGATAAGGTCATATTAAATTTAATTTATGTTGGCTTTGATATATTATATACCCACTTCGGTCGTTACTGTTTCGAATTAAATTTAATTTATTGTTTTGCAAATTCTTTTCAGCATCAAAAATATTTTTTCTATTAAAGTAAGGCAATAAATACTCAGTTTCTTTGGATAAAAAATAAACACCGGAAAAACTAATGTTATTTATTTGGGGCTTCTCAAATTCATTAAGTGCTACTTTTATTACTCCTTTTAAAAAATCATAACCTGTAGAAAGTTTTACCAAATGTGAGCCAATAAAATCACCACCCATTCTACCTCCAACTTCAATGGTAACTACTTTCCCATTATCTAGAATTTTAAACTCTGCATGACTTGCTCCATATGTTATTTCTAAAGCGTCTAAAGCTTTTAACGTTTCAATCCTTATTTTCTCTTTTAAATATTCTGTTAATTGAGATGGTTGGTGATGTTCCAATTCAACGAAATAAGGATTTCCAGTTGTAATTTTGTCTGTAATGGCCAAGATATAATGTTCTCCTCTCCAGGAAATTGTTTCAACGCTTACTTCGATACCTTCAATAAATTCCTCTATTACAACTTGTTTTTCAAATGATTGTTCTAAAGCTTGATTAATCCCGCTTTTGAGTTCATTTATGTCTGAAACCTTTACTACTCCACGACTTCCTGATCTATCGGTCGGTTTTACAATCATTGGAAATCGAAGATCCTTTAAATGTTCAAAATTAAACTTTTTCAAGGCAATCGATTTGGGGGAATTTACGTCATTGGTCAAAAAAGCTGACCTCATTTTTGCTTTATTGGTCGAAATTATGCCAGACCTAAATGAATTTGAAATTAGGCCCATTTTTTCTGCCACGTAACATATTGTAGGTACACAAATATCTGTGGCTATAGTAGTTATTCCATCAACTTTTATATCCTTACATTTTTCTAAAATAAGTTCTTTATCTAATACTGAAATAGGATAAAAATGATGTGCAATGTTTTTACATATAGCATCATCGCTATCCCATGCAAAACAGTAAGTTTCTAAACCTAACTGAATAGCCTTTTCCACTAGTGGTTTTTGTAAATAACTCGCCCCAAGAATTGCGATTTTTTTCATCTTAAAATTTTACTGTTACCAAGGTTCCTAAAATAATTAATAATAATCCTATTAATTTACCCCACGTAAATGTTTCTCCTAATAAAAAAATACCAATAAAAAATACCAAAGCAGGTGATAAGCTCATAAAAGGATAGGCTACAGTAATTTCAAATTTAGTCATAGCAGCCATCCAAAATAATGATGCTATAAATGCACTTAAAAAACCAGAAAATATGTATAAATCCATTAAAGCATCCAATAAAAAATACATCTTACCTGTAAAAGAATTTGGCAGACTTCCAAGTTTATTAAGGCGCCACTTCAGGATAATTTGGCCATAAATAGTAAAAAATATTGTTCCATATATATATATGTAATTCATTATTTTAAAGATTTCAAATACTGCCCGTATTTACTTTTACCGTATTTAAAAATCGCATCATCTATTTTATCATTACCTATAAATTTATGAATATATGCAATTTCCTCTATGCATCCTATCATAGTACTTTGTCTATTTTGAATTACTCTAATAAACTCTGTAGCATCATCTAAAGATTCTACGGTACCTGTATCAAACCAACTCATTCCCCTTGTCATTACACCAACTTCCAATTCACCGGCTTCCAAGTACATTTGATTAATGCTTGAGATCTCTTTTTCTCCTCTTGAAGATGGTTTAACTTTCTTTGCAATTTGAACTACTTTATTATCATAGAAATATAATCCAGGAACTGCAAATTTTGATTTAGGTTTTTCCGGTTTTTCTTCAATACTTAATGCCTTATAATCATCATCAAATTCTACGACTCCATAACGTTCAGGGTCTTTAACCGGATAAGCAAAAATTGCTGCACCATCAACGTTGACTTTACTCCTTAACAACGATCCAAAACCATTACCATAAAATATGTTATCACCAAGTACTAACGCTACCTTATCACTTCCAATAAATTCTTCGCCAATTATAAAAGCTTCTGCTAAACCATTTGGTTCTTCCTGAATAGCAAATTCGAAATTACAGCCCACTTGAGATCCATCACCTAAAAGTTTTTTGAACGCATCTTGATCGTGAAAGGTTGTAATAAAAAGAATGTCCTTTATTCCTGCGAGCATTAATACAGATAACGGATAATAAATCATAGGCTTATCATATACCGGTAATAATTGCTTGCTAACAGCAATTGTAATTGGATAAAGTCTGGTTCCGGAACCTCCGGCTAAAATTATTCCTTTCATGTTATGTACGGATTACGCGGATTTAAACTAATTCCACTGATTATTTCTTTATTATGTTATTGTTTGGTGTTTATAAAACGTTTCCGGGTCAAACTTAATTGGCCAAAATTAATCAATAAACCTAATGGATAATTGGTTGATTTCAGATAATGGATCGTTTGAGCTTCAGTGTCTTTATGCAAAAATGAAGCGGCTTTTAATTATACTATTGTTTTATCAAAACAGATAAAGTCGGCAATAAAATATTTTTGCAAAGGTGCATCATTATAATAAACCTGCAATTTCTTTTTACTTTCAAAGATAACATTCTGAACTTCAAATTCTTTTTCTAAGGCTTCATGATACACGGATTCTAAAAACCCTGCACCTAATCCTTTATGTACAGTCATACATGCCTATGATTTTATATGTATCATCCTCAAATAAGAGTTTCCCCATCTCAGTGAAATCCATTAAAATCCATTAAAATCCGTGAAAATCCGCTATCATCCGTGAAATCTTCTAACTATATTGTTTATCGTAATACTCCTGATATCGTCCTGAAGTCACATTTTTAAGCCACTCCTCATTATCAAGATACCAATCAATTGTTTCTTCCAGGCCTTCTTCGAAAGTGACAGAGGGTTTCCAGCCGAGATCCTTATTCATTTTACCGGCATCAATAGCATATCTCTTATCATGACCCGGGCGATCTTTGACATAAGTAATTAACTTCGCTGATTCGCCTGCTGATCTATCCAGTTTCTTATCCATAACTTCGCAAAGCAGCTGAATAAGTTCAATATTCTGCCACTCATTTAATCCGCCTATATTGTATGTTTCTTTATTGCTACCATTGTGAAAAGCCATATCAATCGCCACTGCATGATCAATAACGTATAACCAGTCCCTGGTATATTTTCCATCACCGTAAACGGGAAGAGCTTTATTCTCAATGATATTGTTTATACAGAGGGGGATCAGTTTTTCAGGAAACTGATTGGGGCCATAATTATTTGAGCAATTCGTAATGATAAAGGGAAGATCATAGGTTTCCCCATAGGCCCTTACAAAATGATCTGAAGAGGCTTTTGAAGCGGAGTAAGGTGAGTTAGGATCATAAGGAGTTTCTTCGGTAAACAAACCTGTTTCGCCTAATGTTCCATACACCTCATCGGTGCTAATATGATAAAACAATTTGTTATCATAATCATCCTTCCAGGTATCTTTTGCCGCATTCAGCAAATTCATTGTGCCAATTACATTGGTTTTGACAAATGCCAGTGGATCTGTAATAGATCTATCCACATGAGATTCAGCGGCGAGATGTATCACTTTGTCAAACTTATATTTTCTAAACAGATCATTTATAGCCTGGCCGTCATTGATATCAACTTTTAGAAAATGATAATTTTCATGATGTTCAATATCCCTCAGGTTTTCAAGATTACCCGCGTAGGTGAGAAGATCAAGATTAAAAATTTCATACTCGGGGTATTTATTTACAAATAACCGCACTACGTGAGATCCAATAAACCCTGCGCCTCCGGTAATAAGGATTTTTATTTTACTTTTTTCCATAATAATTTTTATACCAATCAATAAAGTTTTTTACTCCTGTTTCTATGGGGGTTTTGGGAGTGTAATTAAAGTCTTTCTTAAGTTCCTCAACATCTGCCCAGGTCCTGTTGACATCGCCCGGTTGCATGGGAAGCATTTCCTTTTCTGCAGTTACCCCTAAATTATTCTCAATTTCCCTTATGAAATCAGTTAGTTTTACAGGTTTACTGTTCCCTATGTTGTATAATGAGGAGTTTTTTTCTACACCATTTTGATTGATAACATTAAAAACTCCTTCTACAATATCGTCTATATAAGTAAAATCCCTTTCAAGATCTCCATTATTAAAAATTTTTATAGGTTTACCCTTGCTTATGGCATCGGTAAAAAGGAACATGGCCATATCCGGCCTACCCCATGGCCCGTATACTGTAAAAAACCTTAAGCCAGTAGTTTTAAATCCATACAAGTGACTATAGGTATATGCCATAAGTTCATTGCTTTTTTTAGTAGCAGCATATAAACTAATGGGATGATCAACATTATCGTCGGTCGAAAAGGGTAATTTGGTATTTTGACCATAAACACTTGAGCTGCTGGCATATATCAAATGTGCTATTCCAAAATTCCTGCATGCTTCAAGTAAATTAGAAAAACCTACAATATTACTATCTATATAAGCATTTGGATTTTCTATACTATATCGAACGCCAGCCTGAGCGGCAAGATTAATAACTTTATCAGATCTATGTTCCTGAAATAAGTTGGGAAGATTGTCTCTGTCCTCAAGATTTAATCTGATAAATTTTAAATCCTCAAATTTCTCGCTTTTACAAATTAAATTATAATTTTCAGCATCCTTGGAAAGAATTCCCAGTTCTTTCAACCTGCCAAATTTTAATTGCGGATCATAATAATCATTAAGGTTATCAAGTCCTAATACCTCGTGCCCTTCCTCAAGCAGTCTTTTACACAAATGAAACCCAATAAACCCAGCTGCTCCTGTTACAAGAATTTTCATATGTAGATAATTATTGTTTTTAAAGGTCTCCCGATAGCTA
>NZ_JAGXGF010000084.1 GCF_024636815.1 Marivirga sp.
ACCCACTAAGCTACTGGTCACTACAAAATGTCCTGATTTCTGGCTGACCATATGTGGGGCCACTGCTTTAGTCAAAGCTATGGTTCCAAAATAATCGATTTCCATAATTTTTCTATCTACTGATAAATCAGTTTCTAGAGCCATACCTCTTTGACTAATGCCACCATTATTAAAAAGTATGTCAATTCTGCCAAAATGCTCCAAAACTTCTGCCACTTTGGAATCAAATGTCTTGATATCAGCCAAGTCAAGAGGGAGAATCATAATATTTTCAGGTTTGGAAGATTTTGCTCTCACTTCTTCCAAAACCTCCTTTCTTCGGGCAGAAATCACCACTTTTGCTCCTTTATTAATGAGTTCGTAAACAACTGCTTCCCCTATTCCGGAACTGGCTCCTGTTACCCAAGCAATTTTATCTTTTATTTTTGTCATAATTGGCTCTATTCATCATCTGATGAGCGAATTTACATTTTATCCGCTTCTTTCTTTAGAAATATTAACAAGAAAATTAAACTATTTATTTAGTACTTAGGATAATTGTTCTATCTTTATATTATAAAACTATCTACCAAAGAACTCAAAATGAAATACGCTTCTTTTTTTCTCGCTATCGCCTTTACCATTTTCTTCACGTCTTGTAATCAAAATGAAAAGAATGATGAAGCAAAATCAGAAATCAGCATATCAATCGATTCAGTCATGGTTAATTCCAAAGGAGAAATCATAGACACAAAATATGGATTGAACTTTTATGGATTTGATCAGGAGAAAAAGTTTATGTACAAATTCAATAATAATAATCGTCATGGATTGGAAGTAATTGACATGAATAAATTGGAGTTGGTTGATTTTATCCCGTTCGAAGTGGAAGGCCCGAATGGCACTACCACCAGAGTGAGTGATATTAATTACGTTTCTGATGATGAAATCATCATTACCAACTCTCAGGCAATATTGATATTTAATAAAAATGCTGAATTGCAACATAAGTATTCCATATATGGAAATGAATTCATAGGAGACTCAATACCCAAAGACCTTCAAATGGAATCAAGCGGATTATATATTCCCGAGAAAGATATCTCTTTCAATTTAATCAATGAAGGTTTTGGCTATGTAAGGGGTTTTTCAAAATTAGACTTGTATGAAAATACTCGCCAACCTTATTGGGTAGATGAATTAAAAAAACTTGACGATTACCATATTTCGCTCTCTTTGGATGGCAAAATGATTATGTTAAGAACATTTCTATATACTACTTTTCAGGATGACAAATTCATTTTGAGCCACGATATGGAAAATGAAGTTTACTATTATAATTTGAAATCTGATAGTATAGTGCATAAAAAATATAAAAGTCAATTGAGCCCAAACAAAAACGAAGTTTATGGCAAAATAGAGGCAGAATCAAGAGAAGAATTAGGGAAAATCATGTCTGCCCGTAATAAAAGCATTCGTTTTGGGAATTTTGTTTTTGATGAAAAACAAAATCAATTCTATCGATTTTCTTCTTACTCGACCAGTACGGAAGAAAAGGAAGAGAAATGGAAAATCATTTTAACCATATTTGATGAAGAGCTTAACCAAATTAATGAAACTGATAAGCTTGAATTAAAAGAGGTGCCTAAAACTTACTTTGTGAAGGACGGCAAAATTTATATTTACAAAAACATGGAAGATGAATTGGGATTTTTGGTTTTAAGTATGTCTTAAAAATATACTGATAAAAATATTCCCTAAAATATTTAAAAAGCATAATAAGTGCCATCAAGCACTTCTACTTTCAATTGATCTGAATTGATTTCTAATACTTTAAAATTAGCAATCAAATCTCCTTTAGTATTTTTCACTGTAAGTTTAGAAGTCTCTAAATTAAATTCATAAACTCCTTCCTCCATATAGTGAGCATCAGCTGGGTGCAATACCAAATACTCACATTTATTGTTAGAATAAAATTTGTAAGTCGGTCTAAACCAAGAAATGCCAAGACGTTCATCATCACAAAGATAGTATAGCTGAACATCTTCTCCTCTCTCTGCTAAGGTCCAACATTTTTGTAATGTTACATTTCCATCTTCACTGCAAGAGAGAAGAATAAGGGGTAATAGTAAAAAAATTAAATTTTTCATCTACTTAAAAGACACATAATCTATCCTTTTGGTTGAGAATTATAAAATTAAATTAGTATCGAGTGACAAAAGCATCTGGAAATCGGTCTGCAATCTTGGCTTTAAGTTTATCCGCTTTCCTTCTATTACTATAATCTCCCAAAATTAAAGCATATACCTTGGCATCATTCAATTCCTTTACCTCGATATATAAACTTGCTCGATATGATTTCTCAATATTTTCTGAAAGCTTCAGCATATTATCAAAGCCTTTGAAACTTCCCACCTGAACGCCAAAGCCTGAGGGATCTTTCCTTTTTACTTTCATTTGAAAATAGGATTCATTTTCAATATTTTGATCAATTTGAACGGGTCTATTACTATTCGTTCTGCCGTCTCCCGCATCAACTACTTCTATTTGTACTTCAGCCAATCCCTGATTAGTAAATTTTAATTTTTCTGCAGCTGATCTGGATAAATCAATCACTCTTCCTTCCACAAAAGGCCCTCTATCGTTTATCCTCACCTCTACAGATTCCTTATTTTCTAAATTGGTGACTTTCACTATGGTTCCAAATGGCAAACTTTTATGAGCAGCTGTCAATTTTTTATGTTTATATTTTTCACCACTAGCCGTCTGCTTACCCTCAAATTTATCTGCATAAAAAGAAGCTGTTCCTTTTTGGATTTGCGAAAATGCCACTCCAAGACTTAGGATAAATAACAAAAAAGTAAAGATTAATTTTTTGAGCATTTTAATTATTTTTTAGTATGCATGAATTTAATGTTTGTAAAACTATTTTCACAATAATTTTTAATAGCTTATTTTGCCAAAGTTTAGAAAAATAAAAAATTGATCTCAGAAAAAGGACTTTTACGCCTCTCGTTATTATTTGCAATTCTCTGCTGGCTATCGTTAGTACTGGCAGATTTATTTTTGCTATTTGCTGAAATTAATGAAGCAGATGCAGGGATAACCAAGGAGATCCCTCAACTTTTACTTTCTCTCTTTATAATCCTTGTTTACTTCTTTTTCAAAATTAGAATACAAAAAGCAGAAAGCATCAACTTTATTGATTTACTATGGCATGTTTTTTCCACAGGACTCATAGTTTCATTAGTACAATTGGCTGTCAGCCTCTTTTTCTATCTCCTGAGTGATAGCAAATTGATGCAAAATCCTTTGATGGTAAATTTTTTCTACCACATCAATCTTGGAGCTATCATTGTTTTCTTGATTTCCACATTCATTGTATGGAAAAGATTAATTCTTTATCAAAAGAATAAACGCCTATTAATAATTTGGCAAATATTTGAATATTCTTTGTTAGCGACTTTGCTTTACAGTTTTTTCCAAATTGGCTCACAGCAGTGGTTATTCAACGGACTATTAGGAGTTTTTATATTATATGGATTGGTACTTTCATTTAATTTAAAATGGATTGCCTATTTAAACTTCAAGCAAAAGTGGCGAAGTATTTTGCTACTGGCATTAGTTATTTTATATCTCTATTATTTCATTAATAATCTTTTTGGATTCTCTCAAGAATTCAATTTGATAATGGATTTACTGGATAATGTATTCATTTTATCCATTGCAGGATTTATATTTTTATATGCTTTAATATCAATTCTAGTTATTCTCTTCAACTTACCGACTTCTTCTGTTTTTGAACAAAAAATAAGTGAAGTTTTAAATTTCCAGCGTTTAAGCCAATCTATACAAAAAGGTGATAGCGAAAATCAAGTATATGAAGTTCTGCTGGAAAGCAGTAATAATGCTGTATTTTCTACTAGTGCTTGGTTAGAAATTCATCAAAATGGAGAACCTTATGATATCTTAAAATCGAATATCACAGATTTAAAAATCAATCAGGTAAGAAAAAGCATCCAGGACAGCGGGATATTTTCCTATTTAAATAAACATAGAGCTAATGATTTCCAAAAAGACCTAAATCTTAATAAGCTTACAGCTAATTTAAATGACCCTGATTATGGTTCAGTTTTGGTGATGCCTTTGGTCATACAGGATCGACAAATCGGTTTATTGGTAGTTTTAAAGGATGTTTCTGATGGATTTAATAAAGAGATGATCAATATCATCAGCTCATTTGTAAACCAAGCTTGTATTTCAATTGAAAATTTTGAATTATTAACTGAAGTGCTTAAAAATGAACGTTACCGAGAAGAATTAAAAATTGCCTCTCGCGTTCAAAAAAGTTTGCTCCCCCACTCTTTAATTTCGGATAAAGAATTTGAAATGCATGCATTCTATGAGTCTGCGGATGAGGTTGGGGGGGATTATTATGATTTCTTTAAAACAGCTGAACATAAAACTGCTGTAATTATAGGGGACGTTTCGGGTAAAGGGACATCTGCTTCCTTTAATATGTCTCAGATGAAAGGTGTATTCCATAGTTTGGTGCAATTTGACTTAGATTCTAAGGCTTTCTTTACCAGAGCAAACCATGCTTTAGGTCACTGTTTGGAAAAAACATCCTTTATCACTGCTGCCTATTATATTATCAACTCTCAAGATAAGAGCATAAGTTTTTCTCGGGCAGGACATTGTCCAGGTCTTTACTTCAATAAAAAAGAAGGCAAAGCGGAATATTTCCACAATAAGGGGATGGGCTTGGGTATAGTGAGAAATGATAGTTTTAAGAAATTTATTGATATAAGTAAAATAAATTACAATAGCGGAGATATTCTTTTTTTATATACTGATGGAATAATTGAAGCTAGTAATCAAGAAGGTGAGGAGTTCGGTTATGACAGATTAAGTAGCTATTTAGAGCAAAATAGTGAGAAAAAATCTGAAGAAATTCAAGATGGACTTATAAAATATTTATATGATTTTATAGGCACAGAAAATTTGGAAGACGATTATACTGCCTTAATAATAAGATTTTTATAACATGGCTGTCAACTTACTGAAAGTAAGCACGTAATAAAGTTTGTATGATAAACATTGAAACACATATTGAGGAAGAGGACCATATAATTATGGTAGAAGGTGATGTAGATGCTAGTTCCAGTATTCATTTGGATGAAGCCTTGACTGAATTAGCAAACGATGACTCAGTAAAATTTATTTTAGTGGACGGAACGCAGTTAAATTATATTTCGTCTGCAGGATTAGGTGTCTTCATGTCTTACATTGATGATTTTAAAAATAAAAACATCAAAATGGTAATATATGGTTTAAGCGAAAAAGTATTGAATGTATTCCAAATTTTGGGCTTAGACCAATTGATGACTATAGTAACCGATAAGAAGGAAGCGAAGGAGAAGTTACATGAAATTCAATCTTAGAGTATATTGCGAAAAAACACGTCTTAAAGACATTCGGGAATTTATCACCGAAAAGCTAAAGGCGTATATTCATGATGATTTGGAAATAAATCAAATGGTATTAGCAGTGGATGAAATCTGTGCTAATCTGATTATCCATTCCAATTATTGTAATGCCAATGAAGCCATTAACCTAGTGGTAGTAGTTGAGAAGGGTGGTGTTACTTTTGAAATTTCTGATGAGGGTGAAAAATTTGACCTTAAAAAGTATAAAGAACCCTCTATTCAAGAGGTAGTACAGACCAAGAAAAAGGGAGGAATAGGTTTAATGTTGGTCAGGCGGATTATGGATAAGGTTGAATTTGTCAATAAGGAGCAAAAAAATACATGTATTATGCACAAAAGATTTAATCACGATACAAAACAATAAATTATTCACTTCTCTGATTGCCTTATATTTTCCTGTGTGAATCCATTTGCATAAATTGCCAATCAAAATTCACTTTAGCCAAATGCGAAACATCAAAGGTTTAGTAATACCTCTTTTATTTATTTTCATTAGTTCTTGTAAAACAACACAAAAAACTTCCACATCGAAGGATACTCAACCTCTATTCACTATAGACTCTATATCAGTTTACCCTGATGAATTTATTTATGCATATGAAAAAAGCAATAAGAATAAAGGGGAAATTGAGCCAATTGAAGATTATTTGGATTTATACATTGACTTTAAATTAAAAGTACTTGAAGCCAAAGCAGAAGGAATAGATACTACTGAGGCTTACATAAATGAGTTAAATGGATATTTAGAAGAGATAAAGAAACCTTATCTCACTGCAGAAAAAGTCAATAAAGAACTAGTAAATGAAACTTATGAACGTTTACAGCAAGAAATAAATGCCAGCCATATCTTAATTAGAGTAGAAAGAGATACTAAAGCTGAAGACACTTTAAAAGCCTACCAAAAAATTAGTAAAGTAAAGAGTAAATTCGAATCAGGAGAAAGTTTTGAAGCATTAGCCAGAGAATATTCTGAAGACCCTTCCGCCCAAAATAATAATGGATTATTAGGTTGGTTTACTGCTTTCCAGATGGTTTATCCATTTGAATCTGCTGCATATCAAACGGAGAAAGGCGAAATTTCTCCAATTATTCGTACTCAATTTGGATATCATATCATTAAAGTAAACGATAAAAGAGAAACCTTGGGAAGGATCAAAATAGCCCACATCATGAAAAGATTCCCTCCTCAAGCATCAGCTGAAGACTCTTTGAAAACAGAAAAAGCAATAAGAGAAGTTTATGAAAAATTAAACTCAGGAGAGAATTGGTTTATACTTGCCACAAAAGAATCAGATGATTTAAGTACAAAAGATAATGGTGGAAGTTTACCTTGGTTTGGAGCGGGAAATCTGCCCTCGTCTCTGGAATCTGTGGCTTTTGAACTAGAAGAAGAAGGAGAAATATCTCAACCCGTTAAAAGTCCTTACGGATGGCATATTTTGAAGCTAGAAGATAAAAGAGGGGTCGGGAGCTTAGAAAGCATGCGAGAGAGCTTAAGTAGAAGACTTCAGCGTGACCAACGTTCGGAACTTAAAGAGGTGGAAGTTATTAAAAAACTGAAAGCAGAGAATAAATTCAGGAAAAATCCAGAAGCTTATGCTTTACTTAAATCAACAGGAAATTTGAGTATAGATGCTTTCAAAAAGAAGGAATTGGAAGTGACTCTTTTCACAATTTCTGAAAAAACATATACTATAAATGATTTTTTAAGTGGCTATGATTCAACCAAAAAATTAGATTCTGAATTAGAGCGCTATGAAAAATTTAATTTGATTCTATATGAAGAGAATAATTTAGAGTCAAAATATCCTGAATACAGATTATTAAGACAGGAATATAAAGACGGTTTGCTTTTATTCGAAATAATGAATCAAAAGGTATGGAGTAAAATAGGCGAAGACACATTGACGCTAAAAAAATATTATCAGGATAACCAAAATCAATACATGAGCAATGCTAAAATGAAAGTAGCCAGAATCTTATTTACGGATACTTCCTCAATAAAACCATTTAAGCAGCCAATAAAAGGCACTTATTTTCCGTTAACCGAAGAACTGGAATATGATAACCCTCAAAATTTGATTAAGAAAATTAAATTAAATGACAGCATCCAGGAAAAGATTTATTTTAGTTTAAAATTGCCTAAAAACATAGATAAAAATGACTCTGTTAAGCTATTTGAAGATTTAAATCAAACATTTAGCAATATGGAAGTTGTGAATCTTATCTATTCCGATGAAAATAAAATATATTTGCAGTTGCTTTCGGAAGCAAACGAGTTATTAGCTTTAAATAATAAAAGAATTGAATCCGCTTCTACTGAAATTATTGAGCTAACCGAAAACTCAAAATGGAATAATAAAAATGAAGGGTATTACATTAAAAATGTGACGAAAAACGGCTTAATAGAATTAAAGTATGCTTTAAAAAGCTATCCACCTATGCAAAAAACTTTTGATGAATCCAGACCAGAACTAATGGAAGACTTTCAAAAGCATCTTGAGTCAGAATGGCTTAAGGAATTGAAGCAAAAATATGATGTCACTGTAAACGAGAAGGTATTGAATAAAATAAATACAGAAATTGAAGAATAAATATTTATCCATATTATCATTTCTCTTCTCTATAATTTTTGTGGGTTGTGATTATATCAACCTAAAAAAATTAGGGAATGAGGAGCAAGAAACTGAAGAAATACAAGTTCCTGTAGCTAAGGTTGGGAGTTCCTTACTCTATCAGAAGGACTTAGCAGGAATAGTAGCAAAAGATATATCTCCAAAAGATAGTGCAAATTTGGTTAATCGATATGTCAATTCCTGGATCAAAAAGCAATTGCTAATTTCTGAAGCATCGGAAAAAATTAATTTTGATCAGGCTTCAATTGAAAGAAAAGTATTGGATTATCGTTATGCTTTAATGGTGCATGAGTATAAAAAATATTATGTAGATAATAATTTGGATACAGCAGTTACAAGTCAAGAAGTCCAAGATTATTACCAAAACAATAAGGATAATTTTGAACTGAAACAGAATATTATTCGAGGTTATTTTATTACAGTAACTAAAGATGCCCCAAAAATTAACCAGTTGAAAAAACTAATTAATTCAGATAAACCTGAGGATTTTAAAGAATTGAAATCATATTGTTTTCGATTTGCTGAAACCTATTTTTTAGAGGATTCTGTTTGGATAAATTTTGATGAAGCCATCCGAAACACTCCTTTTGTTGGAGTTACAAACAAAGTAGATTTTTTAAAGTCTAATAAATTTGTTGAGGATTCAAATGAAGAAAATCTATACTTCTTAAGAATAAAAGAGTATAAAATATCAGACCAAATATCACCTTTGGAATTTGTCAGGAATGATATCAAACAAATAATATTAAATAAAAGAAAGGTTGCAATAGCTAACCAACTAGAAGAGGAAGTTTTTGAAAAAGCGAAGAGTTCAAACAAATATGAAATTTACAATCAGTAAAAATAAATCAATAATTATAGCATTGGCATTTTTAACAATGCCTTTTTTGTCCTTCAGTCAATCAGAAGAAGTGGTGGATAAAATTATCGCCAAAGTTGATAATTATATCGTTCTGGAGTCAGATTTAGCTCTTGCGTATAAAGATTATTTATCGAGGGGTGGAAACAGCGGGAGTCCTGATGCCAGATGCGAGGTATTGGAAAACCTTATTGTTAACAAACTTTTATTAGCCAAAGCAGAAATTGATTCTGTTACGGTCTCCCCTATTCAGGTCGAAGCACAGCTGGATAACCGATTGAAAATGATGGTTCAGCAAATTGGCTCTGAGGAAAAGATTGAAGAATATTACGGTAAATCATTGGAAGAATTTAAAGTGGAAATTCGTGATGAGGTGAAAGAACAGATGGTAATGGGTGAAATGCAACGTACTATCACCTCTGATATAGAAGTTACTCCAAGACAGGTTCAAAATTTCTTTGACAATATCCCAAGGGATAGTCTTCCTTTTTATTCTACACAAGTTCAGGTTGGTCAAATAGTAAAAGAGCCTACCATGAGTAAGGAAGCTAAAGACAATATTAAAGCCAGATTAAATGGATTAAGAGGTAGAATTTTAGAAGGTGAGAATTTTGAAGACATTGCCAGATTATATTCTCAAGAACCCGGAGCCAAGCAATCTGGAGGAAATATCGGTTTTTTTGAAAGAGGACAACTAGCGCCTGAATATGAAGCTACTGCTTTAAGATTGAAACCAGGAGAAATTTCAAAGCCAGTAGAAACTGATTTCGGTTTTCATATTATTGAATTATTAGCAAGAAGAGGAAATGAATTTAATACAAGACATATTTTAATCCTTCCTAAATTCAATAAAAGTGATGTTGATAAAACTGTGAATTTTCTAGACAGCATTCGAACATTAATCGTAAACGACAGTATTACATTTGAAGCTGCTGCTGCTGAATATTCAGATGACATGAATACCTCATCAAATGGTGGATATTTTATGGAGGGTGAAGCTGGAGGAACTAAGGTATCTGTGGATGAACTTGATCCAAATGTTTTCTTTACCATTGACACCATGGAGGTGGGTAGCATTACAAAACCTATAATTTTTAGACAGCCTGACAGATCAGAAGCCGTTAGAATATTATATTATCAAGACAGAATTAAACCCCATAGGGCTGATATCAGAATTGATTACCAAAAAATTAAGCAGGCAGCATTAAATAAAAAAAGAAGTGAAAAATTGGCAAAATGGTTTGAAGAATCAAAAGATGATGTATTCATTGTTTTAGATGACCATTATAAAGATTGCCAAATTCTTAACTGATCAATATGGATAAATTTGAAAATGAGGTTGAAGCTGCAAATGCTTTACACGAAAAATTCGAAAGCTTAAAAAAAGAAATTTCCAAAGTAATTGTCGGGCAAGAGGATGTAATTAGGTTAGTAATAAGCTCTTTTTTCTGTCATTCCCACAGTCTTCTAGTTGGCGTTCCTGGTTTAGCAAAAACCTTATTGATTAATACTGTGGCTTCTGCCATGAATTTAAAATTTAATCGTATTCAGTTTACACCTGATTTAATGCCATCAGATATTATTGGAGCTGAGACCTTAGATAAAGACCGTAATTTCAAATTTATAAAAGGCCCTATCTTTAGTAATATTATACTGGCAGATGAAATCAATAGGACGCCTCCTAAGACACAGGCAGCTCTATTAGAGGCCATGCAGGAAAAAAATGTGACCGTAGCTGGCGAAACTTATGTTTTACCAGATCCATTTTTTGTATTGGCTACCCAAAACCCTATTGAGCAAGAAGGTACTTACCCTCTTCCGGAAGCACAGCTGGATAGATTTATGTTTAATATCACTCTGGACTACCCTTCTTATGAAGATGAATTGAATATTGTTAGAAATTCAGGGCAAGAAATTGAAGGAGTGAAATCAGTAATGACTTCAGATGAAATTCTTTATTTTCAAAAATTAGTAGATAAAGTTCCTGTTACAGACAATGTGATTGAATTTGCTGTGAAATTGGTTCATAGCACAAGACCCAATACAGAAAAGGCTTTCAATATTACCAATGAATATTTAGAATGGGGTGCAGGCCCGAGAGCATCTCAGTTCTTGATTAAAGGGGCGAAATGCAATGCTTTACTTAGTGGAAAATATTCTCCTGATATAGAAGATGTAAAAGCGGTTGCCGTTCCAGTACTTCGCCACCGATTGGTGAAAAACTTTAAAGCTGATGCTGAAGGTATGAGCATTGAAAAAATCATTGAAGAGCTCATCTGGAAAGTAGAAAATAAATAAAGCTAAATAGGCTTTTCGGTGACCTTATACAATCCTATTGCCAAGGCATTTACCACATTAATGGAGGAGTTCTCTCCAAACATTGGAATGTGATAATGGCTTTGGCAAAGTTGAAGCATTTCTTCTGAAATGCCCTGCCTTTCAGACCCAACTATCAAAACCATTTTTTTGTATTGATCAGCATTGAAGTTTTGAATGGGAATGCTCCTGTTTGTTATTTCCAAAGCTATAGCATGATAACCTGAATTCTTTAGTTTTTCGATTTCCTTTATACCATCGAGGTTGAATTCATAATGCATCGTCTTGTAAGTGTTTCTTGATGCTCTTTTTACTTTGGTGGTCAATTCCACGGTGTGATCCCCAACAAAATAAATCTTTTCAACCCCAAACGCTTCTGATAAACGCATGATCATCCCAACATTTTCAGGTGTGCGAATATTTTCAGCTATTAAAACAATTTGATGTTCTATTGAAGCACTATTAAACTCATGATGTGATAATTGAATTTCCACATCACAAAAATATGGATATTATGATGATAAATTCTCCTAAATAATAAGAGAATTTGGAATG
>NZ_JAGXGF010000085.1 GCF_024636815.1 Marivirga sp.
TAAACTTATAGAGCTTTGAGCAATGAATTAGTTATTAATTCAACTCAAAATGGCAGTCGTATTGCCCTTCTAAATGATAGGAATCTTATTGAGATTCATTATGATAATAAAGAAGAGCAGTTTAGTGTGGGTGATATTTATTTAGGGAACGTCCGAAAAGTAATGCAAGGCTTAAATGCCGCATTTGTGGATGTAGGTTATGAGAAAGATGCATTTTTGCACTATCATGATCTTGGACCGAAAATGAACTCACTTTTAAAGTATACTAAATTTGCCACTACTCGTAATAACACCTCATACAAATTAAGTAAGTTCAAATTAGAGCCTGAGATTGACAAATTAGGTAAAATCTCACAGGTGCTCTCCAAGAACAAGCAGGTGTTGGTTCAGGTTATTAAAGAACCTATCTCTACGAAAGGGCCAAGACTATCATGCGAGTTGTCACTAGCAGGAAGGTATTTGGTATTAGTACCATTTGCCAATGGAATAAGCATATCCAAAAAGATATCGACTAGTGAGGAACGTAAAAGACTCACCAGATTAATTTCTTCCATTAAGCCAGAGAATTTTGGCGTAATTATACGTACTGTTGCCGAAGGTAAAGAGGTGGCAGAATTGGATACTGACCTAAGAAACTTATTAGATACTTGGGAGAACGGGGTAAAGAAACTTAAAGACGCTAAACCGAAAGATAAAATTATCGGTGAGGTAGGTAGAGCCTCTTCTATTCTTAGGGATATGATGAATGAATCTTTCGACAATATCCATGTGGATGATGAAGAAATTTTCAAGGAAATTCAAACCTATATCCAAAAAATCGATCCGAGTAAAGAAAAAATTCTGAAACTATATAGTGGAAAGAATAAAATTTTCGAACATTTCGGTATTGAAAGACAATTAAAATCATTATTCGGGCAGTCAGTTAACATTAAAGGCGGTGGGTATCTCATTATTGAGCATACTGAAGCTTTACATGTTGTTGATGTCAACAGTGGGAATAAATCAAATAATGAAGAAAGCCAGGAAGATACGGCTTTAAGTACAAATTTGGAGGCAGCAAAAGAAATTGCTCGCCAGTTGCGATTAAGAGATATGGGGGGGATTATTGTGGTCGATTTCATCGACATGAAGAATCCTGATAATAAAAAGCTTCTCTTTAAAAAGATGAAGGACTTTATGGAAACCGATCGTTCTAAGCATACTGTACTTCCACTATCAAAATTTGGATTAATGCAGGTTACTCGTCAGAGGGTAAGACCTGAATTAAATATCATAACTAAAGAAAATTGTCCCACCTGTAATGGTACAGGAAAGATAACCGCTTCCATATTAGTTACTGATAAAATTGAACAGGATTTAGATTATTTGTTGACAAAACAAAACGAAAAATCATTGAGTCTTGCTGTCCATCCATTTTTATACTCCTATTACACAAAAGGAATTACTTCTTTACGTGTGAAATGGTTTTTTAAGTATGGGAAATGGATTAAATTAATACAGGATAGTTCTTTAGCCCTTACGGAATACCATTTTATGAATGCAAATCAGGAGCTAATTGAAATGGAATAATTTGGTCATTAATGGTATTATTTTAATAGCCCATATTTTTATAAAAAGTATGGGCTATTTTTATTAAATATTATATCGAAGCCAAGTACCTATTAGTCTAAGATATTTTTTGACTTGGTAAAATTTATCTAAATTTAAGTCCTATTGGATTTTTTGAATATGGCGATATCTAAATCATTGTTTCAATTGAGGGGTATAAACCTCATGCAATTAATTTCACTCATATTAATTTTTGAGCTACTCACATTTAATGCCCTATCACTTCAAATTACTGATTCTTTACAAACTGCATCAAAAGACTCTATAGTTTTCTATGAATTTGATGGTTCTTTATATAGAGCGAGTTCCTATAACAATATTGCTAGGGAAGATGAAGAAGGTATTTTATATATAGGAAATGAAAACGGGCTTCTAGAATTTGATGGAACGCACTGGCAAATGCACCAAAATTCAAATTTTACACCAGTTGTTAATCTAAAGATTATTGGAGATAAGATTTACACAGTAGGGGGTGGTGATGTTGGTTATTATCAGAGAGATTCAATTGGCAGAATGCAGTATCATTCAATGAATGATAAATTAGATGAGGAAGAGATGCCTTATATTTGGTATATGGCTGAAAGCAATGGTAAAGTATATTATAGCAGTCTTAATAAAGGTATTTATTATTTTGATGGCGAACTTATTAAAAATATTGATGTTTCTGATGCCTACTCTATGGTTGAAGTTAATGATGAAGTAATAATATCTATTTTTGGCAAAAATGGTGGATTGGCTAAATTTGATGGTGATACGATTGAATACGTTAATAAGGAATTCAAATTTGAAGATGATGCTGCTTATAATATCATCCAGAAAAATGATGGTGAATGGATTATTTTTACCTCAGAAGAAGGGTTTTATACTTTGGATCCTGAAACTTATGAAACTGAATTATGGGATAATGAAGCCAATCAATATTTTTTGCAAGACAGTATGTACTTGTATTCAATTCGAAAATTTCAAGACTCATTATTTGTTGCTAGCTCTTGGACAAATGGAGTGATAATTTTCAATGATGAAGGTAAAATATTGCATACACTCAATGAAGAAAATGGTCTTAAAACGAATTATTATAATGCGCCATTGGCCGATAGAAGAGGTAATTTATGGTTAGCAAGTGGGTCAGGTTTAAATTATTTGAAATTTTATGCTGAGAATGAAAAGCTGAATTTTAAACCAAAAGCCTTGGTTCGATATATGCGTGTTGGAGATAGCACGATTTTTATTAAAGGTGGAAAAGATAAAGTTATTTTAACTGGGAATAATACTAAATCCTTTGGTTTATATTTCTCAGCACCAAGTTTTATTAAAGAAGATTTAGAGTTTTCTTATTATCTGGAAGGATTTGATGAGGGTTGGTCAGAATGGACATCTGATACAAGAAAGGAATACACCAATTTGTCTGGAGATAATTATGTTTTTCACCTAAGAGCACGTGATATTTACAATAAGGATTTAGAAATATTACCATTCGAGTTTAATATTATTGTACCGACCAAATGGTATGAAAACTATATTACATTTTTGTTTATTGGTTTATTTGTCGGGTTATTAATTTTTGGATTTATTCGTTATAGAACACATCGCCTAAGTATTAGTAATAAAAAACTAGAGGAACTAGTAAAAGAGAGGACATATGAATTGCGCTCTCAAAAGGAGCGATTGAAAGAAGCCAATGCAGAATTAAAAGTAATAAATAATGAATTAGATAATTTTGTTTATCGTTCCTCTCATGATTTGGTAGCTCCACTAAAATCTTTAAGGGGTTTAATTTCTGTGGCAGGGATGTCAAATAATACTGATGAACTACTGGAGTACTTTAGATTGATGAATATAAGTATTACCAAACTAGAAGAGTTTATTAAAAGTATTATGGATTTTTCTACCAATACTAAAAAGCCTTTGGAATTGAAGCTTGTAAGGCTAGATGATATTTTAGACAGTATCATAGAGGATTTGAAATTTTATGAAAATGCAGAAAAAGTTAAACTAATTAGAGCCTATGATTCCAATTTTGAAATTAGAACTGATCCTAAAAGATTAAATATTGTATTGAGTAATTTAGTTACCAATGCTTTAAAATACCATGATTTTGATAGAGGTATATCGCCCTTCATAAAAGTAAGCGCTAAAATTGAAAGTGATACCTATATAGTTGAAGTGGAAGATAATGGATCAGGAATACCAGAAGAATATCAAAGTAAAATATTTGATATGTTTTTTAGAGCGCATCAAGGTACTGATGGTTCAGGATTAGGGCTTTATATAGTAGTAGATACTTTGAATGTTTTAAAAGGTGATATTAAACTTACTTCTAAAGTAAGAAAAGGAACCATTTTTAAAATTGTACTTCCTATTATGGATTAAGATTAAAGATATGTTATTCAATCATCTAAATCTAATAGATTTTTTAAATTGAATATCACTTTATCTAATTCCATTGAACTTGTTTTAAGATGGTTTAATAGAATAGGATCTATTTTCCCATCTTTTGCTAACTCCATTACATTAATTAGGCCTAATACGCTTGCCACAGGCGCTCTAAGTTTGTGTGAGTTGTAAAATGTAAATTCTGCAATTTGTCTGTTGCGCTCATTTAATTTTTGAGTTCTTTCCATTACCCTTTGTTCCAAATTTTTATTAAGGCTATGAAGTTCCTTATTCACTCTGGCAAGCGCCAAAGATTTGGATGAAATACTCTTCTGTTTATCTTCTATCTCTTCTTTTTGTTGTTTAAGCCTTATATGAGCTCTTTTTAATTGAATGCTTTTATTCCTTAAATAAAAAATTAATACGAAAGCAAATATTAGTAGGGTGATTAAAAAAATTAAGAACTGGGTTCTTTTTTCTATTTTATTAGATAGTTCAGATTGCTGCAAGGCTAACTTAAAACGTTCTTTTTCTTTTTGAGCTAAATTATATTGAATACTCAATTTATTGATCTCTGCCCGTGATTCTGAATTGAAAATTGAATCCTTGATTTGCAGATATTTATCAAAATAGAAAACCAGAGAGTCTTTACCTCCTGTAAGCTTGAATAGATCAATTTTTGACTGATATATTCTAAGTAATAAATCTAACGCATTGATTTTGAGTGCAATATTTTCTGCTTCTTTTAGGGATTTATTTGCCTCTAAGTAATTATTTTGAGAAATGTATATTCTGGCAATTTCTATTTTACTCTCAGTGATTCCCCTTCCATAATTTAACTCTTCCCAATAAATTAAGCTTTGGCGGAGAAAATATTGAGCAGAATCATATTGACTACTTTCTCGCTTAACTATCCCTTTATATAAATATGTAAAACCTTTTGATTGTTTGCTTACACTATCTTTATTCTGAATTTGGTTGAGATAATAATTTGCACTGTCATAATTACCTTTTAGCATGAAAAGTTGCCCTAAATTCACTAATATTAGTTCAGGCGATAAGTCCTCCAAATTATTAATCTTTGATAAGGCCAACTTTATAAATCTGGCAGATTGCGTATAGTCTTTTTGCTTTTTGTAGGTCTCCCCAATATTGTTTAAGGTTTTGACGACTTCAATTTTATTTTCCTCCTGTTCAAATATATTGAGTGCTTCAAAATAGGCTTTTAAGGATGCATCATAAACACCTTGAAGCCAAAAGAACGTTCCTTTTTTACTTAATATGTAAGCTCTTCCTGTATCATTTTTCTCTGATTCTAGCTTTTCTTCTAATGCATTTACATAGAATAATGCATCTGTAGGAGACTCTTGAAAAAGTTTGCTAGTTAGATTCAAATATTCTATTACATCTTGCTCTTTATTAAACCCCTCTGAACTTAGCTTATTTTCAAGTAAATTATGCAATGAATCGATTTGGATTGCAGAAATTGAAGATGCAATAAAAATTAGGTATAAGGTCGATATAATTTTAAACCATTGGCTTTTCATAATTTATCAGTCAATAATTTAATTAAAATTATTTAACGTTTTGAGTGTTTTGAGATCTAATTTTTCAAGACTAATGATTTTAAAGTATCAACCCAATCTTTATTGTCGTTCAGGCTCTCGACTAAATCCCAGCGCTCTCCACCAGCTTCCTCAAATTCTTCTTTAAATTCTTCTCCCACTTCAATAGTGGTTTCTAGGCAATCAGCCACAAAAGCAGGTGAAAAAGCCAACACAGATTTTTTTCCTTCTTTAGCCAAATCTTTCAAAACATAATCAGTATAAGGCTTTATCCAAGGGTCATTTCCTAATCGGCTTTGGAATGTCACGGTATATTTTTCTTCCGGCAGATTTAATTCATTTGCAATCAGACGTGCAGTCTGAAAGCACTGAGCCCTGTAGCAAAATCTATTTTTATCATGATAAACATTGCAGCACCCGCCAAGTTTACAATAATTATCTACAGATCCTTTCCTGATTTGACGTTCTGGTAAACCATGGAAACTAAAAATCACATGGTCATAATCGTGTTTGTCTAGGTATTTTTTACCTAAGGTTGCGAAGGTTTTATAGAAACCAGGTTCCTCCACAAAAGTGCTGATAAAATTAATTTGAGGAATAATCTGCCATTTCTGAACGATTTCCATCACTTTATCGTGAACCGAGCCGCTTGAAGCTGAAGCATATTGGGGAAATAATGGTATTACAATTATTTTGGCAACTTTGTGATTTCTCAATTCATCTAAGGCATCCTGTATGCTGGGAGACTGATAGCGCATAGCTAAAGCAACAACATATTCTTCATCCAATTCGTCTTGGAGCATATCTCGAACATCTTCTCCGTAGAATTTCAAAGGCGAACCTCTGTCCACCCATAGTTTACGATATTCTTTGGCAGATTTTGGAGCTCTGAAAGGTGCAATAATCAAGTTTACCAACATCCATCGGTATATAAATGGAATATCAATTACCCTTTTATCCATTAAAAATTCTCTTAAATATTTTCGTACGTCACTTGTTTTAGTAGAGTCCGGAGTCCCCAAATTTACTAATAATACGCCTGTTTTTCCTTGATTTGCTTTCTTCATATTGGGTTGAGTAACCTTGGGGGTACTTTATATGTTTGTAATTTCTAAAAAAATATCTTTTTAGATAATGCAAAATGCCATTAGAGTTTTTTTAAAATGACTTATCAGATTTGATCACAGGTTAAGAAATGCCTAAATCTCTTTTTTGCTCTTGAAGTGAAGCTTTTAAATCAGATTCATTCTTTTGAAGCTTTTCAATTAAAGATTTTTTCATTTCTTTCTGATAGGCTTTCAATTGGTCTAAACTTCCTTTACCTGCATTTTGAATTTTTACTTCCAAATCTTCTAATTGCTGTATTAAGGTTTCCTTTTCCTTAAGAATAGTCTCTAATTTTTGATAAATATCGGTAACATCAAAAGCAAATTTGATGATTTTGGTAATCTCATTGTTTTGATTTTTTAGAATTGTATAGGAGCCTTTAATATTTATTTTTTGTCCATTTTTACTGAATCGCTCAAATATACCACTTTGAATTTTTCCTGCTCTTAAATTACCCCAGAAAGATTGATAATCTTCAGAATTTGCATACTCATTACTCACAAAAATTCTATGGTGCCTGCCTTTTATTTCATCAACTGAATTATAGCCAAATAAATTTATAAAAGTCTTATCAGCAGTAATGATTTCTCCATCGGGGCTAAATTCAATATACGCCATACCACTCTTTTCCATGGCAGTTAAGCGTTCGTTGTTTTCCTTTTGAGAGCGTTCCATCTCTTCCTGCGTAGCCTGCAATTCCTCCATGTTCTGGCGCATTTCCTCTTCCTGAGAACGCATTTGCTCTGTCATCTCTTGAGAATCTTCTAAAAGCTTGTTGGTTCTTTCATTTATCTTTACTGATTGTACGGAAGAAGCTATATTTTCTCCTACATCTTCGATAAATTTTCTTTCATTTTCAGTGAATTGGGTAAAGGTCCCAATTTCAATGACGCCATAGACAGTTTCATTTGCAATCAGAGGAACTATAAAAATGCTTTTTGGCGTTGCTTTGCCTAATCCTGAGGTGATAGAAATATAATTCTCAGGTAATTCTTTCATATAGATTGATTGCTTCTCTAGATAAACTTGCCCTACTAATCCTTGTCCTGCTTGAATGGTTTTTTCTAGAAATTTCTTTCTATCGTAAGCATAAGTAGCCGTTAAATGAAGTGCATGATCTCCATTTTCATCTTCATCCACGATAAAAATACTTCCCTGATTAGCGCCTAAGTAATTTACCATAAAAGTGATAACATGATCACTTAGCTCACTTATGTTATTGTTATATTTCCTTAAAATATCACCAAATTCAGCGGATCCTTTATTGGTCCAGTTTCTTACTCTGGCTTCTTCAGAAACATTCTTTAGACTATCCCTCATTTCGGCTAAAGAAGTTCCAATATCTCCCTCATTATTGAAAACTGAAATATCACTGTCAAAACTTCCTTTTCCGACTTCCAAAGCGAAATTTTTAACATTAGCTAAATTCCCTGAAAGGGTATGAATTTCTTCCAGAATAATATCAAATTCATCGTTAGTTTTGGCTCTATTTTCAGGGATATTACCCACACTTAGTATTTTTACTTCGTTTTGTAAGGTAGCAATACTGCTTTTGATTTGTTTACGTGCAAAGCGATAAAGAATCAGACATAGGATTATGGCTATGATTACAATAAATGTTTCAACTATCACAAATCTATCTCTGGCGGCAAATATTTTATTGGCTGTTGCCAGTGAATTTTCTTCTAAATTTGAATATAATAAAGTAGCTTTTTCATCAAACTCATCATTTAGGGATTTTAGATTTTCGGCATATAAACTTCCGTTAGGGTTGCTATTTGAGTTTTGGCTACTCAGTTCATCATCAATCCAATTTTGAAGGTCATTTGTATCATAAATAGTATCGCCTTCCATTCCTGAATAATTATAAAGTGATAAGCCGATATCTCCACCTCCAAATTGAGCATTATTGACTACTTCTTTTTGCTTATTTTGGATTCTATCACCAAGACGGCTCAATTTTTCATATAGGATAATGTTCTCAGGGCCATCCCAATGGATTTTTAAAGAATCTATACTGTCTTTGGCGGATCGAATTTCTTTTTCCCAGATATTATCTATTTCATTTTTCAAATTTTCATTTCCTGATAACAAGTAACTTTGTAATGTGACATTGGAATGGCGCACCCCACTTTTCATGGCCTCTACATACATTCGAGAAGGTTGTTTGTTTTCCAAAATATCAATTCCCATCACCATAATATTGGCAATTTGTGAAAGGGTTATTAAAACAACTATAACTATCAGCAGAGCCATACTACCATAGCCTAATATCATTTTACTTTTAATGGAATTGAAATTTATTTTTTTCATGTTATCCGTTCGCTATTTCTAAGTGTCAATTTATCTTTTATCAACCTAATTAAAAAGCTTCAAACATAAATTTTGATCAATCGGTTATCTTGAGACATTAAAATCATTGGAAAATGAAAAAAACACAGCAAAAATCGTTGATTTGGTTTAGAAGAAATCTTAGATTAATAGATAACGAAGCACTTTGGGAAGGAATTCAAAATTCTGAGCAATACCTTTTGCTCTATGTTTTTGATGAGAAATATTGAAAAGAAAACCCTCTGAAAATGAGACGTTCTTCTGATTTAAAGTTGAATTTTAGATGGCAATCAGTCATTGATTTAAAGCAAAATATAGAAAATATAGGTGGGCAGTTATTAATAGAAAAAGGAGATCCTAAGACAATCATTCAATCACTTTTGGAAGAGTATAGTTTTGATGCACTATATGCCCCGAAGGAATCAGGAACAGAAGAAATTCAAGAAGAAATGAATATTATAACCCTTTTTATAAAGCGAAAGGCTGATGTTCATTTTTATGCTCAAACTACTCTTTTTCATGAGGATGATATTCCCTGGCCAATTGGAAAATTACCTGATATTTTTACCCAATTCAGGAAAGAAAATGAAAAGCAAACCGAAGTGAGGAATTTATTCGAATCACCTCAAGATTTATCCTCCTCTATTTCTGTAAGTAAAAATTTTGATTTTTCAAATTTAGGGATTAATGATGTTCAACCAGAGGAGAAATCAGTTCTAAATTTCCAAGGAGGAGAAACAAAAGCTTGGGAAAGATTAAATTACTATATGTGGGAAACTGATCAGCTCAAAGAGTATAAAGACACCAGAAATGGGTTACTAGGTGAAAGCTACTCTTCAAAATTTTCACCTTGGCTGGCTTTAGGTTGTAGTTCTGCCAAATCGATTTTCTATCAAGTGATGAAATACGAGAAAGAACGAAAGAAAAATCAATCTACTTACTGGATGGTTTTTGAGTTGATTTGGAGAGATTATTTTCATTTTGTTTTGAAGAAATTTGGTTCTCAACTTTTTCAAAAGGATGGCATAAAGGGTTCTGAAGCAGATTGGAAATGGGATTTAGAACTTTTTGAAAAATGGATGAATGGTGTGACAGGCGTGCCATTTATTGATGCTAACATGCGAGAATTAAATGTTTCTGGATTTATGAGCAATCGAGGTAGACAAAATGTTGCCAGTTTTTTAGTAAAAGATTTAGGATTGGATTGGAGAATGGGTGCCTGGTATTTTGAGCATCAACTAATTGATCATGATGTTGCTAGCAACTGGAGTAATTGGGCCTATGTAGCCGGAGTAGGGAATGATCCAAGGGAAAATCGCTATTTCAACATTTTAAGCCAAGCCAAAAAATATGATGCTAAAGGAGGATATATCAGATATTGGATTCCAGAGTTGAAAGAAATAGAAGGCTTTAATATTCATAAAGTTGCTTTAATGAAGGAAACAGAATTGGAAAGAATAGAGTCTTTTATACCTGAAATTTACTTGAAACCGATAGTGGATATGGGGAAGTGGGAGTATTAATAAGAACCAACTAATTGTTTTATACTTTTATGATTGTAATATTAAATTCTATTTAGCTTATAAAAGACTTTTATTCAGGTTTAAATTCTTAATTGCCAATAAATGTTAAAATGTGTTCCAATTAGAAAAGTTATCCTGTTTGCTCTGGTATTAATTTTTGTTTCCTGTAAATCAAACAAAAAAGAAGAATCAAATTCACCTATTAAATTAACTATATCAGATAATATCGATTCTGATAAGTCTATAAATCAAGAAATAGTTGAGACCCTCACTAAATTCTTAGAAACGAAGAATAGCTCCTATTATGAAAATGAATATTGGTATAAGCCTGACTTTGGCACCTATATTTTTCCTTATTCTGATATTTATAAAATTGAGCATAAAGACTCTATTCAAAATTTCTATCAGCCAACATTGATGGAAATTGTGGATACCGATGAAGAGTATAAAAAGCTTGCTAAAATAGCTTTTATTGGACACAATGAGGTTAATAATGAGAATACGATAAAAGCTATTTATAATATAGTAGCAACCAAAACAGAAGGTAATATTGTGTTTAGTAATCCGCTTGGATACTTCACTAAAGATTGGGACAAAATTCAAAAAGGAAGTATTCAATATGTTGTTTCTCCTCAAAAAGAATTCGATGAAACAGAAGCTCAAATGCAATTGGAAGCAATTGATAAAATCAGTGAGTTTTACAGTATTGACCCTTTGCCAATCACTTATTACTCATGCGTTGGCTTAAAGGAGCTCTTTGAAATCAAAGGCTTTGATTACAAACCTACCATGTATATAGACGGTGGAGGTGGTTTAGCTGAACGCCATAATATTGTTTTATCAGCTAATAATACTGAAGTGTACACGCACGAAATTGTTCACCATTATAATTTAGTATTATCATCCTCCACCCATAAGTTAATAGAAGAAGGAGTAGCCACTTATATTGGTGGAACTCGGACCTATTCTTATTCTTGGCATAAAGAGAATCTGAAAAATCATATAAATTCTAATCCAGATATTGATTTATCAAAATATTTGGAGCCGTTTGAAAGGGTTTTTGCTGGTGAAACCTCAATTCCTTATATGGTGGGCGCCTTGATTTGTGAAAGGACTTTTAGGATTTATGGTAAAGAACATTTATTTGTATTAATAACAGGGGGTGTAGGTTTTTGGGAGTTATTAAGTGAAGTTGGCTTAACAAAAGAAAATTTTGATGCTGAACTGAAAAAGGAATTACAATTGCCGCCTACTTTGTGCATGTAATCTTAACCCACTATCCCTTAGCTTTATGCTCAAATCTTCTTATTTTTGTTTTTTAGCCTATAACAAAAATTGAAAATAAGATGAGACAGAAAATAGTAGCAGGAAACTGGAAAATGAA
>NZ_JAGXGF010000086.1 GCF_024636815.1 Marivirga sp.
GGATTTGCTGACTAAATTATGGATGGATTCGAGCACTAATTCAAAGGTTTTTTCAAAGGAGATAGCTTCTATTTTTATATTTGGGCTATTAGTTTCAATAAGGGAATTAATGTAGAGCTTCATTTTTTCCTTTAATTGCTCAGCACCTTTCTTCGCTAAGTTGAAAAGTTTTTTGTTTTTATCACCTTCAATTTTGTCTAAATCTATCATTTCTAAAATTGAATTCAGATTGTTGACTGGAGCGCGTAAATCATGGGAGGTTTTATAATTGATTTGTTCAAAATTTTTATTGCTTTTTGACAGCTCTGCCAATTGCATATTTCTTTCTGCCTCCAGTCTTTTTTTGTGGGAAATATCTTTCGCAATGGCGAAAATCACTTTATCCTCTTCGGATGGAATGGAAGTCCAAGCCAGCCAAACAATTTTACCATTTTTAGTGAGATACCTATTTTCGAAATGATGTAAATCGTTTGCTTTGGTTAAGTTTTCTCTTGCCGAGGAAGTGACATTTTGATCATCAGGATGGACGAAATCATTGATAGGCTTAGAATATAATTCCTCAAATGAATATCCCAGTGTTTTGGAAACTGCAGTATTTATTTTTTTAAAGTATCCATCATAATCAGCAATACAGACTAGGTCAGTAGTGAGTTCGAAAAACCTTTCAAAATTAAATGTGGTGGTACTCATTAAATAAAAACTAAGAAAAACATGATTTTTTAAAGTTAGTGATTTTCAGGTAATTGCAGGGAAAAAATAATAGTAATAAAAAATGTGAAAATACTGTAAATTAGTGCTTAAAATCAGATTGTCGTGTTAATGTCGGATATAAGCCCACTTAATTCGTTTTATTTTAAGGTTTAAAAAAGCTACTTGCCATGGTCAACAAAACAATATATAACATGCAACAACCTGAATTAGGCCATAAAATCCAAAATTGGAGAAAGGCAAAAGGACTTACGCAAGAAGAACTTGTAGAGAAATGTAATTTGAATGTTCGTACGCTTCAGCGAATAGAGGCGGGAGAGGTACTTCCAAGAAGTTATACTATCAAATCTATACTGGAAGTATTAAATGTAGATTTTTCAGAACTTAATTTGAAGGAAGATCATCAAAACCAATTTTCAACTTTACTGGGAGACAAGAGATCATATTTTAAATGGGGAGCTATAATCGGGATTATTTATTTGTGTTTATCTTTTGTAGAAGGTTTTATGGAAATTGGATTTTACAATACCTCAAGACATGGACTTTCTTCCGACTCTGCCTCTTATGTATTTATTAAAATGGCGGTAATGGTAACTTTCATTATTTTTTATTATCCTCTTTACTTAACAGGAAAAACATTGAGGATAATTTATTAAAAATAAGCAGTCTGTTTTTAATCTTACTCATTGTAATCAGTAATACAAATGACATAGCAGTTTTTTATACTAATTATTTGTCAGTAGAAGCATTATTGGTTCTAAGAAGTGTCATGTTTGGAATTGGCTATATTCTGCTTGGAACAGCCTTCGTATTAAGACAAAAATCATTAGGTACTCTTTCTTTAGTAATCGGAATTTTTGCCATTGTAACTGGCTTAGGTTTTGCAAGTATTTTAATGGCAATTCCTGCATTATTTACTTTAACTATTTTTGAAATTCTAATGCTTGTATTCATTGTGAAAGCAATGAATGCAGATGGGATGAATACTGAAAAGACTGGTAGTGAATTATCTTCTGTCGCTATTTAAGTTTTATTTTGTTTTCAATGTAAAATCTTGTAAAAGAATTTTATAAAGCTTCTAACTGTGTTCTGTGCGTCATTCCTGCGAAGGCAGGGATCTTGTATATTGAAACGAAGTTTCAATACCTTATTTTTGGAAATTCCAGACTTAAATGTAAATCCTAAACTTCAAAACTCATTCATAATATTTTTAACCAAAGGTTAAAATCAAAAGATCCCCGTCTCCCGACTACAGTGCGGGACAGGTTTCCCGAGGATGACGCACGGATTAAGTTGAGTAGATTTATTATTCTATTATTTTATAGAAACCAAATATGCAACATATAAGGAATATTTAGAGCTAAACAATAAGTGATTTCCCTGGCAAGTCAACTTTACTTTTGACTCTATGGTGGTAATTTTAAAGCCAAAGGCTTTTTGAAAAATGATTGTTGAAATCTTTCGACTAGCCAAAAATGCTTCCTAACTATTTTTATGAGTTAATAATTACATAAAAGTATATAAGAAAGGGATACTGAAAATGAATCAGTATCCCTTTCTTAATTATTTAAACTCAGATTTTAATCCTTCTGAACACCCGGAACATTCTCAGGTCTTTTAGTTTGCCATTCAAATGGCTCTGCTTCTTTCTCATTTGGAGCAATTTCATCCAAAGTATCGGCATCATAAACTCTTCCGTTTTTCACCACATGAGTTAAAGTGTTGGAATTTCTGATTTCTTCCAATGGATTTTTATCCATGATTAATAAATCAGCCAGTTTTCCTTTTTCAATGCTACCCAAATCGCCTTCCAAACCTAAAGCCTCAGCACCCAAAATAGTAGCAGTTCTCAAAGCATCCATATTGCTCATGCCACCGCTTGCCATTGACCACAATTCCCAGTGATAACCCAATCCTTGCAATTGTCCATGACTTCCTACTCCTCCAATTCCATTTGCTTCAATCAAATCCTTCATGAATTTAGCATGCTTAGGGAAAACATGTTCTTCCTTCATAAACCACGCGCCTCTTCTGCGAGATTTTTGTGCTAATTCCTCATAAGGAGTGAAGTATTGAAGTTTTTCATCATGATAAGGATTTTCAGTTGCATAATAAAATTCTTCGGCCCAAGGTCCGCCATAAGAAACCAATAGGGTCGGGGTAACGGCCATTTTAGATTCCGCTATGGTTTGGACTGCATCTTTATAAATCCCCACAATAGGTAATGTGTGTTCATGACCAGGATAGCCATCCAGTAATTGTGTCATATTGAGTTTGAAATCCAATCCACCTTCAGTGGTTGGCATTAATTCCAGTTCTTTTGCAGCCATAATAATCCATTGGCGTTGCTGACGATTACCTACCAAATACATTTTAATACTTTTGGTGTCATAGTATTCACTGTATTGTTTCAATACTTCTTTGGCGTGCTCTAAAGATTTAATTTTATACATCCAGTAACCAACCCCAGGTCCCGTGCTGTAAACTCTAGGGCCGTGAATCATGCCTGCATCCACCATATCGGAATAGTTAGGACATCTGTAGTTGCAGTTTGCGGATCACGAGTGGTGGTTACTCCATAAGCTAAGTTGGCAGAATAAATCCAAACTTGGTTTTTATGTAATCCCCAATTGGGCCACATGTGAGCGTGGGTGTCCACAAATCCCGGGGTGATGGTTTTTCCAGAAGCATCAATGGTTTTTGCTCCATTGGGAATATCTAAACTACCACTTTCACCAACGGCTGTAATGCGATTGTTCTCTATCAAGATATCGCCATTTTCAATCACACCCTTATCCGTCATGGTGATAATTCTTGCACCTTTCAAAAGAATGGTGCCGTCTGGAATATCTTTTTCATAACTCACTTTTATTTTGAGTTCTTTAGCTATATATCCTTCGTCTTCCTTGTCTTCTTTTTTCTCATCTGCCTTTTCCTCTTTATCTTCCTCTTCTTCCTCAGAATCTTTCTCTTTATCTTCGTCCTTTTCTTCCTCCTTCTTTTTCTCAGCTTCTTTTTTAGCGGTGGCTACGCTATCAGCATAGGCTTTTCCTTCTGCCAAATCATATATAAAGTGACTGCTTCCCAATGACCAATGCACTTTTTCACTATTGCCTGACCAAGCTGGGAATTCCCCACCCATAACAGTCAATTTCATTGCTGGGAAAGCTGCATTATCAGCTTTGGATACAGAAATTTTCGGGGTTTGACCGTATTTTGGGATGCTCACTGAATAAATGTCATTAGCGATTTTTGCCAAAGCGGTTTTTCCATCTGGGGAAATTCTAATTTCAGAAGGTGTTGAAGGTTTGTTTTTCTCTCTCCAAGCATCCTCAGTATCAGGGAGTATGTTATGTGATCCATCATGTGCATGTACCATGTCCACTGATGAACCATAGGTTGTAATTCCAGTCAGTTGTAAATGTTCTTTTTCATCTGTTCCATCCCAACGAATGGAAATCAAGCCTTTTTTGCCATGATTTAAATAGATTCTGTCTTCTACTTTAGAGAAATGTGGGGTGTTTCTACCCTTGGCTTTATCAATTAAAGTTACCTTTCCGCCATCGGATGAAATCCATGCTAAATCTTCCATCATCAATGAACCGAATGGATCAATAGCATCGAGATAAACTTGATTTGCACCTCTATTGAAAACAATTCTATTTTGTTTGTAAGACCATTCTGGATCTAAATAAAGGGCTGGGTTTTGGGTTAATTTTACTGCATTACCTCTTCCATTTGCATTTATTTTGTATAAATGTCCGCCTTCCTTTTCTTCCCAAGTTGAAAATACAATTTGTGACCCGTCTGGCGACCAAGCTGGCATGGCTTCCGTGAATTCATGCTTCGTTAATCTTTTAGGCTTACCGTCCGGTAAATCCATCACGTATAATCTATTGAGTGCCGTAAAAGCCAACTGTGCGCCATTAGGTGAGGGAACTGCATCCCTGATTTGCGTTACAAAAGCCTCTTTATTGTCCTCGATAGGATATTCAAATTTCAATCTTGGCCCTAATTCCAATTTTAAATCTACTTCAAATGGAATTTCAGTAGCTGTTTTAGCATTAATATCTATTTTATGGATTTTCCCTCCATAAGTGGCAATTAGAAATTTGCTATCAGGCGTAAATGACATAGCAGGGTAAACGCCTAATGGTCCTATGGATTCCTGTTCATCTCTCTGTACCGGATATGCCAGCCATTCTTCATCTCCCGTTTGTAGATTTCTTCTTACCAAACCTGTTTCAGTTTCAAAGCGTGTTCCATAAACCAACCATTTTCCATCAGGAGAAAGGGTAGGAGTAAAAGCAGAACCATAGCGAGAAGTGATAGTCGCCATATCACCATCTTCCATATCGTAAGTCCCGATTTGATACTGAGGAAATTGTGCATTATAATTCCAGGCAGACTTTCTTTTTGAAAAATAAATCAATTTTCCATCAGGACTGATTGTAGGATCAGTGGTTTTTAAATTGTCAGGCTCTTCAATTAATTGAGCGCCCGAACCGCCTTCTTTGTGGTAAATATGTAATTTGATATTTCTTCTGCCTTTGGCACCTATAATATATTCTCCATCAGGAGTCCAGTCAGCTGAGAAGTAATTTTGATCATCGTCTTTGGTGATTTGTTTCATCTCTTCCGATTCCAAATTCATTGTCCAAATGTTGTCTGAACCACTTTTATCAGATATAAAAACAATGGACTTTCCATCTGGGCTAAATCGGGGATGCACATCATAGGGCATTCCTTCGGTTAATTTTGTAGCTTTTCCACCAGCAAAAGGAATACTGTAAATGTCTCCCATCATATCAAAAATGATGGTTTCGCCATCTGGGCTCACATCCACAGAAAGCCAAGTGCCTTCCTTGGTGTTGAATTCGATGGTTCTTTCCGGTTCAAGCGGAAGTTCTTTGGTTGTTTTTTTAGTGCTATCTGCCTTATCTTCTTTTTCTTGGGCAAAAGCACCGAAGTTGAAAGCCAACAGGCCTATCAGCAATGAGAGAATATTATATTTTTTCATAGTTTAAATGGTTAATTATAAGAGAAATGTAGTGAATTTTTGGGATATATAGGGTGGGTTTTTGAGGAGTGGTTATGTATAGATTTGTTAGGGTTGAAGTTAAATATATAACGCCACTGTATGAATTCGTGGCTGATTAAAAGTATAAAAATTTCAGTTAACTACCGAGGCAATCCGCAGAATTGGCTTACTAAATTATTTTCACTAAGGAAGTCAATCCTGCGGATTGACGGGCTATCTACAAAGAGCCTAAGGAACAATTACCTACTGAACAGCCATGATTTATACAGGATGTGTGTGCCCAGTATGGGCATCTGGTATCGAAGATACCATATTATTCCAGAGGGTGCAA
>NZ_JAGXGF010000008.1 GCF_024636815.1 Marivirga sp.
AACGTTACTGTAGAGAATGGTAAAGCTAACGCAAAAGCTTCTTTTGCTTTAGATAGAACAAAATGGAACGTAAAATATGGATCTGGTTCTTTCTTTGATGGCTTAGGTGATAAAATGATTTATGATGATTTCGAATTAACTGTTAATTTGTCTTCATTATAATTTAAAACAAATTAAAAAATTATTGAATAGGGACATATTGTCCCTATTTTTGTTTTAAATTTTCAAAACAGAATGATAACCATAATTTCAGGAACTAATCGTCAAAATTCAGTATCAGCAAAGGTTGCTCATCTTTATAAAAGTTTGTTGTTACAACATCAAACGGAATCTAATATTATTGACTTAGCTGATTTACCAAAAGATTTTGTTTATACTGCCCTATATGATAACAATGGAAAAAACCCTGAATTCAATAAATTCTTAGAACAGCTTCGTGCTTCTGATAAATATGTTTTTATTATTCCAGAGTATAACGGTTCATTTCCAGGCGCTCTAAAAGCTTTTATAGATGGTATGGAATATCCTAATAGCTTTCAGAATAAGAAGTGTGCATTGGTTGGAATTTCATCTGGTATGCAAGGGGCAGGCTTAGCATTGAGTCACATGACTGATATTTTCAATTATTTAGGGATGAATGTTTTAGCTCTAAAACCTAAATTAGCCAGAATTGAAAGTAATTTTGATGGCGAAGAAGTTACAGATAAACTCTACAGTCAATTATTAGAAGAACAAGTTATAAAACTTCTTGAATTCTAAAGCTTGATAATTATTTGTATTGATAGAGCTTATTTTCTTTAAAATTAAATTAGTAAAATTGAATCAGAGAGTTGATTCCTATAACTCTCTGATTCTAAATGTATAGATTACTTTCCTAGATTTATTTATTTAAATTGATTAGGTAAGTAAGGTTAATTCCCAATGTTCGGGTTTTTGCACCTAAATCATATGTTACGTTGTTTCCACCTCCCATATCTTCAGTAACTTCATTGGAAGTATTCATAACACCAAAATTGTAGCTAGCTCCAATTTTAATTACTCTTTTCTCGTTTATGTTATATTCAAAATCAGCTTTAAATAACAATCCAAGATCTAAAACATAAAATTCATTAATATCATCAGCTTCTCTTGTGCTAATTATATCTCTGTTAATTTGAGAATCGGTAACGCTTTTCCCTGAGAATGCATAAGCTCCGTAGAATCCGCCACCTAATTGTAAATAAGCTTTATTAAATAAGTCGGTTCTGAAATTAAATACTAAAGGAACTTGAACATAATCCAATGTAACAGTTTCATCTTGAGCCATGTATCCTGAACCAGAATAAAAAAGTCCTATGTGAAAAACGAAATTTTCCGTTGCTCCGGATTCTGAATAAATACCAGCATTTAAACGAGGTAAAAATTCTAAAGTAGGATAGATACTTGGATCACTTATTTTGGTGAATTCCATACTTGCTGAATTCATACCAAACTGCAAACCTACTCGTGATATTTTACCACTGGTGTCAGTTGTTAGATCATTTTGTGCTACAGCCATATTAGCTATAACTAAAAGTAAAATGAGGATTTGTAATTGTTTTTTCATATTAGTTTGTTTTTTTGAATTTGCAAACCTAACTAATTACTAAAGTCTTAAAAAGCTTTAAACTATATATTTCTTAATTCAATAAAAAAAGCTACTTTTAGAAAAGTAGCTTTGTAAAAAATAGAGGATCTGTTTATTTTAAACTGTCATTATCTCTTTTTCTTTATGCTCTAAGATATCATCGATCTTTTTTGTATAATCATTAGTTAAAGATTGAACTTTATCTTCACCTCTTTTAACGTCATCCTCTGAAATCCCTTCTTTTTGCAATTGCTTTAATTGGTCATTAGCATCCTTTCTTGCATTACGAATAGAGATTTTTCCATCTTCAGCCTCATTTTTGGCTTGCTTTGTTAAGGCTATCCTTCTTTCTTCCGTCAATGGTGGAATGTTGATTCTAACAATTTCACCATCATTTTGAGGAGTGAATCCTAAATCACTATTTATAATTGCGCGTTCAATTTCACCAATTATGTTTTTCTCCCATGGTTTAATAATGATAGAACGAGCGTCTGGAGTACTGATTGAAGCTACCTGGCTTATGGGCGTATCATTATTGTAATAATCAACCATTAGTCCTTCTAGCATTGCAGGAGAGGCTTTTCCTGCTCTAATTTTCTGCAAATTACTTTTAGTATGCTGAATGGCTTTATCCATTAGCTCTTTTGCTTCTTCCAATACTAAATCTATTTCTTCCATTGTTTTTTATTTTTCAGAATTTATCAATGTACCAACATTTTCTCCATTTATCAGGTCATACAAATTGCCTGCTTTGTTCATGTCAAATACAATAATAGGTAAATTGTTTTCTTGACACAGCGTAAAAGCTGTCATATCCATCACATTCAGTCCTTTTTCATAAACTTCTTGAAAAGTAATATTTGAATATCTTACAGCATCTGCATTTTTCTCAGGATCCGATGTATAAACACCATCCACTCTTGTGCCCTTTAAAACAACATCAGCTTCAATTTCAATTGCTCTTAAACTTGCAGTTGAGTCAGTAGTGAAATAAGGATTTCCTATGCCTGCACCAAAAATGACTATTCTTCCTTTTTCCAAATGTCGGATTGCTCTTCTTCTGATAAAGGGCTCACAAACCTGGTCCATATTAATACCGGACATCAATCGTGTAAACATGCCATGGTTTTCCAAAACACCCTGCACAGCCATTCCATTTATTACAGTAGCAAGCATCCCCATATAATCACCTTGCACTCTATCAATACCCGCGCCCTCAGCTTGAATACCTCTAAAAATATTTCCTCCGCCTATTACGATAGCTATTTCAATACCTTGGTCATGAATTCTTTTAATTTCTGATGCATATTGAGCAAGTCGTTTTGGATCAATACCATAACCTTCATCCCCCATAAGAGCCTCACCACTTAATTTCAATAGAATGCGTTTGAATTTCATAAGTTAAATTGTTGCTGTACCGTTAAAAGTCTAATTTATAAATTTTAAAAATCAATTCTATTATTTAAAAATAATTAAAACTGAATGATCAACTGATTTTTCTCTACGCTATCGCCTTTTTTGGCCTTTATTTCTGATATTATTCCATCACCAGCTGCTTTTATAATATTCTCCATTTTCATGGCTTCTAATATTAGTAACGGATCTCCTTTTTTTACTTCATCTCCAGGAGATACCATAACGTCAATAATTAGCCCAGGCATTGGCGCTTTCACATCATTCATTTGATTTTGATCCAAATCACTAATCCCCATTTCCTCTAAAAGCAAATCCATTTTATCTTTCAATTCCAACTCAATGATTTTTCCATTCAATTGCAATTTGAAGACTTTACTTTCATAGTCTATATCTACCAAATGGGCATTAAATGTTTGATGGTGATAAATTATGTTAAAGGATTGGTGATCGGTTTTACTTATGTCCCAATCTACTTTTTTATTGTCTATAAATATATTACCGTCTTTAGTGGAAAGGCGATATTCTTTATCGGATTGACTGAATTTTATTTCGTACATAATTAAAATTTAACACGAAGATAGGAACACATATTAAATTTTACACAATTCAATTTAAAATTACCGAATCTGACTGATTTTTTTTTCACCTTTGAATCTTAAGAATTAAGTCAAAATCTGATAATCAAAAAGCAATACAATTGAATTGTAATTTTTCTGAAATTATTTTAAAAATTGTTTTATCTATAAAGAACTGATTTACAACAGTTAGCAAATACTTGAAAATTAAGTTTGAAAAAAATCAATCTTTTTTGTCAGTAAAGTTTGATAAAATATAAAATCCATATAATTTTGCACTTCCTAAAACGAAAAGGATTTAGGAAATGCTTATTGAAACCAATGGGGGAATACCAAAGCGGCCAACTGGGGCGGACTGTAAATCCGCTGTCTACGACTTCACAGGTTCGAATCCTGTTTCCCCCACTTTGTAAACCGAAGCTTTAGCAAAGGTTTACATTTTGATAGAATCATACTTGTTATAAGTTTTGATTTTTCATGAAAAGCGGGAGTAGCTCAGTTGGTAGAGCGGCAGCCTTCCAAGCTGCAGGTCGCGGGTTCGAGCCTCGTCTCCCGCTCTAATAATACAATAGGCATTTCGGTGATAAATCAAGGCAGAACGGAAACGTCACTGCCTTTGTTAGGATGTGCCTGTAAAGGCACTGAATGATTTCAAGCCGATGTAGCTCAGGGGTAGAGTGCTTCCTTGGTAAGGAAGAGGTCGGGGGTTCAAATCCCCTCGTTGGCTCAATCAGTGTTATTGAATAAATATATTATAAATTTTAACTAAACTGAGGATTTTTCAAATATGGCTAAAGAAACCTTTGACCGTTCGAAACCACACGTGAATATCGGAACTATCGGTCACGTGGATCATGGTAAAACTACATTAACTGCTGCAATCTGTAAAGTATTGTCTGATAAAGGATTTGCAGAAGCAAGAGATTTTTCTTCAATCGACAACGCTCCTGAAGAAAAAGAAAGGGGTATTACAATTAACTCATCTCACGTTGAGTATGCTACTGCTAACCGTCACTATGCGCACGTTGACTGTCCAGGTCACGCGGATTATGTGAAAAACATGGTTACTGGTGCTGCACAAATGGATGGTGCTATCTTAGTAGTTGCGGCTACGGATGGTCCAATGCCTCAAACTCGTGAGCATATCCTTTTAGCTCGTCAGGTAGGTGTTCCTGCTGTCGTTGCTTTCTTAAATAAAGTGGATTTGGTTGACGATGAAGAGTTATTAGAGTTAGTTGAGATGGAAGTAAGAGAATTACTTTCATTCTATGACTTCCCAGGTGATGATCTTCCAGTAGTTCAAGGTTCTGCTTTGGGTGCTTTAGAAGGTGATGCAAAATGGGTTGAGAAAATTGATGAGTTAATGCAAGCTGTTGATGATTACATTCCATTACCAGAGCGTTTAACTGATAAAGATTTCTTAATGCCAGTTGAGGATGTATTCTCTATTACTGGTCGTGGTACTGTTGCAACTGGTAGAATCGAAAGAGGTATAATCAACTCTGGAGAAGCTGTTGACTTAATCGGTATGGGAGCTGAAAACTTAAAGTCCACTGTGACTGGTGTTGAAATGTTCCGTAAAATATTAGATAGAGGTGAAGCTGGTGATAACGTTGGTCTTTTGTTGAGAGGTATTGAAAAAGCTCAGATCAAAAGAGGTATGATTATCTGTAAGCCAGGTTCTGTAACTCCACATGCTCATTTCAAAGCTGAGGTTTACGTTCTATCCAAAGATGAAGGTGGACGTCATACTCCATTCTTTAACAGATACCGTCCACAGTTCTACTTGAGAACTACTGATGTAACTGGTGAAATTACACTTCCTGAAAACGTGGAAATGGTTATGCCAGGTGATAACGTAACTATCGAAGTTAACTTGATTAATAAAGTTGCTTGTGAAAAAGGTTTACGTTTCGCTATTCGTGAAGGTGGTAGAACAGTAGGTGCTGGTCAGGTAACTGAAATCTTAGATTAATTCTTAAGATATAAAAATAAATTAAACAATGCGCTCTCGAAATTTTGGGAGCGCATTTGTTTCTTATAAAACTTTTATCTACCTTTGCAGACCATTTTGAGTTGCATTGGTGAATACGGGTGTAGCTCAATTGGTAGAGTAGTGGTCTCCAAAACCATTGGCTGGGGGTTCGAGTCCCTCCACCCGTGCAATTTTAACACATTAATAAGATGCAGAAATTAAGTTCATTCATTAAAGAATCGTGGTCGGAAATGCGATACAAAGTAACATGGCCACCTTATAGCAAATTACAAAACAGTTCAGTTTTGGTTTTGGTTGGTGCTTTAATTTTTGCCCTGTTGATTGGTGTTATCGATTTGGCATTTGATAATGCAATGGAGTGGTTTTATAATGCATTTTAGCATTTAAGATATATTGAGATAATGTCAGAATTTAAATGGTACGTTTTAAGAGTTATTAGTGGACAAGAAAAGAAGATTAAAACTTATCTTGACAACGAGATTGCTCGACAAAAATTAGAAGATTTTATTCCTCAAATTCTTATCCCTACTGAAAAGGTATATGAAATGAGGAATGGTAAAAAACGTGTCAGGGAAAAGAATTTCTTTCCAGGTTATGTTTTTGTATCAGCTGATATATCTCATGGTGAAGCGCATCACGTGATAACTAGTATTCCGGGAGTAATCGGATTTTTAGGTGGTCAAGGTGATGAAAAAGAACCGGTTCCTTTAAGACAAAATGAAGTGAATCGTATACTCGGAAAGGTTGATGAAACTGAAGAGATGGATGAAAAGCTGAGTACTCCTTTTATTATAGGAGAATCAGTGAAAGTGATGGATGGACCATTCAGTGGTTTCACCGGATCCGTTGAAGAGGTATTCGAAGAAAGAAAGAAACTAAACGTTATGGTTAAAATCTTTGGACGAAATACTCCTGTAGAATTGAATTACATGCAAGTAGAAAAAACAGAATAGCAAGATGGCTAAGGAAATAAGTGGATATCTGAAATTACAGATTAAAGGAGGGGCCGCAAATCCGTCACCTCCCGTAGGTCCTGCATTAGGTAGTAAAGGACTTAATATAATGGAGTTCTGTAAGCAATTTAATGGAAGAACTCAAGAAAAAGCTGGGCAAGTATTGCCGGTAGTAATCACGATTTATAAAGATAAGTCTTTTGATTTTGTGATTAAAACCCCACCAGCTCCAGTGCTTTTATTAGATGCTTCCAAAAAGAAAAAAGGTTCTGCTGAGCCAAACCGTATTAAGGTTGGTACTGTAACTTGGGATCAAGTGAAAGAAATCGCTGAAACCAAAATGACTGATTTAAATGCATTTAAAATTGAATCAGCCATGCGTCAAGTTGCAGGAACTGCAAGAAGTATGGGTATAAAAGTTACAGGGACTGCTCCTTGGAAATCTTAAATAATAGGTAAAATGGCAAAGCTTACTAAAAATCAAAAAATTGCAGCTGAGAAAATAGATTCTAATAAGGCATATGCTTTAGATGAAGCTTCTTCTCTAGTTAAAGACATTACAACTACTAAGTTTGATGCTTCAGTTGACCTAGATATAAGATTAGGGGTTGATCCTCGTAAAGCCGATCAAATGGTAAGAGGCGTTGTTGCGCTTCCTCATGGTACCGGTAAAGATATTAAGGTTTTAGCATTAGTTACTCCTGATAAAGAACAGGAAGCTAAAGATGCTGGTGCTGACTACGTTGGATTAGACGACTACATCAAAAAAATTGAAGGTGGTTGGACAGATATTGATGTTATCGTAACCATGCCTACTGTTATGGCAAAAGTAGGTAGGTTAGGTAAGGTGTTAGGACCAAGAGGTCTAATGCCAAACCCAAAATCAGGAACTGTTACGCTTGATGTTGGGAAAGCGGTCCAAGAAGTAAAATCAGGTAAAATTGATTTTAAAGTGGACAAGTTCGGAATTATTCATGCAAGTATTGGTAAAGCTTCCTTCTCGAAAGAGAAAATTACTGAGAACGCTAATGAATTAATTCAAACTTTAGCGAAGCTGAAACCAGCTTCTTCTAAAGGTACGTATTTCATGAGTATGACCATGTCATCTACGATGAGCAAGGGAATCTCAATTGATAAAAACTCTATAGCTGGAATTTAATATGAATAAAAAAGAAAAAGGACAACTTATAGAGGAACTAACAGAGAAATTTGCGGA
>NZ_JAGXGF010000087.1 GCF_024636815.1 Marivirga sp.
GTTTTTGGCTGCCGCTGGCACTTGTCTTAATAGGAAGCGTCAGATTGTTGGAAGAGTATAATCCTCAGTTTCTTGGTAAATATTCTACTCAAATAACATTGGTCATTATTTTAGGGGTAACTGTGTTTTTTTTAACACAAGAATGGGTGCCTTTGGGTCATCAAAAATCTTTATTTTCGAACTACCTCTTCGTCATCATTTTATTGGCCATTACACTTTTAGCTTTAATGGGAATAGTAAAATACTACCGCTACATTCTCAATTGGTGTTTGAATCATAAATTTACTTTTTTGATGGTGCCTGTCGTCACTATTTTATTTGGATTAATGATTTGGTTAGGGTTTCCTAGAATTTTCGGATTTGTAGCCAAAGGTTTTGAAAAAGTAGGTTGGAATATTCAATCCACAAAAGCTTGGAGTAGTATGGCGCATACTTTTCCAGGAGTGGGTAAAGAGTTTATGCCTTCACTTAATGAGGGTAGTTTTCTGCTAATGCCTACTTCTATGCCTCATGCTGGAATAGAAAATACCAAAGAAACACTCCAAAAGCTTGATATGGGTGTTAATTCGATACCTGAGGTGGAAATGGTGGTAGGTAAGCTTGGGAGAATAGAGAGTGCGCTTGATCCTGCGCCTATTTCTATGTACGAGAATATTATTAATTATAAATCTGAGTATATGCGTTCTGAAGATGGAGATTTGCTCAGTTTTAAGGTAGATGAAGATAATAGGTTTATCACACGTTCAGGAGATTCTCTCACAAATGAGCAGGCCATTATTGCAGGAATCAGTACGCAGGATTTAATTATAGATGAAGACGGTAAATACTACAGAAATTGGCGAACTAAAATCCAAAATCCAGATGATATATGGAATGAGATTGTAAAGAAAACTAAACTGCCTGGGGTAACTTCTGCACCTAAATTGCAGCCAATAGAAACTCGCTTGGTTATGCTTCAAACAGGAATGCGAGCACCTATGGGTATAAAAGTTTACGGACCAGATTTACAGACTATTCAAGATTTTGGTTTTCAACTTGAAGATTTGTTGAAAGAAGTGCCTTCGGTAAAATCAGAAGCCGTTTTTGCCGACAGAACCGTAGGGAAGCCTTATTTAGAAATTGACATAGACCGAATTGCTATTGCACGTTATGGATTAACCATTGAAAGTGTTCAGCAAATACTGGAAACTGCGGTTGGAGGTATGGCGCTAACAAATACAGTAGAAGGACGAGAGCGCTATGCTGTTAGAGTGCGTTACCCTAGAGAGTTGAGGGATGACCCAGAAGCGCTAAAGAATATTTTAATTCCTACACCTGCCGGAGCCCAAATTCCTTTAGGGCAATTGGCTGAATTGAAATATACCAGAGGGCCTCAGATGATCAAAAGTGAGGAGACATTTTTAGTCGGCTATGTTTTGTTTGATAAAAGAGATGGCTTTGCAGAAGTAAATGTAGTAAACGATGCACAGGCATATATTCAAGAAAAAATTGATAATGGAGAGCTTAAAGTACCGGCAGGAGTGAGCTATAAATTTTCTGGTAATTATGAGAATCAAGTTCGTGCAGTAAAACGTTTGGCTATTGTTATCCCTATCAGTTTACTGATTATTTTCCTACTGTTATATTTTCAATTCAAGACGGTAATTGCCTCAACTATTCACTTTTCAGGAGTTTTTGTCGCTTTTGCAGGAGGTTTTATTATGATTTGGCTTTACGGTCAACCGTGGTTTATGGATTTTGCAGTATTTGGAGTTAATCTGAGGGATTTATTTCAAATGGGCACCATCAATCTTAGTGTGGCAGTTTGGGTAGGATTTATTGCCTTGTTTGGAATTGCGACAGATGATGGAGTATTAATGGGTACTTATATTCATCAGGTTTTTGAAAAGAATAATCCACAGACAGTAAGCGAAGTGAGGTCGTCCGTAATAGAAGCAGGTTCGAAAAGAGTAAGGCCTGCAATGATGACGACCGCAGTGACCATCATAGCCTTGTTTCCAGTTCTAACTTCTACTGGCAAAGGTTCCGATATTATGGTGCCTATGGCAATTCCCATTGTTGGGGGAATGATCATTCAAATCATGACCATTTTTGTAGTGCCTATTTTACAGTCCATATGGAGAGAATCTGTCATAAAAAGAAATTTAAAACTTAAAAATAAGGAAGATGAAATTTGATATCAAAGGTAAATTGCATCTGAAAAAACTGGGCTTTTTCATTTTGCTAGTATTTTTCTCCATTCTTAAAAATGCTGAAATAAGTGCGCAATCTATTGAAGAGTATATGCAAATGGCTGCTGAGAATAATCCTCAATTGCAATCTGCCTATGCCGAGTTTGAAGCAGCCCTACAGCAATCACCACAGGTGGCAGCATTGCCTGATCCTACTTTAACAGTAAGTGCTTTCGGTCGAATGATAGAAACCAGAGTGGGTAGACAGGAGGCTCGCTTTAGCTTTATGCAGATGTTTCCATGGTTTGGAACTTTACAATCCAAAGAGAATGCTGCTAATTTGATGGCAGAAGCTGGTTTTTATAAGTACTTGGACAAAAGAAATCAGTTGTTCTTTGAGATAAAATCAGTATATGCAGATTTATATGCGCTGGATGAAATAATTACGCTGCAAAAAGAACAGCTTAAAATACTGGATTCTTATAAGGAGTTAACATTAAGCCAGTTTAAAAGCGCCAATGCACCTATGGTAAATGTGGTTAAAATTGATATCAGGAGAGATGAATTGCAGACTGAAATTGAATTGCTAAATGATTTGAGACAACCATTGCAGACGCAATTTAACTTATTGCTCAATAGAGATATAACTGCGGAAATTGAAGTACAGGATACCCTGGTTTTTGAATCTCTCTCCATTTTAGAAAATGAAAGCTTTGCTGAGCATCCGGGAATTGAAGTTTTAGCAAAGCAGCAAGCCTCCTACAAAAGTCAACAATCGGTGGCCCAAAAAGAAGGTCTACCCATGATAGGGTTCGGTTTAGATTATTCGATTATATCTCCACGGGATGTAGAAAATCTGGAGGGTAATGGCCGTGATGCAATAATGCCTATGGTAACACTCACTTTGCCTATTTACAGGAAAAAATATAAGGCCTCTGTAAAACAAGCAGAATTAATGGGAGAAAGTGCTGAAAAGGCACAGGAAGCACTTGTAAATGAAATGAAGAGTGAGTATGAATCTGCTAAATATGAATTACTTAAAGCAGAAAAGAGGTTGAAACTGTATGACAGACAAATTAAAAGCGCGGAAAGGGCATTGAAACTTTTATTATCAGGCTTTACCAATTCAGTAAGCACTTTTGATGAAGTCTTACAAATGAATCAGGATTTACTTGATTATCAGACACAAAAAATTGAAGCTTTAAAAGCTGGCTTTATAGCAGAAGCAAGAATTGAATATTTATTTTCTAAGAAAGAAGATTATGAAAACTAATTATAAAAACATATTAAAAATTATAGGGGTTCTGGCGCTGGGAATTGTATTGGGTTGGTTGTTATTTGGTGGATCACCGTCTGAGGAGAAAGATGAGCACACTCACGCAGAAGCAGATGAAGACATCACTTGGACGTGCTCAATGCATCCTCAAATCAAGAGAAATGAGCCGGGAAATTGCCCTATTTGTGGTATGGACCTTATTCCTATGGATGGAATGGGTGATGAATTAGATCCTAACAGCTTTCAAATGAGCGAGAACGCTATGAAGTTAGCTAACATTCAAACAGTGATAGTAGGAAAAGGAGAGATGGGCCGTAAAATCAGACTCACTGGAAAAGTTAAAATGGATGAACGTAATTCTTATACTCAATCCACCCATATTCCAGGCAGAATTGAACAGTTACGTATTAATTTTACGGGTGAAAAAGTAAGGAAAGGGCAGAATTTAGCTAGCATTTATTCTCCTGAATTAGTAACTGCACAAGAAGAGTTATTGCAAGCACAAAGTATGAAAGATGCCCAGCCGGAGTTATTGGAGGCTGCCATAGAAAAATTGAAACGCTGGAAGATCGGGCAAAGTCAAATTGATAAAATTCTGGAAAATGGAAAAGCCCTTGAAACTTTCCCTATACAAGCAGATATTTCGGGTGTGGTTACGGAAAAAATGGTTGAATTAGGTGATTATGTAGAAAGAGGAATGCCTATTTACGAAATATCAGATTTATCTAAAGTATGGATCCTATTTGATTTATATGAAGAGGAGCTGAAATGGGTAAAAGAAGGTACTCAAATCGAATACAGTGTAAATGGATTACCCGGACAGACTTTTCAGGGGGCCATCAGTTTTATTGACCCTTTACTGAATGCCCAAACCAGAGTGGCATCTGCTAGGGTTGAGGTTTCCAATAAAGATGGCATTTTAAAGCCGGAAATGTTTGTTACGGGTGTGGTTGAAGCCAAACAAAATATGGATAGAGAAGCTATTGTAATCCCAAAATCTGCAGTGCTTTGGACAGGTAAAAGGTCGGTAATTTATCTAAAAGAAAATGGAAATTTTATAATGCGAGAGGTTACTTTGGGTGCAGCCTTGGGTGAATCTTACGTCATAAAAAGTGGCCTTGAGGTAGGAGAGGAGATTGTATCGAATGGCACTTTCACTTTAGATGCAGCAGTTCAGCTATCAGGAAGACCTAGTATGATGAATAAGGATAGAGAAACCGATGAGGAAATTGAAATATCAGATGGTGCAAAATCCGAATTAGGTTCGATTTATAATACATATTTTGAACTTAAGGATGCATTAACAAAGGATGATTTTCAAACAGCTATGGCTAAAGCAAAGGAATTCAAATTAGCTATTGGCAAGATTGACATGAAGGCATTTCAAGGAGATGCACATGAAAAATGGATGGAATATCATGGAAAAATAAGAAAGGTTCTGGAACATATTCATCATCACGATAACATTGAGGACTTGCGCAAAAATTTCATAGCCTTATCCGATTGGATGATTCTAGTAACAGAAACTTTTCAACCCATTTCTGAGACGCTTTATTTACAACACTGCCCTATGGCTGATAATGATAAAGGAGCGGACTGGTTAAGTCGAGAGGAATCTATAGTCAATCCTTATTTCGGGAAGAGCATGTTGAGTTGCGGGGAGGTCACAAAAACTATCAATTAGAATCAGTGGTTTATATAAGAGCGAGGCGCAATTTTTCTATACTATAAATAAAAATTAGGGACTAAAATTTATTTTTATGGATGATTTTTTAATGAAGTGGGGTGAAGCCGCTAATACGTCTGTAGGATTTTTTTGGATGGCACTATGGGCATTCATTTTGGGATATGCACTTAGTAGTATGATTCAGGTATTTGTAACCGAAGAAAGAATGCATAAGACTATGGGAGCTAGCAATGCGAAATCCATATTTTTAGGGACATTTTTTGGGTTTATTAGTAGCTCTTGTAGTTTTTCAGCCTTAGCCTCTGCTAAATCTCTATTTCAAAAAGGAGCTAGTTTTATATCATCAATAGCTTTTTTGCTAGCATCTACCAATTTAGTGATAGAACTGGGAATCGTAATTTCAATTTTTCTCGGTTGGCAATTTGTTGTGGGTGAATATGTTGGAGGTATTCTTCTTATTTTAATTTCTTGGATTTTGATAAGAATAATTAAGCCAAAAAAACTTATTGAAAATGCAAGAAATAATTTAAAGCAAGCGGATCAAGATGATTCAGAATCAACACCCCTAAAGAAAAAACTTAAATCACCAGAAAGCTGGGCTAAAGTAGGGAAACAATATGGCATGGAGTGGAAAATGGTTTGGAAGGATGTTACCATTGGGTTCACAATCGCAGGTATTGTAGCTGCTTTCGTACCGGATTCATTTTTTCAAACCCTATTTATAAATTCTGGTGAAGGTCAAAGTTCTTTTTCATTTCTTACTTTGTTGGAGCATGTGATTGCAGGACCAATCGCAGCTTTTTTAACATTTATTGGTTCAATGGGGAATATTCCTTTGGCAGCCTTACTTTATGGTAAAGGAGTAAGTTTTGCGGGAGTAATGGCCTTTATATTTAGTGATTTAGTAGTATTTCCAGTGCTGAGAATCAATGCAAAATATTATGGATGGAAGATGTCTTTCTTTATTTTATTTTTACTTTTCACTTCTTTAATTGTAACATCTTTGGTATTACATTATGGCTTTAACCTTTTTGATATGTTACCTGATGCATCCAGTGGGAAAAGTATAACTGATAAAGACCATTTTCAATTAGATTATTCATTTTATCTGAATATAATATTTTTAATTATTTCAGGAGTTCTCGTATACATTGGTTTCTTTAAAGGAAAGGATGTTATGCATCATAAAGAAATGGCACCCAAAAGCCCACTATTAGAAAAGACCTTGAAGTATTTAGCTTTTGCTGCTTACTTTTGGTTAGCTATTGGTATAGCTATTAATTATTTTTATGTGTTATAAAATGCTCATGGATCATTTTTTTAATCTTTTTATAAAAAACTCAAATTGAGAAAAAACAATAAGTACTACCTTCGAAAAACACATCGCTATTTAGGCGTCATAATTGGTATCCAGTTTCTTTTTTGGACCATCAGTGGACTCTATTTCACCTGGACTGATTTGGATGAAATTCATGGAGATCATTTTTTACGTGAATCTGCTCAGCAAAAGTCAATTAGTTCTTCAAGTTTCAATTTAGATTCTGATACTATGAATATTCAGTCTTTAGAACTAAAATTCGTTAATCGGGAGGCCTACTTTTGGGTAAATGATTCTATTTTAATCAATGCGAAAACTGGTAAATCAAAACCGGAAATTTCTAGTGAGGAGGCAAAGGCGATAGCTCGAAATAAAATTAAGGATCAATATATTATCTCAGAGGTAAACTTTCTTACTAAAACGGGTGCTCATCACGAATTCAGAGGTAGAGATTTACCCGTGTGGCAAATAGAATTTGAAGGCTCAGAAGCACTTACTGCTTATGTAGATTCTAAAAATGGTGATTTCCAAACGGTAAGACATCGAGATTGGCGCTGGTTTGATTTCCTATGGATGACCCATACCATGGATTATGAAACTAGAGATGACTTTAATAATACTTTAATCAGAGCTTTTTCTTTTTTTGGATTGCTGACGGTGAGCTCTGGCTTTTTATTGTTTTTCGTTACCACGAAGATTAAGCGAAAGAAAAAAGCTAAAAAATCAAGCAATAAATATTAAATTTGTAACCAAGTAAATTAAAAAATAAAATGAAAAAAGTAATAGTAAGTTTAGTAGCATTGACAGTCTTAACATTGGGATGTAGTCAAGAGAAAAAATCGGAGACAAACTCGGCTAAAGAAGAGCCAAAAGAAGAAAAAGTGATGCAGGCCTCTACTTCTAATGTGAGCTCAGAGCAGTTGAAGAGCATATTGTCTTCTTATTTTAATGTGAAAGATGCCTTGGTGAA
>NZ_JAGXGF010000088.1 GCF_024636815.1 Marivirga sp.
ATGACCTTTTGGATACCAGGCTCTACCTCCGGTATCCAAAAGGATATATAAATACTCTAATAAAATGGATAATAAATAACCTTTTTTGCTCTAAAAGAAAAATATATTTTAGAGCAATTTAAATTAATGAAAATGAACAAAATACTGAAATGAAGACCTTTCTCAATAATAAAATAAGCAAGATTTCTTAACTCTTCTAAGTTGCCAAGCCATATATTCCTTTCCCAAAAAAGATACGCTTGCAACAGTAGGGTAAAAAAGCCTGTCTTTATAACAAAGAGACATTTATAATCAATCTCATTTATGAAAAAATCAATCCTTTTATTCAACTTTTTTTTAGTGTTCACATTAAGTTCAAACTCACAAAACACTCAATCCGCCACTAGGCCGGATTCTTTTCTATTAAAAACTTTTGACAGAGCGGCTATACAAAATTTGGGAAAAGAAATTATTGAACTTCCCAATCCTCGAGGTCCTCATTGAGTAGGGACGGTTGCGTACCATTGGCTGGACAAATCCAGAGATGAGAGAATGACTGAAGAAGAAAATGATTACCGCCAGGTAATTGTACAAATTTGGTATCCTGCAAAGTTAATAGAAGATACCGCACCGGCTGCATATTTTCCAGAAGTGGAATGGGTAAGGGCTGGTTTTAAGAGTCAGAAGGGCGATTTTCCCCAGAAACTGGCCGAGGATTTTGAGCGTTATAATCGGGTCTTATCTTATAGTCTTCCAGGTGCGATGATTGATGAGACTGAAAACATATATCCTTTGCTCCTCTTTGCGACAGGAGGAAATATGTCAAGACATTTTTATACCACAATGATGGAAGAGTTGGCAAGCCAAGGATATATTGTGGCAGCCATTAGCCACCCTTACAGCAGTATGGATTTTTTTCCTGCGGGTGGTTTTTTGATGTCTTCGCAGTATTGGAATGCTCCCGATGATGCTTCAGTCGAAGATAAAGAGGAGCTGGATGAAGAACTAAGCAATTATCTTGCTGCCGATGCTAAATTTGTTTTGGATCAATTCAGCCTTCTCAACCAAAATGATCCTACCGGTCGCTTTACGGGAAAAATCAATTTGGAAAAAATAGGCATTCTGGGGCATTCCCGCGGAGGGAAAACTGTGAGTCGCATAAGTTCAACAGACGATCGGATAAAGGCAGCGGTTATTTATGACAATATCGGGCCACATCCTGAAAGGGCATCTGGCCTTAAACAACCCATGATGACCATGCGTAGGCCGTGGGGAGAAGCTGGGGAAGAAAGCCTGCATGGTTATCTTGCCAAAACAGGTTCCTATTCTTATGAAGTTGTCCTGGATTCGGCATCCCATTTTACTTTTAGTGATATGCCTATAGTTGATCCTGAAAATTATAAGTCGGAAGGCGATCCTGTAGGGAATTTCCATCTTGTTATGGATTATACTCTAGATTTTCTAGGGAAAGCACTTAAAGGCGAGGAAGGAGAATTATTAGAAACTGATGAAAATAGTAAAGGAGTTCGAGTAAAAAAATTCAATAGTTTAAAATAACCAGAATGATCAATTTATTTAATGTAAAAAAGCAAGTTTTATTCATTTTCGTCAGCTTTTTCTTGGGAGGTGATTTAGCTTATTCACAAAACAAGAATGAAGCTTTAACAAGATTTACTACGACTGAATTGCAACAAAAAGGCTGGGATATAGGAAAATTTCAGTTAGCGCATAAACACGTGGACTCTACAGGAACGGCTGCCTATTTACTTATTCAGGACGGAAAAATTGTTGATTCCTATGGTGATATTACGCGAAAATATCAGTGCCATTCCATTAGAAAAAGTTTTTTGAGTGCATTGTATGGGATCTATTTGCAGCGAAAAGAAATAGATACGAGTAAAACATTGTTTGAACTGGGTATTGGAGAGTATGTGCCACTTTCCCCTCTTGAACAAACAGCCAGCCTTCGGGATTTGATTATGGGCCGTTCAGGCGTTTTCCTGCCGGCTACTTATGAAAATGAAGGTTTCGATAAAGTAAGACCAGAAAGGAACGCCTATTCTCCAGGTCGCTATTGGTTTTACAGTAATTGGGATTTTAATACTGCCGGAACAGCTTTTATGCTGGAAACCGGGCAAAATATTTTTTCAGCATTTAAAAAAGAGATTGCCGATGCTATTGGAATGCAGGATTTTGAGTTTAATGACGGCATTTGGAGGTATAGTCCAAGATCCCAGCACCCGGCTTATCTTTTTAGAATGAGTACCAGGGATATGGCCCGCTTCGGGCTGCTTTTTCTGAATAAAGGAAAATGGAAGGATAAGCAGCTAATTCCAGAAAAGTGGGTTAAAGAATCCACAGCTTTTCATTCCAATGTTACAAAACCAGACGGATCCCCCTTATCCGATGTGGGATTTGGATATATGTGGTGGACATCTAACAACTATTTCAAAGGATCGGGATTGAAAATCGGCAAAGGTGCTTTCAATGCATCGGGAACAGGGACGCAAGCCATTTATATAATGCCCGAGGAAAATATGGTCTTTGTACATCGGGTAAATACCGATCTGCCTTCCAAGGAATATCAAAGCGTAAATGAAAATGAAATAGGGAAGCTTTTAGAACTGATTCTTGAGGCTAGGAAAACTCAATAACAAAATTGCAATAAACCTAAAACCTAAATCTAAATAAATATGAGCTTTATTAAATTTGCCTACTATTCATTGATTATTCTAATCTTCATTTCCTGTGATGCCAAGTCCTATGATTTACTCATCCAAAATGTAAGTGTTATAGATCTTGAAAATAAAACGGTTCAAAAACACAATATCCTTATTGATGATGGAATAATAATCCGTGTAGGTGTTGATTCTGTTTTTAAGGATATATCTGCGAAAAAAATTATTGAAGGAAGTGGAAGGTATGTCATTCCTGGCTTATGGGACTCTCACGTCCATTTAATGGAAGAAGTAAATTATAAGAACAAACTGGCCGATTTTATTACATACGGAATTACTTCGGTTAGGGACACCGGCGGCAATTTGGATTCCCTTAAAATTTGGAATGAACAAATAAAAATTAGGGAATTAAGAGGACCGACTATCTATTTTGCGGGCCCTACCTTAAGTGGTAAAAAAGAAGGGGAAGCTGCTTTTACCATAACTATTGAAGATACCCTGAAAGTGCAATCGATAATTGATTCTTTGTCAACAGCAGGGGTTCATTTTATAAAAATCCACGATCAGGTTAAACCAAAAGTCCTGGAAGAAATCCTTAGACAGGCAAAGCTGCAAAATCTTCCAGTAGCCGGTCACGTGCCTTTTGGTACCAGTATGGAGGATGCTTCAGAAATGGGAATGGCTTCTTTTGAGCATCTATCGGCAATGATTGCTTCGTTATTTAATAAACCTGTTGATCCTGTTAAAAATTTTGGTCTGGCCTACGCCTATATGGTTGGAGAAAGTGGGGAAGAATTATATAAAACGCTTTCAATCAACAGTACTTTTGTTACTCCTACGCTAATCACTTATAAAAGAATAACCGATGCCGAAGAAGATGAAGGCGTTCGAAATATGGGTCGGAGAGCTTTAAAAAAGCAGCAGAAAATAGTGAAAGCAATGGTTGATAACGATGTTACAATCCTAGCTGGAACCGATTTTGGAATTCCTGAATTGCTAACCGATGCGGGTCAATCCCTCATTGATGAACTAAGGCTGCTTTCTCAATCTGGTATAGATAACTATGAAGTCATTAAGTCGGCGACACTAAATCCCGCTAGGTTTTTCAAAATTGAAGATTATGTTGGTTTGATAAAAGAGGGGTATAAAGCCGATTTAGTCCTGTTGAAGAAAAATCCAATAGAAGACATTGATAACTTACTGACTTTGAATTATGTTATAAAAGGCGGGGAAGTGGTTTAAAGTAAATAACATGAATTTAGGAGCTTTATATTTTCTCCAGGAATATCAATAAAAATAGCTCATTGAGATATATTCAGAAGATTTTATCAGAAAATTTAAAATCCATCAATTTACAGTAGTTTGAAAGTGTGTGCCGTTTACAAAAAGTATTGAAAGAAACTGGGAAGGAAAATTACAGCATCAATGTTTACGATACCGGGCATGCGATGTATGAGGATGATAAGGCCGAATTAAGAAGAGAGTTTTTGGCTGATCTTTTAAATTGGTTGAAAGCCAATAACCTATAATTTAATAAAGACTATAAGAGAATTTATATGTTTGTTTTATCCTTGCTATTCTTTTCATGTAAGAACGAAAAGGCAACTGAAAATTCCTCGGCGGAAAAAACAACTGTAAAAAGTAATTCAGACTATTCTTCAAAAATATCCCAAATTGATTCTCTTTTCAAGACAGCCTTACCAGATTTTTCTGGAGGCTTATGGTTGTCAGTGAAAACTTGGAAACCATTATTTATGATAAATCCTTCGGATATGCTGATCGCGATTTAAAAGTGCCCTATTCGCCTGAGATTGCTAACGATATAGCCTCCATTTCAAAACAATTTTCCGCTGCCGCTATATTGAAATTACAAGAAGATGGAAGGCTAAATATCCAAGACACCCTTGGCAAATTTTTGGACAACCTTTCTGAACAAAAAAGAAAAATAACCTTACACCAATTGTTGACGCATACGGCCGGATTGCCTTTATATTCGGGAAAGGATGCGAAGGTTGTTTCAAAAGATGACTTTAATAGAATGGTTTAAGGGTACGGATCTGATTGCAGATCCCGGAAGTCAATATAGTTATTCAAATCCTGGCTACACCATGCTCACTGTCATACTTGAAAACTTGAGCAATAAAAATCACGAACAATTTTTACGGGATACTTTTTTTACTAAGCTTAACTTAAACTCAACCGGATATCGCTTTCCCAAAAACCCTTTAGCAATTTCCTATGATAATGGTAAGAGGATAGGAACGCCTACCGAAATGCCCTGGGCCCCAGATGGTCCATATTATAATTTAAGAGGGGGAGGTGGTATAATTTCAACCTTAGATGATTTATATATTTGGTTCTCAAAACTTTATAAAGGGCAGGTTTTGAATGCGGAAAACACGAAGAGGATGTTTTCAAAACAAGCTGTTGAAGGCGAAAATTCGTGGTATGGCTATGACTGGCATATCATCGAAGATGAAAAAGGGGAGTGGATAGACCACTCCGGAAGTGATGGCTATAAATTTACAGATTTACGCTATTTTAAATCAAAGGATGTCCTTTTGTTATTTACGACCAATAATTTTAAAATTGATGAAGTGCAAACGATAGTGCAAGAGATTCCTAAAATTATGGATATATAAAATTATTAAATGTTTTGACTAGGTGGAAAGGAAATTTCAAGGATTTTTCGATTAGATAAACATGCCCTTTCGAAGGAAAAGGATTAAGGATGAATTTTAAAGGATTAAAAATACACGATATGAAGGCATCACATTTGCTAATTATGGCAATTCTATTGATGGCTTGTGAACAGGAACAAAAGAAAGATAAGATTGCCCAAAAGGAAATAAATGTAAAAGATCGTTACTATCAGGCCAAGGTAATTTTGGATAGTGCAATAACTGCGATGGGGGGTAATAGTAAACTGAATTCACTCTCTAAATTAAGTGCAACCTATACAGGAACCGTTTTTTCCATGTTTCAGGATCCGGACATGGATAGTATTCACCGTAGTCTTAAACGCGAAGGTTCTTTTGTGATCGATTTTAAAAATGACCATTATTACAGCAAATCCGCTACCCATTGGCCCAACTTCACCAATGATTTCAATATCCTTAAAACTAAGGATGTGGTTTTTACCTTAAATGAGGAAAGTAAAACCTTTACCTCTTCAAGCCCAACGCCGTCACAGGATATATGGATGCGGCGGATTACGCCCTATCTGTTGAAAAAACTGAAAGAAAATGGAAGATCGCTAAGATTTTTAGGTATTAGCGAAGACGGAAGTAAAAAGAATAATATGATTTCTGCCATGGTTTCAGATCAATTACTCACGCTCTATTTTGATGCTGAAACTTTCCAGCTTCATAAACTTGAATTTATGGATTATGCACCCGATTTGGGGGAGAGTAAAAGAACCCTTACAAGTGCCAGAGACTCTCAATCATACCTGGAGTATGGACTTTGTAACAGATGTCCTGGATAACAAAAGAAGATTTAGAGCCTTTACCATTATTGATGATTATAACCGGGAAGCTCTTCATATAGAAGTTGATTTTTCTTTGCCCAGCAATAGAGTGATTTGGGTGTTAAACCATCTCATTAACCGAAGAACAAAACCTCAGAAGATAAGAATGGATAATGGTCCTGAGTTTATTGCTAAAATAGCTTCAGAATGGAGTCAGATGCATGGAATTGACTTCCAATATATCCAACCAGGAAAACCTACACAGAATGCTTTTATTGAACGATTTAATGGAAGTTATAGAAGAGGAGTTTTAAATAAATACATTTTTGAAGATCTGGATCAGGTACGAGAACATACACAGATATGGATGGATGATTACAATAATCAAAGACCTCACGATGCATTAGGAAAAATGGCTCCAATAGAATATGCAGAATTTAATTCTCTATTAGCGACTACAGATAAAACTAAAAACAATAATTTTATATCATCAAGCAGTTCTAATTAGGGGAAGCTTACACCAATGGTCGGGTGATTGTTTTCTTTCTATTAAATCTTTCTATAATGGTTCGGCTAAATATAGTGTGCAACAGCGTGAATATACTGTTAACGAAAACAATTATCTAATCCTGAATGATTGCACTAAATATAATTTGACCATAGACAATATCTCTCCCACAGAATCATTTTGTGTATTCTTTACGCCCGAATTTGTTAGCCAAATTGTTTCAGAATTAAACGCATCTGAAGAGCGGCTTCTTGATTTTTCATTTAAAAGATCAGAGGGTATTAAATTACTTGAAAGGAATTACCTGCATAATGGTCAGGTATCTAAAATTTTGCATTGGGGTAGAAAATTGTCAAGTTTAACCATGGTAGAAATTGAAAAGGAAGAATTTTATCATACCTTATTAAACGCTATCCTTTTTCAAAATGGAGACTCCTTAAAGGAGGTTGACAAGTTAAAGTCAAAAAAGAGAACGACTAGAGAAGAAATATACCGAAGAGTATTTTACGCCAAAGACTTTATTGACTGTAATTATACCAAAAATTTAAGCTTGAAGAAAATATCACAGGTTGCAATGCTCGCAGAAAATCACTTGTTGAGAAATTTTTGTCAAGTTTTTCATATCAGTCCTTTTCAATACATAACAAATCTAAAGATTGCAGAAGCAAAACGCCAAATCATTGAAACAGATAAAAATATAACCGAGATAGCAACATCTCTTGGGTATTCAAGTTTGAGCAATTTCAGTTATTACTTCAAAAATACGGTTGGACTGTCACCAATTGCGCTACGCAAAAAAGGTGATTGATAGGAAATAATTTGCTTTTTATCATTCTATTTTTGTAAAAACTCATGAAGACATGAAAAAGACAGGAATGCTGATAATTGCTCTAATTTTTTCTACAACCATAAAAGCAAATGACATGATCGATTCGTTAAAAGCATACATAAAAAATAAAGAAGTTGATAAAATCATCACGATGATCACAGAACATCCTAAAGTCTTAGAGGAAAGGGATGATAATGGAAGTTCAGGCTTACTGATTATTGCATATAGCGGTATAGAAGAAGCTTTTAGTAAGGCCAAAGAACTTAAAAAGACATTTACTTTCCATGAAGCGATAGTATGTGGGAAAATTAACATTGTAGAAGATTCCCTTACATCGGATAAGGGTTATGTAAACAAGTACTCAAATGACGGTTTTACACCTTTATCCCTTGCAGCGTTTTTTGATCAAACTGAAATAGCTAAATTACTTCTTAACAATGAGGCTGACCCTAATTTACATGCAACCAATCCTTCCAAAGTAAATCCCCTGCACTCGGCTGTGGCAAAAGAAAACTACGAGTTGTGCAAGCTGCTGATTGAATATGGCGTAAATGTAAATGCGACACAAACACAAAATGTGACAGCTCTTCATTCTGCGGCACATCGGGGAAACTTGAAACTGATAAAGTTATTGGTGGAGAACGGAGCAAATATTAACCTTGAAATGGGCAATGGTGAAACAGCTATAAGCATTGCTAAAAAAGAAGGTCACAAGGACGTGAAAATGTATTTAGAAAAGATGTCAAAGTAATGGGACATACATCTCAAACAAAGTCTTTCATAATAAAACCAGCGAGAGAATTGAATATTTTAACTCTTATTCAAAAATAACTAGTGTCGGATTAAATATGCTTGTCACGTAAAGAATTAAAATTTGACTGATCAATATTGATTAAAAGACAATCCGGCATTCGAGCCCCCCAAATTCAAATCAATATAGGTTTCATCCAAACTCATTTTACACCAAAAATTAGTTTTTAAAACAAACGCGGGGAGGTTTAAATATATAAGTCAAAATATAAACTTTTAGTGATTAATAGTTTTTATTTTTTTGATAATTTATAAAATTACAATATATTAGCGACCACACAGTCGCTACTATATGGTCGCTTTAAAAACTTTTGAAAATTTAAGTCCGGAAAGACAAGAGGAAATCATCTATGTAAGCCTAGAAGAGTTTGCATTCAATGAATACAAATCTGCTTCTCTTTCAAATATTGTTGCTAAACTCAATTTAGGTAAAGGAAGCTTTTACAGATATTTTGAGAGCAAAAAAAGTTTGTATTACTTCCTTTTAAATTACTGCATTGATAAGAGAATGAAGCATGACCAAGAATTGTTGCAAAATCCTATCAATCATTTCTTTGAACTGGTTCAGTGCCACATGAAGGCTAAAATTTCTTTCGATCAAAAAGAACCCTTGATTAGTGCTTTCCTATTCAATATTCTTCAAGAGAGAAATAGTGATGAATTGCAAGATATTGAGCAATACCGAAAATCTAGCATTCTGGAAATGACTGAAGATATATTGAAGCCCTTTATCGCAAATGGTCAAATTAGAGATGACATTGAACCGAGGGTACTTGCCTGGACTATAGTGCAAAATCAGTTTTCTTTTCAGGAATTTATTGAGATCCAATTCAAGCAAGACTTTCAAAAAAACATTTCTAACCATGGTAAACTCTACAATTTATCTGAGAAGAAACTGCTCAAATATGGAAAAAGCTTTATAAAAATATTAAAAGGTGGGCTTGAAAAAAGAATTCAACATGACTAAGAAATTTCAATCTAGGCAATCTATCAAGATTATTGCTCCATTAGAAACTGTATGGAAATATAATCAGGATCTTTCTAAGATCGCAGAGTTTCATCCAAGAGTTACTCATGTCGATTTGTTAACGAATGATAAGTACAGAACGGAAGGGGCAACTTACAAATGCTATCTAAAAAACGGTAAACATAACTGTACAGAACGTGATATTGAGGTAGTACCCATGAATAAAATAGTTACCAGCTTACCGGAGGATTCCATGGGTCTAAGCAGAATCCTAAAAGATTACATTGTTGAGACCTATTTCAAAAAGGTAGATAATGATATTACTGAGATGGAATTTAACCATTACTATTCTACTCCAGGAATAATAAGATCTTTATTAAATTATATAATTAAGCCTAAAATTGCTAAACAGTCTCTACAAACATTGCGGGCAATAAAAATCAATATTGAAAAATCACTTACAACGAATAACTAACAAAAATATGGATCATAAATCGATACTAAAGATCGGAATAAAATACGGTGTATTTTTAGGACTAGGGTTTTGTCTCTACACGACCCTTATGTGGTTGACAAACCTTGACACCACCTATCTCAACATTGGTCAGTATCTTGATATGTTCATTATACTCTTACCGCTACTTTTGATATATGTTGGAATTAAGAAATTCCGTAAGCAAGGAGCAAAACTTACAGTATTAAATAGGATTTACCTGGCACTTGTCATTGGAGTGATTAGTGCGTTGATTTATGAGCCTTTTCTGTACTATTATCATAATGTAATAAATCCTGATTGGTTTGATTCTGTTTTGAGCTTGAAACAAGAGTCTTTAAAAGATCAAGGTCAAAGCAGAGAAGAAATTGACCGTGTTCTGACGACACTATCTGAACAGAATGCAGCAAGGTCTGGAATGTTTTCAGCATTCATTGCATCTGCAATTGTAATGCCTTTTTTAGGCGCACTACTCTCATTACTTTTTGTAAGGAATAAAAAAGGACAGTAGTAAATGGAAAATCTTCTAAATCATGAACATCCAAATTCATTCTCTAAAAACAGGAGCCAATAAAGCAAATACCAAAACTTAAACTATGGCTATTAGTATGGAAGTGATAAGAGTTGATAACATTTCAAAAACATATGGCGCAGTCCATGCCACTTCCAGTCTATCGTTGAATGTTAGTGAAGGTGAGATATATGGTTTTTTGGGATTAAATGGCGCAGGTAAAACCACCTTGATTCGGATGCTCTTAGGTTTTATAAAACCCGATAATGGTACAATTGCACTTTTCAATAAGCAAATATCATCACAATTCGACCAATGGAATAAGATAGGCTACTTGGTAGAAACACCATTCTCGTATCCCAACCTTTCTGTTTACGAAAATCTGAATGTAATTTACAAACTGAGACAACTGGCCAATCCAACTGCTATTAATAGTATTATTGAAAAATTAAAACTTACAAAATACAGAAACACCAAAGCCAATGAATTATCACTTGGTAATCAACAACGCTTAGGACTTGCGAAAGCACTTATCCATAATCCGGAACTTTTAATACTTGACGAACCGATAAACGGATTAGACCCCGAAGGAATTGTGGAAGTGCGGGAGCTTCTGACAGAACTTGCAAAAAATGGTTCGACAGTTTTTATATCAAGCCATATACTTGGTGAAATATCCAAGATTGCTAATCGCATAGGCATTATACATGAAGGGAAATTGATAAAAGAAATAACTACTCAGGAATTATCAAACCAAATCATTAAGAAAGTAATCGTACAAACAGCTGACAATCAGAAAGCAATTCAATATTTGCTAAACTCAAATCATTCGGTTGTTCATAAAAACTCTAATGAAATAGAAATTACAAATATTGATGCACTTGAACATCCCGAACTCATATCAAAACTTTTGACGGAAAGCGGGCTGCCACCTAAACAAATTTATCTGTTTTCTGAAGATTTGGAAATGTATTTCCTACGAACAATAAAAGGGAATAAATAATGAAACAGCAAATACGAGCCATACAAGCAGAGTTAATAAAAATCAAACATTCAAAAATCACTTGGGCCACTTTTGTTGCATTTGGCATAGCGCCCATCATGGGGGCAGTATTTACGCTAATCTTGCAAGATAGCGAAGCATCAGAAAAAGCAAGCGGACTTGCTGCCAAGGCTAACGCAATGAACTTTCAAGCAAATTGGAAATCCTATATCGATATATTGACGCAAGCTGTTGGTGTTGGTGGTGTTTTAGTTTTTGGATTTGTAGCCAGTTGGATTTTTGGACGTGAATATTCAGACGGAACAGCAAAGGACTTACTTGCTCTTCCTACTTCCCGAACAAAAATTTTGAATGCCAAGTTTGTTTTATACGTGCTTTGGTGCTTAATGCTTGTCTTTTCAAACTTATTGATAGCCTTGTTACTTGGAACAATTTTACAATTACCCACAATAAGCATAGACTTGTTACCGCAATTGCTTACGAATTATTTTATCACCACAATTCTGACAATTATCGTTGGAGCCCCTATAGCATTTTTTGCTCTTTATGGAAAGGGATATCTCGCACCGCTTGGCTTTGTTGCCTTGACATTGGTTTTTTCACAAGTAATAGCAGCAACAGGTTATGGCACATATTTTCCTTGGTCAGTACCAGGTCTTTATAGCGGAGCAGGTGGTGAATATAAAGACCTTTTAGACAATGTAAGTTATACTATATTAATTTTGACGGGTATCGCTGGCTATTTCGCAACAACAATTTATTGGAAAGTAGCGGACCAGACGAAATAAAAAGGACAAACTACCACCAACAGCACCTAAGAAAACATTGTAAGGCATAAAAACAAACAGTATGAATAGAACTTTATTTCTAAGTAGAAACTTAATCACTTTTGGAGTTCCGATTAGCCTCTTCGGAATTCTGATTTTATTAATAAAGTCACCATTTCTACCGGGAAATGAGACATTGGTCGTGGGGATTACGGCTGACCTGTTGCTGACTGTTCCTTTGGTTTATTTTCTGCTTATTCGCAAAACTGAAATTCCAAAAACGACTGTAATTCCTATAATGATCATTGGGCTTTTAATTGGTTCGTACTTCTTACCAAACGAAAGTCAATATTATCTTAATTTTTTTAAAACTTGGATTCTTCCAATTATCGAAATTTCAGTTCTATCATTTGTAATCTACAATGTCAGGAAAGGAATAAAACGATACAAATTAAACAAAACAGAATCGTTTGATTTTTTCACTACTTTAAAGAATACCTGCTACGAAATCCTTCCTAAAGATGTTGTAATTCCTGTTGTTACGGAAATTGCAGTTTTTTATTATGGTTTCCTATATTGGAAAAAAAGAGAATTGAAAGAAAATGAGTTTTCCTATCACAAAGACAGCGGAACCATAACATTATTAATTGCAATCATATTCATAGTAGCAATTGAGACTGTAGTATTTCATATTTTACTCGCGAAATGGAGCAGTATTGCTGCCTGGATTTTGACATTTTTAAGCATTTATTCTGGCATTCAAATTTTTGGGTTTTTAAAATCAATGCTTAAAAGACCAATATCAATAGAGAACGACCGACTTTATCTTCGATATGGAATTATGACGGAAACAGCTATTGACCTAAAAGATATTGAAACAGTAGAAATTTCATCAAAAGATATAGAGCTAAATCAGGAAACCCGAAAATTATCCTTCTTGGGCGAGTTGGAAAACCATAATATTATAATCCGCTTGAAAAAAGAAAACGAATTGATTGGACTTTATGGGATAAAAAGAAAATATAGGAATTTAGCATTGTACGTAGACGATAAAATTGAATTTACTAATCAAGTAAACAACGCCTTACAACACGAGGCTAAAAACAATGGTGGGCTTACAGGTAATTGAAATATTTTCATTTTTCACTACATTTATTAAAGGACAAAAGTAAGGTGGTTTTAATCCGCCAAAGCTTTTTAGCCCAATCGTTAGCAACAAGTAGAAAATAATATCTTAATTCAAAAAATTATGTCTTCAGCAGTTAAAATATTAATTGGAGTTTCAATTCTCCTTACCATTTCTTGCAATAACAAAAAACAAAAAAGCACTAACGAGAACGATTTATCAAATATTAATTTGTTAACTCAAAAAGAAAGTCAGTCAGAATCTATGCAAGCTCTATTATCCTCTGAACCAGAAAAAATATCAGTAGATGAAAATGGCTGTATCAGAATTAAAGATTATTTAATTATTTGGCCTTTTGGATTTAAGATAATTGACAAGAATAATAAATTGACCATTGTAGATAACGAAGGAAATTTTGTTGCCAATATTGGTGATAAAGTAATA
>NZ_JAGXGF010000089.1 GCF_024636815.1 Marivirga sp.
CACCAAAATGTTCATGCTTTCGGCAACTCTGATTGAGCCAACTGATACCGGTAACGCTTGTGTTGTGGTTCAAAATTATGGGAATGGATTAGATAATTTCCAGGAAGAAAAGCTGTTAAGTGAGTATAAAAGTTTGGTTAAAGAAGATTGGAGTGGAAGTACTTGGCCACCTAATATTATGCCAGTTGAACTTTGGGATTTGGTTGGTGGCTTAAGTATAGAATATAGTCCTGGAATGTACTCAGATCCTGATTTTTCAAAAAAAATATATGAGGCAGGAGTTAGAATCTTTAAGGGAAAAGGAGATAGCTTAGTTTATCATTTTGGTTCAAAATCGACCAAAAGGTTAGGGAAAAATACGGGAAGAATTCAATTTATCATGAAATGGGGACTTAGTTCGAAAATATTTACCCAAAATTTCCTTGAAATAGGTAAAAAATACACTTCTTCTTTGAATAAGCCTGGATTAGCTCGATCCAAAAAGATAGTCAGCAGGCTTAAAAGAATTTATTACAGTTTAAAATAGAGTGAATTGAAGATACTAGTCATCAGTAATTTTAGATCAATTGTAACAGTAAGGCCTGAGGCTGAAATTTTTATCGGTTTGGCAAAAAAGGGGCATGACATAACCGTAATGACTTATGAAGATTCCGAATATATCCCTCGTTTTAAGGAGCATGGTATCAATGTAATTCCATTTCACCCAACCAAAAAAAGAGATAAAGAGAGCATCACTTTTATTAGAGAGGAACTGATAAAAGGTGATTATGATATTTTTCAAATGTATAATAGTTTGGCGTATTTCAATGGAATTCCAGCTGCCAAAGGATTGCCAGTAAAAGTAATTTTATATAGAGGTTATACTGGAAATATAGCTTGGTATGATCCATTTATTTATTTGAAGTACTTTAACAGACGAGTTGATGCGGTAATCTGCAATGTTAAAGCCATTGAAGAGCTATTTAAAAAACACTCTTTCTCCAATCGAATAATTTTCAAAACCATTAATAAAGGACATGAGATATCATGGTATCAGGTAGATGAAAAAGCGGATTTGTCAGAGTACACACAAAGCACAGATAATGTAAAATTTATCTGTACAGCCAATGACAGAAAAATGAAGGGTTTAAAATACTTATTAAAAGCAACCCATTATTTAGAAAAAGATGCCCCTTTTGAATTGTTCTTAGCAGGTAATAATATGGATAGGCCTGAATTTTTGAAGCTGATCAATGATAGCCCAGTAAAAGATAAGATTCATATTTTGGGATTTAGAAAGGATATTCTTGAAGTAGAAAATAATTGTGATGTATTTGTATTGGCTTCTCTTTATGGTGAATCCATCACTAAAGCGGCCATTGAGGCTATGGCATTAGGCAAGGCGCCATTGATAACGGATATTCCTGGGAATAAGAAATTAGTCGTTTCTGGGGAGTCTGGTATAGTTGTTCCAAAAGCCAATGCAAAAGCACTTGCAGATGGAATGAAGCAATATATTTACAATCCTGAATTAATAAGTAAATACGGCAAAGCAGCTCAAAATAGAATTCAAACGGTTTTCCATACCAGCAAAACAGTGGAGGAATATGAGAGGTTTTATACAGAATTGATCTTAAATTAATTTCATTAAATTACACTGATCAAGAGCGGAAGATTAATTGTTGTCTAAATTCGTCATTCTCAAACTTTATTCTTTGTAATATTGCGTTTTCATAATTTATAATAATCACCTTTTTAGATGAAAAAATACTTTACCCAAGCTTATAAAAATTTTGTATTTAGATTATCAGCTCGTAATTCTGTAATTTTTACATTTTTTTACAAATACCTATTTAATCCTAAAAAAGGAACTTTAGCCTATTTTTATAATCAGGTTTCCAAAAATCTTGATCGACCTTTTGTTATACAGGTTGGGGCTAATGACGGCATTAACCATGACCCGATTCATAAATTTGTGAAACGTGATAAATGGAGAGGACTTTTAATTGAACCTCAACCTGATGTTTATAGATATCAGCTGTTTCCGCTTTATTTGCGGGACGAAGGTATCTTTATGGAAAATATTGCCATAAGCGATCAAATTAGCTTGATGGATATGTATAAAATCAGTTTTACAAGAGAAAGATGGGCTACTGGACTGACTACATTTCATAAACCAACCTTGCAAGATAAAGTGGATCGTGGTGATGTAGATATCATTGCTAAAAGAAAAGGTATTAAAGTTCCGGCAAGTCGAGAAAAATATATTGATGAGGTTAAAGTAGAATCTAAAACCTTTGAATTTCTTAGGACGAAATATCAAATAAAGGAAGTGGATGTATTACAAATTGATGTAGAAGGTTTCGATTTTGAGGTCATTAAATTATATGACTTAAGCCTTCATAAACCGAAAGTAATTGTATTTGAAAGTCGTCATCTGAATGATAAGGAATACGCGGAAGCTGAGCAATATTTTACAGACAACGGTTTCTTAATTAAGAGAGTGAAAGGCGATAGTGTAGCTGTACGGAAAGATTACAGCTACGGAATGGAATTGATGGAAACTTTTGAATAAGAGCTACCTATCTCTTCTAGTTTAGGAATAAATATAATATTGTAGCATTTATTTTATGGCACGCAGTACCCCTCGTCTTAAATAGGGAGGTCTGAATGTTTTGGGTTCAGGAAAAACCATATAACCATCTGCAAATGAAACTTTAAACTTTCTAGTTTCAAGATGTGCTTTAAATTTATCTTCATCATAAGGTTTGTGATAACAGCAAAGCGCTAATTTTAAATTATTACACTGAGCTATTATTTTTTGCGCACCGTCCAAAATGTCGGCTTCAGCACCTTCAGCATCAACCTTTAAAAAAGTAAAAGGCTCTTTATCTTTGAAGTATTCATCTAAAGATACATTTTTCTCATCATTAATATTCGAAACAAACTTATTGACAATGACTACTTTATCTTTCCATGGGGCAAAAGTGGCTTCCAATGCCTCAATCCATCTTTCATCTGTTTCAAATAGATAAGCTTTTTTGATCTTTTCAATTACTTCTAAAGGTAAATTGCCTTCCGCAGCACCCACATCAACCAAAATATCATTTTCTTTCACATTAAATTCGTTTGTGAGATATCTGTGAGGGGATTTTTTATCTTGTTCTATTTTAAGGAAGTTATAATTTCTTCTGACTCCCCTTTCCGAAGATTTTCTTTTGAAATAAAGTCTTTTTCCATCTCTATTAATATATTTGAGCTGGTTGGATGGGTCAGTATGTACTTCTATATCAGAAGGTTTATATTTCTCTTGAAATGCATATGGAAAAACACTGAATCCTTTCTCCTTCAAATAATTAAGTGCGTTACTTTTTTCCTCATCAATCACTTCATTGTCAGTTGAATTGTAATAATCCAGAACTGTGGATTTGAGCTTGTTTTTTTCAATTGGGCCCCTTATAAATTTTGGTACTAGTTTGCGAAATAGTTTGTTCAAAATGTTTTCTTATTTAAAAATGTAAGATAATATATTTAAATATTTCAGAGCTATGTTGCCAATATATTTCGACTATAGAATTTCAAATTTATTTGATTTATATATGGTCTAGCCAGAGGTACTTAACTAAGTGATTTCTATCATAAATCAACCTCTTCTGGCTAACTTTTCAAAAGATCTTCAAAAAAAAGCTCGTACTTATGTATAGTATTTTCAATGGAAAAAGTTTCAAAGGCAGTTTTTCTTCCATTTTCCAGAAGTTTACTCCTTAAGGCTTGGTCTTCAACTGCTCGTTTGATTTGCTTGGCAAAGTCTACATAGTTTTCATTTTCATATAGGAGTCCATTTTCTTCATGTTGCACTACATCGGGTATGCCTGCAAAATTGGTTGCTACCACAGGCGTTCCCATAGCCATGCTTTCCACTAAGGTTAACCCAAATCCGTCCATAGTGGACGGGAGTACATTTACAGTCATCAAAGTGTAGTATTGAATCACAGTGGCTTTATCATCCACAATTCCTATGCATTTCACTTCTTGTGGTACATCGTGAATGTCAGGTTCATCAGGAAACCGGTTTCTATAGTTTTCTTCATCTAGCCCAACATAGAGAACTTTCCATTCTTTTGGAAGATATTGCAATGCTTTTACAAATTGTGGTTGATTTTTATAACGGGCTACACATCCAATTACAATGTCATCATCGGTATAGCCCAATTGATTTTGTAATTTGGTTCGCAGTTCTAAATTAGGTTGATATTGTTCAGTGGGAGTTCCGTTATGAATTACTTTAAGTTTATTTTCATGAATACCTCTTTCAATAAAAATTTCTTTTAAAGCTTCACTAACCACCACAATCTTATCACAGAAGTAATTATTGAATATATTCTGAAAAAATTTATTTAACCCAATCATTTTCTTAGGATTTTGCCTTCTGGTCTGCACAATTTTCACTTTTTTACGATGCAGAAAATTAACCATTGGCCCTACGTAACGGTCGTTTGATGATTGAGCATTAATAATTTGAATGTTTTCTTTCTCAATTAATTCTTTAATAATTGAACGAGTAATTTTATCGGTCTTGCCTTTAAACGGCATATAGACCCTTTTTACAGTTGAATCCTTGACTAAGCTATCCAGAAATGAATCTTTTAATAACCCTAAAAAGACGTTATGATTTCTTTCAGCCAACCCTTTTGCAAGATATGAAATACTGTAAGAAGAACCGGCTACACCACCCTGCGCACAAAGAATAAGAATATTCATAATAAAATTTAAGTAAACTTAAGAATCCATAGGTATAACCTTCTCTCCATTTTTAGGTTATATACAATAATTAAACTAGTTTGTGGGAGAGCGCATGTCATACGAAAACAAAGATAAACAAAGAGTATTCAATGAGGAATTTATGCCGCATATAGATGCGATGTATAATTTCGCCTTTAGGCTTACTTTGGATGAAGATGATGCCAAAGATTTGGTGCAAGAAACCTTCATGAAAGCCTATAGGTTCATAAATTCTTTTGAAACGGGAACCAATGCAAAAGCTTGGCTGTTTCGAATCTTGAAGAACAGTTTTATAAATAATTACAGAAAGAAAAGTAAACAACCTAATAAGGTAGATTATCAGGAAGTAGAATCATACTATAATTCCGATTCTGTTAATGAGAATATCACGACCGACCTTAGGGTAGAAACTGTTCAACATTTAATTGGCGATGAAATCACTAACGCACTCAATTCGCTTGATGTGGATTTCAGAACGGTAATTATTTTGTGCGATCTTGAAGGATTCACTTATGAGGAAATGGCTAAGATTTTAGACATTCCCATAGGAACGGTCAGAAGTAGATTGCACAGAGCAAGAAATTTATTAAAAGAGAAATTAAAACAATATGCTAGTTCCTTAGGCTATAAGGATAAACGAAAATAATTA
>NZ_JAGXGF010000090.1 GCF_024636815.1 Marivirga sp.
CTTTTCCTATCCCACCTCTAAACAGCGATTTTCTTCCTAAAAATTCCTTACAATAGCCCGCTATTGCTTCAGAATTTTTAGTTGAAACTCACTATTTACAGGCGTTCTGAATCCTAAATTAGAATCGAACTCAGGTTATTAAAAAAAACCTGACAGGTCTTTTATAAAATCTGGCTAAAAAATTAAAAAGCAGTCATTGAATTTATATCAAATGACTGCCTAAAGATTTCAATATTAAATTTATACGCCTTCTGCCTCTACCTCTTTCACATCATTAGGCAACATTCTCTTTAAAAGATTTTCAATTCCTGCCTTTAATGTAATGGTAGAAGAAGGACATCCACTACAAGCACCTTGCAACAAAAGTTTTACCTTTTGACTATCCTTTTCATAAGAATGGAAAGAAATAGCTCCACCGTCTTGCTCTACAGCGGGCTTGATGTACTCATCCAAGATATTTTTGATCTGCTCTTCTAACTCCGCATTTTCACTTGTATTAGGTTGCTCAAAAAAATCTTGTGTTCTCAATTCAACTACACGCTGGCCTGATTCCAAAAATTCTTTAATAATTCCTTTAACTTCATTTTGGATTTCAACCCATTCGTATTCAGGTTTTTTGGTAACCGTAATGAAATTACTCATGTAAAAAACTCTATCAACATACTCCTTTTTGAAAAGGATTTCCGCTAACGGGGCTTGTTTTGTATCTTCTATAGATGGAAAATCAAAAGAATCACCTTCAGGTACCAACATTTGGTTGGTAGCGAATTTCAATGAATTCGGATTCGGATTGGCTTCCATATAAATGGTAACAGGTTGTTGTGTCTGCTCACTCATCTTATTTAGTTAAGTTATTTTCAAATTATTTATTTGCAGGTACGTCATCAGGAACATTAAGTTCACCTTCAGACTTAGCAATTAATGTAGAAACAGTCGCATCGCCTGTAACGTTCACCACAGTTCGGAACATATCCAAAATTCTATCTACAGGAAAAATAATAGCTACCCAGGCAGGATTTAAACCTACTGAATTTAAAACTATGATCATCATCACCAATCCTGCACTTGGTACAGCTGCAGATCCTATAGAGGCTAAAGTAGCCGTTAAAACAATAGTTAACTGCTGACCCAATGTTAAGTCAACCATGTGCAATTGCGCCAAGAATACCACTGCTATAGCCTGATACATACTGGTTCCATCCATATTGACAGTTGCACCAATAGGAAGTACAAAACTGCTAATTTTCTTAGACGCTCCCATATTTTCTTCCACACACTCCATGGTAACAGGTAAGGTAGCTGCACTACTGGAAGTTGAAAAAGCTAAAAATTGAGCCGGACTTATTCTTTTTAAGAATTCTCTATACGTTAACTTTTTGATAAATAGCGAGACTATCAATGGATATAACACAAATATCATGAATAGTAAGCCTACCAAAAGCGTAATGGAGTAACTTCCCAATCCTTTGAAAATTTGCCATACCTGAGCTGGCGTATCCGCCATTTTCGCAATTACTCCTGCCAATAAAGCAAATACAAAAAATGGTGCAGCTTTCATAATGATATCCACCATCTTAAGAATGACTTCATTGGCACCATTTACGAAACTGATAACACCTCCAACTTTATCATTTGGTAACATTGCCAAACATATTCCAAAGAACAATGCAAAGAAAATAACTTGTAACATGTTGGCATTATTGCTAAAGGCTCCAAAGACATTTTCGGGCACCATATCTACAAAAAACTGAAGGGGTCCTTTATTACTGGTTTCTTCAGCAGATTGAGACAATTGGTCTACCTTCTTATTGGAAGCTTCAGCAACATTTCTCAATGAATCCATTGCACCCTCATTCATTGTGGAATTCACTAAATCTTGATACTCTTGCTCTTTTAAAAAAGATCTTCCGTCTTTTGGTTGAGGAACATCAGGATTTTCACTTACCCATAGTTCGTATTTAATTCTGTTCTTTACTCTTTGTTCTTCATTAACAAACTTACCTGGTTGAACTAAATTCACAAGTGTTAAACCAATACCAACCGCAAGCACAGTAGACATTAAATAAAACACAAGGGTTTTTAAGCCGAGTTTCCCCAGTTTGTTGATATCAGTCAAACTGGAAACACCACTAATAATAGAAAGCAAGACCAACGGAACTGCAATTGCTTTTAATACTCTAATAAATATGGTACCAAAAGGATCTATCCAGTCTATTGTGAACTGGTTCCATCCCAAATAGCTAGAGATAAAGGCCCATGCGACCCCCAACACCAAGCCAATAATTATTTTTATATGTAATGGTAATTTTTTCATCAAATTTTATTCGTTTTAGCCCTCAACAAAAAATCCGCAATCGTTAAAGCAGCCATTGCTTCTACAATAGGTACTGCTCTTGGCACCACACACGGGTCATGCCTGCCTTTTCCTTTTACTGTTACTTTATTCCCCTCTTTATCAATACTCTCCTGGTCATTCATGATCGTTGCAATAGGTTTGAAAGCTACATTAAAGTAAATATCTTGCCCATTAGATATACCTCCTTGAATGCCACCGGAATGATTGGTCGAAGTTTTTACTTTTCCATCTTCAGTTTTGAAAGCATCATTATGCTCTGAGCCATACATTTTCACTCCTTCAAAACCACTTCCGTATTCGAAGCCCTTTACGGCATTAATACTTAACATAGCTTGTCCTAATACTGCATGCAATTTATCAAATACAGGTTCACCTAAACCTACCGGTGTTCCTTTTACAACACAAGTCACTATACCGCCAATGGTATCTCTATTTTTTCTGGTATCATCAATATGCTGAATCATTTTTTCAGCTATTTCAGGATCAGGGCAGCGTACAATATTTTCTTCCGCCTTGCTCAAATCCATTTGTAAATATGATCTTTTAAGTTTTAAACTTCCAACTTGAGAAACATACGCCTGAACATTAATACCAGATTGCTTCAGATACATCTTGGCTATTGCTCCTGCTGCTACTCTGGCCGCTGTCTCCCTTGCTGAGCTTCTGCCCCCTCCTCTGTAATCTCTTACGCCATACTTCTCTTGATAAGTATAATCTGCATGAGAAGGTCTATAGCTATCTTTAATATGTGAGTAATCTTTACTTTTCTGATTGGTATTTCGGATTCCTAAAGCAATTGGGGTTCCTGTGGTTACTCCCTCGAAAATACCGGATAAAACTTCTACTTCATCTTCTTCCTTTCTCTGCGTGGTAATTTTAGATTGACCCGGCTTTCTGCGTTGCATTTCAGATTGCAAGAATGCTTCATCTACTTTCACTCCAGCAGGACAACCGTCAATGATGACGCCTATTCCCACCCCATGAGATTCACCATAAGTAGTGATTTTGAAGATTTTACCGAAACTATTGCTCATTTATAGAAAAATTGATGCGCAATTTAGGACTTTTTCAGTAAGATGAACAATGAAAGTGAAAAAGCCACTATAAGAAATATATTAAATACCCATTTCCATATTTCAGTGGTTTGATGAGATTGTAATTGATTAGAAACTTCATCGATTCTATCATAAAATAAACCATCAGAAGAAGCTTGTTCAATATTTACATTTGCCATGCTTTCCCCACTAACTTTGATCCTATAGTCAGATTTTAAAGTATCGTATTTATTGGATGAGGTATTAAAAAATATATATTGGAAATAATCTGACAAATCATATTCTCCTGGCTCTTTTGGTATCATATAATATCGGAAAGCTTTTGACCCCCTAACTGACACTCCACTTCTTCTAATATTCTCACTTACATCAGGAGAATAAATTTCCAAATTTTTCTGATTATTTACTTGAGGCTCAGCAATTCCTGAAATATTTCCAATTCCCCTAATCTCAAACTCATACTGAAAACTTTCTCCAGTATTCAATTCAGTGGAATTAATATTTTCAGATAATTCATAATTCCCTACCGAAACCTGGTCTTTTAATGGATGATCAGGTAATGGTTTAACTTTCACAGTTTTGGGTTTAGAATAGAATGTTTTAAAAGTTTCCTTCCTATTCTGACCAAAAAAACTTCTGCTCTTAGCTACTTGATATTTAATCATTTCCAAACCTACTTTCGGGAAAACAATATCCTGTTCCCCTAATGGGGAAAAAGTAGCTTGAAATATTTTATAAACACTATAACGCTTTCCTCCAATATTGACTGGTTCTGCTTTAATATTTTCAATATTGAAATTTTCTTCCCAAACATTATTAGGTCTTACTTTACGTAAAATATCAGTCAGCTGATTAGTTAAATCATGAAACTGAAGCGGTGCTCTATTTTCATTAGAAACATAAAATGCAAGAGTAGTATTAACGCCCTCTCCAATATAAACTTCATCTTTATCGGTAGTTAAGGCAAAAAATGCCTCTTCTTTTAAATTTACAAACTCTTCTGGCTCATCTCTTCTGCCAAAGAAATCTTCAAAAGGGTCACTCCCGAAAGGGTCATATCTTCTGTTTTGATTCTGCTGTTTTGCCGACCCCACCTCTACCTTTTTTCCGGGCGAGCTAATGACTTTTCCATTCACATTTATATTGAAAGGGGGGATATTGATAATTCCCTCTTTTTCAGGCACATAAGTTTGTGTAATACTTTGACTTCTAGTCACCTGCCCATTAAAAATATTGGTTGATGAACTGCTGGATGTTCCTCTTTTAACTAATCCTGATATGTCGGGGAACTTATCATAAGACTTCAAAGTCTCTCCCTCTACCTTTACGGTAATGGTAAAAGCCTCATTCAAAGCAATCCTATCAGGACCTAATTCAATAGAAATATCTTGAGCTAAAAGTCCAAAACCACTACAAAACAATATTGAAAATATAAATGAAAAATATATTAACCTAAACTTCATATTTATCGTAATTTAATTCAAATACTTTTAATATTCGAACGTTAAAATTAGTGTTTAATTTTCGATTTTAATAAATTTTTACTACTTTCAGGATACCATAAAAAACTAAGTTCTTTAAAGTAATAACTACAACCCAAACCATAATAGCTATGTTAGATTATGCAAAATCAATTCTTTCAAAAGTGAGTTTCGACAAGCGTTTATTTGAAAAAGAGTTGGCAAAAGCTATTGCTCTGTTAGTTGAACACGAGCTGAATTTGTTGAAGGAATGGTGCTACAGAAATTTTAGTTCTAAGTACCGTGATGTGTTAAACAAACATTTCCAAACTATTTAATTATATGAGCCACCTTATAGGTGGCTTTTTTATTCCCACTCAATTTAAAAATCTCCTCTCCCATTCGCAATTCAATTGCATTTAATGTAATTTCGCTTCAAATTACATTAACATGAACAATAGGAAGAAAAATTCAATCTATTCATTGATTTTAATTGCCGTAGTTGCTATGTTTTGGTTTTACAGAGACAGCCAAAAATCTGAAACCGAAAAATTACCCTACATTTTTATTTCAGGAGAAGCACAAGGCACAACCTACAACATCACCTATTCAGATGTAGAAAATAGAAACCTGAAACTAGAAGTAGATTCGATTTTGCATCAATTTGATCTTAGCTTATCTACCTATGTGAAAAGCTCAGAGATTGTGAGATTTAATAAATCAGACCATTTTCAGTTTGAATCCTCTTATTTCTATCCTGTTTTAGAGAAATCAAAAGAAATATATAAGGCTTCTGATGGAGCATTTGACCCTACAGTTTACCCATTAATTGAAGCCTGGGGATTTGGCCCTGAAAAAACGGACTTCCCAGACAGTAGCCGAATAGAAGAAATAAAAGAATATGTAGGTTTTGAATACATTGATTTCAACAAGCAGCGAGTTGTTAAAGAAAAGGAAAAAGTATCACTTGATTTTAATGCCATTGCTCAGGGATATTCTATAGATGTAGTATTTGACTTTCTAAAATCCAGAGGTGTAGAAAACATGATGGTTGAGCTAGGCGGGGAATTAAGAGTTAAAGGGAAGAATGAAAATGAGGATTTATGGGCTATAGGCGTTGATGACCCAAAAACAGAAGAAGGACAACAAGCTAAAAGAGTAGCCATTATTAAATTAGACAATGAAGCGATATCCACATCAGGTAATTACAGAAAATTTTTCGTCCATGAGGGTAAAAAATATGGACACAGCATCAACCCAAAAACAGGCTATCCCATTCAAAGGGATATCATAAGCTCAACAGTGGTTGCGCCAACTTGCATGGAAGCAGATGCTTGGTCTACTGCTTTTATGGTAACTGGATTGGAAAAGGCAAAAGAAATATTAACAACCCAAAATCACCTTAAAGCTTTTTTCATTTATGAGGATGAGAATGGTGATTTACAGCAATACAATACTGAGAATTTAGGGGGGAATATCATTCTTTAATTATGACTGAAGATAAAAAAGAATGGTTCAATGAGTGGTTTGGTTCTCCCTATTATCATATCCTGTACAAAAACAGAGATGATAATGAAGCAAAATTTTTCTTAACGAATTTACTGCAGTATTTAAAAATACCGAAAGACGCAAAGTTATTGGACGTGGCTTGTGGAAGCGGAAGACATTCCATCTTCTTGAATAAAAAAGGTTTTGAAGTAGAAGGAATCGATATTTCAGATAGAAATATTGAATTAGCAAAAGCACATGAAAATGAGAAATTACAATTTCATGTACAAGATATGCGCAATAGCTTAAAGGAAAATTATTTTGATTACGCTTTTAATCTGTTTACGAGTTTTGGTTTTTTTAAATCTGAGAAAGAAAATCAAAAATGCATTAGCTCGATTTCAAATTCACTCAAATCAGGAGGTGTCTTTACTTTAGACTTTTTAAACCCATATAGAGTAATTCATAATCTAGTGAAAGAAGAAGTCAAAACTATAGATGGCATCGAGTTTCATCTCAAAAGACATTTTGATGGGGAAAATATTAGTAAAGAAATCAATTTTAAGGCTGATGGTAAAGAGTTTGAGTTTGAAGAAAGGGTTAAAGCTATCAGAAGATTATGCTTTTTAGAATTCTTCCGAAATGCTAACTTTATGCTTATGCAAACCTTTGGTGATTATGAGCTAAATGATTACGAGCCCGAAACTTCCGAACGAATGATATTTATTGTAAAAAAATTATGATTAGTAACACCATAATATTGTTTTTACTCACTTTTGGTGCAGGTTATCTGGTATTTTTTATTCCTAAAGTGAATAATTCGTTTTTTAAACTGGCCTTAGTTTTTGCTGGCGCTTATTTATTTTCAGTTACCGTGATTCACATTTTACCTGAAATATTTTCACAAGGGGAAAATGTAGCTTATATCAGTTTATATGTATTAGCTGGTTTTTTTATCCAGGTGATTTTAGAATACTTTTCTGAAGGCGTAGAGCATGGTCATTTGCATAATATTCAAGACCATCACCATCACGGACATAATAAGTGGCTGGGATTATTAATTGCCTTGTCCATACATTCTTTTCTAGAAGGGACTTTACTGGCACATCCTGATACTATTCACTCTCATGACAGCACAAACTCTGTGTTTTTTGGTATTTTGATGCATAAAATGCCTGCTGCATTTGCACTAATGTCAGTCTTAATCTGTCATTTAAAAACTAAATGGAAAACTGTATTAATCTTAGTTATTTTTAGTTTGGCAAGCCCAGCGGGATTAGGACTTAGTCATATTTTACATGACGCGGAGATCTTCTCAGATAGAGTTTTCCTTATACTATTTGCTATTGTATCCGGAAACTTCCTGCATATTTCTACTACTATCTTTTTTGAAAGCAGCCCAGATCATAGTTTTAATTTCAAGAAATTATTTATTTCTCTTCTAGGGGCACTGATTGCGGTATTGGCTGAGTTTTCATTTTAGTAATCGCCACTTGTCTTATTGAGCTATACAGTAAGTAATAACATGGCAGCAAAAGTAAATGACTTATTACGTTTTGATCAATCCATTTATTGAAATAAATATCAAAACTGTGAATCATTGCAGGTCCAGCAAATAATGCAATGGCTAATGGAATTTTTATGTAAACAAAATCTCTTTCTTGAATATACTTATAAATGTGAATTATTGACACAAATCCTATTAAGCCCACGATAGAATTTACCTTTACAACATCGAAATGTTGAACAGTTAGGATTTGAGAGATGAAAATTCCAAAAAAAGCAAAAATCAATGCACTTAAAATAAATTTTATTTTAGCTGATTCTAATAATTTCAAACTCGCCAACTGAAAGGACAAAATTGAAACACCCTGCATTGTCCAGGCAATGAGATGTGGGTTTTTCCCTAAGTAAAGATCCAGTAAATGTGCCGTTCCCCCCAGAAAAGCAGAAAAACCAAGAAAAAAGAAAAAGAAAGCTGTTAATTTAGCGTATTTTGATGTGAAATTATGGAATAGTTTGTGACCAAAATAGGCGCAAAAAACAGCCATCAAAATATCACTGATGAAAGTTAAGGGGTCGGCAAGTTCCAATCCCAAAAACTCAATATAGGTATGTTCAATCAATTTAAAAGTATTTCAATAACGCATAATTGATAGTTCGCTAACTAAAAACAACAGCGAACTAGACAGTTAAAATTAAACTGTTGAACAATATATTAATTTTATTTTATACTTAAGTGTAATTCTTTTAATTGTTCTGGTGAAATAGTAGCCGGAGAATCAATCATCACATCTCTTCCTGCATTGTTTTTAGGGAATGCGATATAATCTCTGATTGAATCTGAACCACCAAACATCGCACATAATCTATCAAAACCAAATGCAATTCCACCATGTGGTGGTGCTCCATATTCAAAAGCTTCCATCAAGAACCCAAATTGCTTTTGAGCCTCATCTTCTGTAAAGCCCAATGCTTTGAACATCTTCTGCTGTAAAGATTTATCATGGATTCTGATGCTTCCTCCACCAATTTCAACTCCATTGATCACCATATCATAGGCATTGGCTCTTATTCTCCCCGGATCAGACTCTATAAATTCCATATCTTCTGTTTTGGGGCTGGTAAATGGGTGATGCATAGCATGGAATCTCTTTGTTTCTTCGTCCCATTCCAGAAGAGGGAAATCAAGCACCCATAGAGGCTTGAACACATTCCTATCTCTTAAACCAAGTTCAGACCCCATTTTCAGACGTAACTCATTCATCGCTTTTCGAGTATGGTCAATGTCTCCACTTAAAACTAATAGTAAATCACCAGTTTTGGCATCAGCAGCTTCTGCCCATGTTTTCAAATCTTCCTGATTGTAAAATTTATCAACTGAGGATTTGAAACTTCCGTCTTCATTACATTTTACATAAACCAATCCTTTTGCACCAATTTGTGGGCGCTTAACATATTCAGTTAATGCATCTAACTGCTTACGAGTATATTCGGCTGCACCTGGCACATTTATTCCTACCACTAATTCAGCTTGATCAAATACATTAAAGCCTTTACCTTGAGCATGTTCATTCAATTCTACGAAAGGCATTCCGAATCTAATATCGGGCTTATCCGAGCCATAAAGCTTCATGGCCTGATCATAAGTCATTCTTTCAAAATCGTCAATTTCAACTCCTTTCACTTCTTTGAATAGGTATTTTACCATTCCCTCAAAAGTATTCAGGATATCCTCTTGCTCTACAAAGGACATTTCACAGTCAATTTGAGTAAATTCCGGTTGGCGATCAGCACGTAAATCTTCATCTCTAAAACATTTCACAATCTGGAAATATTTATCGAAGCCAGATACCATCAATAATTGCTTGAAAGTTTGTGGAGATTGTGGCAAAGCATAAAATTCACCTTCATGAACGCGAGAAGGGACTACAAAATCACGAGCTCCCTCAGGAGTAGATTTTATCAAAACAGGAGTTTCAACTTCCAAAAATCCGGCTCCATCCATAAACCTACGGGTTGCCTGCATGAGTTGATGACGCAACTTAAGCTTTTCCCTTACAGCTGGTCTTCTTAAATCCAAATAGCGGTACTGCATTCTTAATTCCTCTCCACCATCTGTATCATCCTCTATGGTGAATGGAGGGGTTTTAGCCGCATTTAAGATATTCAGTTCCTCAAGAGATATTTCTATATCTCCTGTAGCCATTTTATCATTTTTAGAAAAGCGCTCTAATACCTCGCCTTTAGCTTGCAGAACAAATTCTCTTCCTACTTTTCGGGCAGTTTTAAGAATATCTTCACTTGTTTTACCCTCTTCACATAAAAGCTGCGTAATTCCGTAACGATCGCGCAAATCTATCCAGAGTAAACCTCCTTTATTACGTACGCGCTGTACCCAACCGCTTAATATTACTTTTTCGCCTTTATTTTCTATTCTTAGCTCTCCGCAGTGATGTGTCCTATGCATGATAAAATTTTAATTCAAATTTTGGGCAAAGGTAAGCAATTAGAATAATTGATGAAGTGGTTTTTAGAATTGAATTTAAAGAAGTAGAAAATAATGAATAAAAAAGGGGATGATTTCACTTTTGTGAACTCATCCCCTAATATTTTTGATTAATTATACTATTTGGAATCAGTCATTTCCTTGCTCAAGATTTCTTCAATTACGGCTCGCATTTCTGCTTCCGGCCTGTAGCCTCGTGCAATTAAATACCCTTGCTTACCGATACTTAAAACCACAGAAGGAAATCCTCCTATTCCCATTTGCTGGCCAATTTGAAATTCCTGATATGTTTTTTCTTTGTAAGCAGGATCCTCCAATTTATTCTTGAACACTTCCCAGGGTAAATCAAAACCTTTTGCTAATAATTGATAATTATCAACTTCATTAAGATTTATACCTTTTTCATATAAAGTTGATTGTAGAGCAGATGCAAACTCAATGCTAGATTTGTTAGTCATTGATTTATAAACTGTCATAGCTATGCAAGGCAACTCTGAATTAAGCATCAGGGTGCCTTCTTCCAATATCTCCAAATAAGGTTTTCCAAATTTAACACCAGTCATTTCTTCCAGGCGAGGCATAGCTTCCTGAAGGTACTCCTTCATCTCACTCAAAGGCTTTATTCTATCTCCAAGCACCATACCACCACTAATAGCTTCAAAATCGATTTTTTCTTGAAATTCTTTTTCCAGTTTTTTAATCACCGGACTAAATCCAAAACACCATCCGCATAAAGGGTCGTAAAAATATAGTAATTTCGCTTTTTCCATGTTGTTACATACGTTATAGGAGTGATTGAGTTGATATTGGGGACGTAACTTGATTTAAAGTCTACTTAAATTCTCCTGAAAGTTGATAACCAAAAGAAGAGGCTTCGTCATCAGGACTTAATGCCAATAAATACATCTTCGTTTTAGCTGGAACCGTAAATTTATAAGGCAGTTTTTTAGTACTTATCAGATTTTTCAATTGTAACTTCAAAACTCCACTCATTTCACTATTCATTCCATTATTAACATAAATTAATACGTAATCACCATATTCCTCTGAGTCAAATTCAATTTCATTACTTAAATCAGAGGGTTTAAATTCAGCCTCAAATTTTGATTCCTGAAAACTATCTTCAACCTCAAATTCAGGTTTCCCAGGATGATATGCATAATAACTTTTTGATTCTCTAGGGATAAACAATTTACCCTCATAATTGATAAATTTCACAGGCATGGTGATATTCTGAAAATCTATGTTTTGAGCAACCATAAAATGAAGGTGAGGCCCCGAACTCCAGCCTGTATTCCCACTAATACCAATCAGTTGACCTTCTTTTATTTGAGTTCCTTTTTTAACTAAACTGCCATTTTGCACCAAATGAACATAGCTGCCGAGTGTCCCATCATCATGATAAACTTTAATAAAATTACCATATGGCTCAAATTTAGGATCATCACCACCTTCATTAGAACCATCTTTTACTTCTATTACCAAACCGTCTCTTGCAGCAAAAACACTATCTCCTATTTCTAAATTAAAGTCAATCGCATTAATTCCTCTATGAGTTCCTGAGCCATTATTACCTTGCCCAACTCTGGCTTTTTTCCCATGTTTATAGGGTAGCAGATACGGATAATTTTCATCAACTATTAGTGAAGGATCACCTATGTTATAAAGAAAATTAAAGTCAAATGAAGTGCCTTTATTCTCTTTAATTTTTTTCAATTCTAATATTTTTTGATTGGTAACTTTAGCAGGAATAGTTCTTATAAAGCTTCTCTCATCTGATTCAGCTTTAAGATTCTCTAAGTTTTGAAAATTAATTTTAACCGTATAAGGGACTTGTTCATTGTTATTTGCATAAAAGAAAAAGCCCTCTTCTGATTTTTCATAAAAAATTTTTATCGGCTTTTGTTGAGCTAAAAGAAAATTCGAATAAAATATGGAGAAGAATAAAAATAAGACCCTTTTCATGTTGAAATCATTTAAAACTAATACATCATACACTGTAAAAACAGTTGTTTTGTTTTGTAAAAATGAAAATAGGAAAGTTTCTTTTAAATTCTTCTATTTTTTCGATTCTTTAGAAAGAGGGAAAAGCAAACTTAATTGAACGGATGGAACCTGATTTGTAGAAACCGAAGGATTTTCCCTTACGAAATGATTAACGGGTAAAATATTGGCAAAACCTGATTTAAAACTACCCTCTATCTGAAGGATAAATAGAGAAAAATCATAAGAAAACCCCGCACCTGTATACACACCAAAATCTCCTCTATTATCCTCGTTCACAGAATAATAAATTTGAATCTCATCTAAATCTTGATTGTTTGCAATGCTTGTGGATGCACTTAATGCCCAGGCAACATAGATTCCTGCATCAGCAAAAAATTTAAATTTCTTCGTTCCAAAAATTTGCCAATGAAAATAAAAAGGAAGCTCTAAATAATTAATTTCTGTAATAGCAGTATTAGTAAAATCTAAGGTATTTTGGCCCCAACCTTTTGTTGAATAATTTAAATCAAATTGAATCCCTATTTTATCACTCTGCATATAGCGATAAGAAATACCGTAACTTGGACTTACAAAATAAGCAGTACGAAATCTGGTTGTAATAGGCACATTAGTGAAGTCTGTGAAATTCACAAAGGGAATGTTAACACCCCCTTTAACACCTAAGTAGGATTGACTCTTTATCTCTTTAAAAGAAAAGAGACATAAAAAAAGTATGAAAATTATGGAAATTCTTTTCATACTATATCATTATAATGTTAATCAAAATTAGGATTCTGACTCCTCTTTATCAGTATTTCTTTTATCAATAAATGCAATTGCATTTACTAAGCCCACTAGAGTGACTAATATCCAAAAAAATGTATTGGCTCCTTCTGTAACCGGAATATCGTAAAACATATCTTTCTCTTTATAATTTATTGGCAAAAATAGAGGATAAGCTTTTATCCTACAAGCTTTATTGATTTACTTTTTTGTAGTAGCTTTTTCAAGATTAAATAAATCATTCAAAACACCTATTAAAGTTTCTTCTTCACCCCTTTTGCAAGCGGCTTTTAATTGTAGAACAGGCAATTTTAATATCTTCTGCATCATGCTCTTTGTTACCTTATCCACAATTTTGCAATCTTCACTTTCAATTTCTTTAAGATAACGAGCAAGTTCCTCCTGTCTTATCTGTTCTAATGCTTTTTTGAGGTTGTTGATCGTTGGAGATACCGCCATCTCTTTTGACCAGTCATTAAACTCTTCTATTGACTCTTCAATGATTTCCTCTACTTGAGGAATAGCTTTAATTCGTTTTTCCAGCGCTTCATCTGCCTTACTTTTTACGCTATCTACATTATAAACCAATGCGGCAGGGTTTTCTTCCACCTCATTGCTAACAGAACGCGGAACTGATAGATCAATAAAGTACTTAAAGCTTAAAATCTTTAAGGCATCTACTTTTTCTTTAGTGAAAATTGGCTCCGATGCTCCAACTGAAGAAATGATTACATCCGCATCTTGAACTCCATCCCACAATTGGGTATAAGGATGAACTCCGAAATCACATTCAGTAGCTAATTGTTTTGCCTTATCTTCTGTTCTATTGGTAATTTTAACTGAAAGTCTAGTATCTCCTACAAGGTTTCTGCAAACGTCTTCTCCTATTTCACCTACTCCAACTCCTAATACTCTAGGGATTTTAATATCGGCAGTTAAAGTTTTGACTAATTCTGTTGCTGCATAGGATACGGAAGCAGCTCCATCTCTAAATGGGGTTTCTTGCACTACTTTTTTGTTAGTGAAGAAAATAGTATGCATCAAACGATGCAAAAAAGGACCCGCTAATTGTAAGTCAGCTGAAAGCTGATAAGCTCTTTTTACTTGATTTGAAATTTGTATATCACCTACAACCTGAGCTTCAAGACCCATTGACACTCTGAATAGTCTTTTAACAGCCTCATCATGATTATTAATAACTTCAAAATAAGGCTTAAATGAATCAAAATCACGTATACCTTTTTCTATTCCAATTAACTTAATAACATCTTCTGAGAGCTCCTCTTCATTAAAATAATAAACCTCCGTTCTGTTGCATGTTGAGAGCACCAAAACATCGGAAACTGAAGTAAACTCTTTGAAATAGTTCAATAATCTACCAATAGACTCATCATTAAGAGAGACTTGCTCTCTAATTTCGATAGGAGCATTTTTGAATGATAAACTTATTGCTTTGAAATTTTCTTTCATAATTCTAGATGAATACGCAAAAATAACTTTTAAGTCACAGGAAATAAAATAGATGTAAGTAGTTCTGCTTATTTATCATCTTTCTAAATAAGGAGGCTTACTATACTGCCATTCAACACATAAAAATGTCAATTCATTCCAATTATTTTTTTAGCAAAATAAAATAACGAAATTCGTGCAAAATTTTACCAATGGAAACGAATACGATATTAGTAATAGGAGCAAATGGTCAGCTAGGCACTGAATTAACAGCTGAGTTAAGGGCAATTTATGGAAGCACTAATGTTATAGCATCCGATATTCAAGCCCCAAGAAAGGAACCTCTACCTAATGAGCCTTTCGAACAATTAGATGTTATGAATGCCGAAAAGCTGAATAAAATAGTTGATCAGTATAAAATCACTGAGATTTACATGCTAGCAGCCATTTTATCTGCAAAAGGAGAACAAAACCCGATTTTCGCGTGGGATCTCAATATGAAAAGTCTTTTAAATGTTTTAGAAGTTGCCAGAGAGAAAAAACTTTCAAAAATTTATTGGCCTAGTTCAATTGCTGTATTTGGACCAAAATCTCCAGTAGATAACACTCCACAAGATTGCGTAATGGACCCCAACACTGTTTACGGAATTAGCAAACAAGCAGGAGAAAGATGGTGTGCTTACTACCATGAGAAATATGGTGTAGATGTAAGAAGTTTAAGGTACCCAGGCTTGATAGGCTATAAGTCATTACCTGGTGGTGGAACTACAGATTATGCAGTTGATATTTTTCACAAAGCATTAAATGGAGAAGATTTCGAATGCTATTTAAGAGAGGATTCTTACCTACCCATGATGTATATGCCGGACGCTATTAAAGCCACAATTGATTTAATGCAAGCACCAGCAGAAAAAATTAGCGTAAGGTCTAGTTATAATCTGGGAGCATTAAGCTTTACTCCAAACGATATTTATGAAGTGATCAAAAAACAGCATCCTGACTTTAAGATTACTTATAATGTAGATTACAGACAAAAAATTGCCGATACCTGGCCTAACAGTATTGATGACAGCCAAGCGCAAAAAGATTGGAATTGGAAACCTCAATATACTTTGGAAGATATGGTGGAAGATATTTTGGAGAAACTACCTGAGTATGAATTCTAATTAAACCAAAAAATTTTAATAAAAGGGCTGCTTTTGAGTTTTACAACCTAAAAACAGCCCTTATTTCTAGAATAGAACTTAATCATTCCCTACCATAAATAATGCATTGGAAAACAACATCTTTCCTTGATGCCAAAATGCTCTAAACAATGGGTCATCTTGTAAATAAACAATTTCACCACTTCCAAATGACTCCACCCCAAAAACCATACTTTTTAGTTGTAGTTGTTTTGCTTTATAGCCTGCAAAGCCTGCAATATGACTCCTATCTGATTTGATCAGTCCTACATTCCACCCTTTTGGCAAGTAATCGTACGCATTCCCGGAGGTCTTTAAGCTGAAATACTGATTAGATAAACCAAATGCCAGCGGATGACTATTATCTAACTGAACATCATAAATCGCCCCAAATATACTGCTCGACAATCGCTTTCTTTCCGCATTTTCATATAAAGCCAAAGCATCCTCGGAAGCTTCCGCCTCTTTTGATTTCAATTGCCCATTTTCCTGATCTGCGAATAATGAAATAGCAGAACCCATTGCAATAATTTTCCCTCCTGATTTAGCAAATTCATTTAATTTTGATTTCCCTTCTTCTGATAAATTAGAATATCTGCCTGAAGGCAAAATTAACTGATCGTAATCTGAAATATTAGTTCTATCAAAGCTGTTCACTCGAATACTGTGAATTGGATAATCCAGTGACTGTTCGAAAAAATGCCAGATTTCACCATAAGCTAATGAAGACACTCCCTCATCCATTAATACAGCTATTCTCGGAGCCTTTAAAAATTGTATCTCTGATGAACCTATATCATATATTTTATCAGCAAATCCAGAAGATATTGGATAAACCTCTAATTCAAATTCATTTGAAAGCTCTAACAACTCTTCATTCAAATTTTTAATTTGCTCATTATTGGTTTGAGTAATAATTAAGCTTCCCCTTTTAAATTCTTCAGAATTAAATTTCAAATTTTTATAGGCAATTCGAACTTTAATATCCCTTTTAAGTGCTTCCGCTAAAAATTTAGCTGAATTGAATGAATTCCATTTTACAGCATAAGCATAGGCTGACTGTAAATTTTCCTTTTCATAAAGTTGCTCTTCAATCGGTTCAGAATTTATTTTGTTTTTCAAACCATAAGTTTCCAGTCCATAAGCATAAGGAATAGCCCAAGCTGTTATATCGTAAGTTAGTGAATCACTATAATTAGGTTTAGGATCAAAAAGTGCCTGAATTAAAGTTGATTTTGGTTGATAAGCACTAATCACCAAATCTTTCTCCGTAGATTTAAAATTAGCGTCTTGTCTTTTGAAATAGCTATAGCCACTCAAACTTTGCTTTTTTCCTAATTGCCCAACTTCAATTTTTTGATCTTTCAAAAAGTTAAGCAGTGCTTCAATATCATGCTTTTTATCTTCCGTCCATTTTATAATATAAGTTTTAAATGGATCTTCTGGACTGTTAATATTTCTCGAAAAGTATTTTCTAAATTCATTATTTAACTTTTCAGCATTCTTGGAAGCAATTTCGATAGTACTCATCCCTGTTGTGTAATGATGCTCTAGTCTATCTTTTAAGGTTAAGGTGTCCTCAAGATTTGTTAAAGCACCCAAGCCTGCCCTTCCATTCCCTGCTTGCTCATAAGTCATCCCAATTGCACCATTGAAAGTTGGGTAGGTATCACCATAACTTGGATAAAAAAGATCAAATCTTTCTCTGGTAAAGTATAGCCAGTTATTTTGATCAAAGTATTTAGCATGATTTTGACCGATCTGAATTTGAAATTCTTTTTGCCAATCGGTGATCACTTCATGAAGTGGTTCAGCTGCTGGAGCAAAATAATAAGGGCTATTGATAGATTGTTCATGAAAATCTACATGTATATGGGGCATCCATTCATGATAAACTTTCATTCTTGATTTTGATTCCGATTGCGTTTGCCATGCCCAATCTCTGTTTAGGTCAAACAAATAATGGTTAGGGCGACCACCCGGCCAAGGCTCATCATGCTCTACTGCATCCAAATTAGGATTGAAATTTTTCGCGCCATACCTTCGGTAGAAATTAGCATATCGATCTCTTCCATCAGGATTAACACAAGGATCTATTATAACTACAGTATTTTCCAACCAGTCTTGACTACCCATACCTCCACTTAATAATTCATAAGCAGTTTTCATAGAAGCTTCGGTTGAAGAGGCTTCATTTCCGTGAATATTGTAACTAAGCCAAACTACAGCCTTATCTGCGACAGTTCCCAAGTCTCCTTCCAAGCCTGTTTGCGCAATATTTTGATTCTGTATTTGATCAAGATTATCTATGTTCTCACTCGAGGAAATCACGGCATAATAAAGGGGTCTTCCTTCATAAGTTTCTCCATATTTTTTCAAAATAATCTGATCAGAACTTTCAGCCAAATACTTGAAATAATCAACAACTTGATGATGAAATGTGAATTTATCACCCAAGGAATAGCCTAATTTACTTTCAGGGCTTTGTAATTCCTGAGCTAACAATAATTGAGAGAATAAACTAAAAATGATAATTGTAAATATTTTTTTCATATTGAAATGATTAATAAGCCTGAATCAATTAATTAAAGCTTCTAATTTACACGGTTTTTTATTAAAAACAGATTTTCAATATAGAGGATTCATATTTAGGCTTGACGTTTAATCTAATAAGAACTCCGTCAATCTTTATCATAATTTTTATGGAGATATTCATTCTGTTTAATTGATTTCCATTATTTTAGCCAAAATTAGAAAATAGTAAAATCATGAGCGGGAAAATAATCAGTGGAATTCAGCAAATTGGTATAGGTGTATCAGATGTTCAAGCTGCTTTCAAGTGGTATAGACAAAATTTTGGGATGAGCGTTCCAGTTTTTGAGGAAGCTGCCGAAGCTGCTTTAATGCTACCTTATACAGGAGGTGAGCCTAGAAGCCGACATGCCATTTTAGCCATCAACATGCAAGGCGGAGGTGGTTTTGAGATTTGGCAATATACCTCCCGGAAGCCTGAAGGTCCTAAATTTGAACCTCAATTAGGTGATTTAGGGATCAATATTGCGAAAATGAAAAGTAAAAATGTGGAAGCCACTTATGAACTATTCAATAAAAGAGGGCTTAATGTTTTAGGCGAATTACAGAAAGACCCATATGGAGCCCCTACTTTTTTCGTAAAAGATCCATGGGATAATATTTTCCAGATTGTAACTTCTAACTCATGGTTTCAGCAAAGAAAAACTGATCTACCAGGTGGCCCAAATGGTGCTATTATCGGAGTAAGCGATATTGATAAAGCCCGCACACTTTATTCTGACATTTTAGGATATGATACTGTGATTTATGAAGAAGAAGGTGTTTTTGATGATTTGAAAGCTGTACCGGGCGGTGATAAAAAGCTGACCAGGATTTTATTGCGCCACAGTAAACCAATGGAGGGAGCTTTTAGTCCACTTTTAGGAGCTTCTGAAATTGAATTGGTAGTTGCCTCAAACCGTAAACCAAAAAAGATATTCGAAAATAGATTCTGGGGAGATTTGGGATATATCCATCTCTGCTATGACATTAACGGCATGCAAGCACTCAAAGAAGAATGTGAGGCAAAAGGATTTAATTTTACAGTGGATTCTGCCAATAGCTTTGATATGGGAGAAGCTGCTGGTCATTTTACTTATATAGAAGATCCAGACGGGACACTAATTGAATTTGTGGAGACCCATAAAGTTCCGATTATGAAAAAAATAGGCTGGTATTTAAATCTTCAGAAAAGGAATCCGAAAAAGCCATTGCCTGGATTTATGCTGAAAGCGATGGGTATGAGTGAGGTGAAGGATTAGCCCCCTAACCTCCAAAGAGCCTCTTAATCCCCGATGGGGAAATTGGGACAGCAGGTCGGAACGGGATCAGTGTAATTAGGTCAGTACCGTAGATCAGACCGGAACTAGCAGCTGGAAGTTAGAAGCTCGAAGTCGGAAGAAGGGTGTTGGATGATGGATGACAGATTGCCGTTTGACGGGTATTCATCATTAAGAATATTAAAGACCAGTTAGTGAAAAATGATATTAGGAGGACCGTCTAACGGCTATTTGAATTGAGATATTGAAATAGTCTGAAGTATGAAGCTCGAAGTTGGAAGCAGTGTGAATGTAGGATGATTAGGTGGATTGTTCGATAATTGGACATGCTAAAATCCTAAAGAATAAATAGCCTTTTCTATTAGCGACATTATAGGAAAGGAGGTGATAATAGCAGGCTGGATGCGGGATGATTATCCATGGTCCATTACTTAATGTGATTTGAGTTAATTAGACATACTTTGTGCAATTTTTATGCAGATATAGCATTTTGAAAAGCTTTCACTATTTCATCAACAGATTGAAATAGAATACTTTCATTAAAAGCCAAACGGATTACACCTTTCTCATTTGGCGGTCGAATTGAAATCTGATGATTAGTTTCAAGATACTCTTGAAGGAGGTTGCCATCTATTGAAGAGACTAACCTCATTTGATAAATGTTAGTGCCATTAGGAACTGATTGCACTTCTACTCCTTCCAAAGCATTTAATTGACCTACAATCACTTGGGTTGCATCCGCCATTTTATTAAACCTTGCCGTTATTCCATCTAAATAATGTAAGGCCATGGAAGTGTTATTCCAGGTTTGATACATAGTGCCACCATGAATTTTAATCTGATGAGTGACCTCATCAATCAAGGAAGCATCTCCACATAAAATAGCACCTCCGGCAGCATTTAAATATTTATATAAAGAAATGTAAACTGTATCGAAATGTGAGGCATATTCTTTTACAGAAATACCGTAAAAGGCTTCCGCAAAATGAACTCTTGCTGCGTCTAAGTGCATTCTATAACCTTTCTCCTTACAATACTCGGAAATCCCTTTGATTGTATTCAAAGGCACAGCAGTACCGTCCGCCCTTCTTACAGGGTTTTCTACTACAACAGTTCCAATACCACTTTTAAATACTTCATTTCTTGATAATTCATTGATAGTCTGATCAAGATCAGATGCATCGAAATAAGCTTTATTGTTTCTAACAGGTACTAAACGTTTGCTATGCACACTTTGAGCTGCATCAGCTTCATCTCTATAAATATGTGAATTTTCGGGCACTATAACTTTGGTCTTCTCACCACTTAATAATTTAATAGCCAATTGATTCGCCATAGTGCCTGTAGGCAAATAGATAGCCTTTTCTTTACCAGTAAGTTCAGCAAACTTCTGTTCTAAAGCCAAGGTAGCACCACCATTACCATAGATGTCTCCTTCAATAGGATTACTATCATTAATAAATTTCAATTTTTCAATGTATTCTTGAGGCGAGAAGAAAATACCATCATATTCAAAATTTACCTTTCTATCAGATTTAATATTTTCATGGACAACAGTTTTAGAAAAAGCAGCTCCGGGAAGAATGAATGGGATACTTGTGAGTCCTAATTTCTTTAAAAATTCTCTTCTGTTATTTTTTAGTAAAGATGGCTGCATAATTGATTAATTTTAGAAGGACAATTTTCACTAAATTACTTAATAATAAGACTGAAAAAATTAAAAGTGATAAATTCTTCAATAAAAAAGCCCAACCTATGAAATAGATTGGGCTTTGAATAACAAAAAATCAATTAGTTTATCTAGTTAATTTCTTATACTTAATTCTCTTAGGAATTGCATCGTCACCAAGTCGTTTCTTACGGTTTTCTTCGTAATCAGAGAAGTTACCTTCAAACCAATAAACTTGAGAATCGCCTTCAAAGGCTAGAATATGCGTACAAATTCTATCTAAAAACCATCTATCGTGACTGATGATTACGGCACAACCTGCAAAATTCTCTAGGCCTTCTTCCAAAGCCCGCAGTGTATTCACATCCAAATCGTTGGTTGGCTCATCAAGCAAAAGTAAGTTGGCTTCCTGCTTAATGGACATGGCCAAATGCACTCGGTTTCTCTCTCCACCTGACAATACACCTACTTTCTTTTCCTGATCAGCTCCGGCAAAGTTAAATTTGCTTACATAAGCCCTGGAATTTATTTTATTGTTTCCAAGTTGAATCCATTCATTGCCTTCTGAAATATTTTCCCAAACGGACTTACTAGGATCCAGATTATTATGCTCCTGATCTACATAAGAGATTTTAACAGTCTCCCCTACTTCAAAAGTACCTGCATCGGCTTCCTCTTTTCCGGTTATCAGCTTAAACAAAGTAGTTTTACCAGCTCCATTCGGACCAATAATTCCAACTATCCCACCTTGAGGCAAGGAAAAGTTAAGATCTTCATAAAGAAGTTTATCGCCATATGCCTTTGCTACTCCATTGGCCTCAATCACTTTACTTCCCAAACGCGGACCAGGTGGAATAAATAATTCCAACTTTTGTTCTTTGCCCTTACCTTCCTCATCGAGCATCTTTTCATAAGAACTCAAACGCGCTTTTGATTTAGCCTGACGAGCTTTAGGTGCCATTCTCACCCATTCCAACTCTCGTTGCAAGGTTTTCTGTCTTTTGGATTCAGTTTTCTCCTCCTTAGCTAATCTTTTTTGCTTTTGATCTAACCAACTAGAATAATTTCCTTTCCATGGAATTCCTTCTCCTCTGTCCAATTCTAATATCCAACCGGCAACATTATCAAGAAAATAACGATCGTGGGTTACAGCAATGACAGTCCCTTTATATTGCTGTAAATGGTGCTCTAACCAATGCACAGACTCTGCATCCAAGTGGTTGGTAGGCTCATCCAAAAGCAATACATCAGGCTCTTGTAGCAATAATCTACATAAAGCTACTCTACGCTTTTCTCCACCTGAAAGGTTTTTAACTGGTGAATCAGCAGGCGGTGTGCGCAAGGCATCCATTGCTTGTTCCAGCCTACTATCAAGCTCCCAGGCATTAGCATGATCCAATTTCTCCTGCACTTTACCTTGCTGCTCAATCAAGTCATTCATTTTGTCAGGATTATCCAGAACTTCAGGATCAGCAAATTTCTCATTAATCTCTTCAAATTCTTTTAAAAGATTAACCGTTTCGGCAACACCTTCTTCTACTACCTGCTTTACCGTTTTATCTGGATCCAATTCTGGTTCCTGCTCTAAAAGTCCGACCGTATATTCCTTAGAAGCTACTACTTCTCCTTGATAGTCTTTGTCAATTCCAGCAATAATTTTCAATAAGGAAGATTTTCCTGAACCATTCAGACCTAAAACTCCTATTTTCGCTCCATAATAAAAAGATAAATAAATATCCTTTAAAACGGTTTTCTTGGGAGGATATATCTTGGAAACCCCCGCCATTGAAAAAATTATTTTTTCCTCACTCATATTTATTTTTTACTTAATTTTTCCTTTTATATTGAACTGAATATCAAATTACGTGATATCATCATTAATAACACAACTACTGTATGGCTATATTGCAAATTAAATTTAATTTTGCATGAAATTTTACAAAAACCAAATTATAATATTTTGACTGATTTACAGCAAGAATTGGCTTTCATTGAAGGCGGAAAAGTAATTTTAAAGGAACAAGAGGGTTTTCCGCAGAGAGAAATAGGAGACGTAAAGGAGGATGAGGCTACTGCTATGCAGTTTTTTCAGAACCGTTTCGAATCTCTTAAGGAAAAAGTAGATAAAGTTCAACAACAGATTGAAACGGAGGACAACAAAGGTTCCTTTTTGATGAAAGTCCTGAATTTGAAAGAATCTTTATCAACTTATGACGGAATAGGTGATTTCACAGCACTTAAAGATCGTCTAGAGATGTTGGAGAGGATGTTGGAGGATTACATCAGTCAAAATAGAAAGCGAAACTTAGAGGTAAAGTCTACACTAATTGAAGAAGCCAAAAGTTACGCTGCTAATCCTGATTGGAGAGAAGCTACTGAAAAACTGAAAGAACTTCGCCAAAGATGGATCAGAGTAGGTGCAGTGGAAGATGACCAAAAAGAAGAAGTAGAAAATACTTTTCAGGCTGTTTACGATGAGTTTTATGAGAAGAAAAAAGCTTTTCATGAAGCTAAGAAAGAGATGATGGCCGCAAGGGAAAAACAGTATGAAACGCTGATTGAAAAAGCTAAAAAGCTACAAGATGATAAATCAGAAGCTGATGAATTAGCTAAAAAAAGTAATGCGTTGGTAGAGGAATGGAAATCTTTAGAAAATATTCCCAAAGAGAAATATGCTAATCTTTTAAAAGAATTTAAGAAATACACTCGAGTTGGAAAAAACTCAGGAAATATAAAAGGTAATAATTCTAAAGGAAAAGAGGGCAATGATAAAGAAAAGTTGGCTTTGATTGAAGAATTGAAGGAAGCCCAGAAATTGAATCCTTCCGAGGCTGTGGAAGCAGCTAAAGCTATTCAACAAAAATGGAAAAATTATGGAAAAACGTTTAACAAGTCATTAAATGAGGAATATTTCACTTTAAATGACTACATTTTTGAGAAGAGCTTTTTAGAGAATTTATTTGAAAGAAAAGCAAAAAAAGACTTAGAAGAAAAGGACGCTGTTAAACTAAAGATGAGTATTTTGAGAGATTTGATTTCAAGAGATCAAAGAGAGCTCAATGTATTTGAAGAAAATTTAGAAAAATTTAACTTAGGAACAGAAAAGTTGGATAAATTGGTAGGCTTCAAGCATGAAAAACAAAAAAGAAAGCTTACCGTAAAGCAACAAATCATGGAAGAACTCCGTGATTTGAACAAAAATTTAAAATAATTTGAACTTTGCGCATTTTATTTTAGTATGCATGTAAAGTCATATGCAATTAAAGCTTTGATTTATAATTTTTTATCATACTTTTGCGCATCAAAAAAATACGGTATAATATGTATTGGACATTAGAATTAGCTTCATACTTAGAAGATGCTCCGTGGCCAGCCACAAAAGACGAATTAATTGATTTTGGAATTCGTTCAGGAGCACCATTAGAGGTAGTAGAAAACTTACAAGAATTAGAGGATGATGGACAGCCCTATGAAAATATAGAGGAAATCTGGCCTGATTACCCTTCAAAAGAAGACTTCTTCTTTAACGAAGATGAATATTAGCAAGGTAAGCTCATTAGCTTACTTTGCTTTTAATAAAGCCTTTGCAACTATTAAATCCTCAGGAGTCGTAATCTTGATATTTTGATATTCACCATCAATTAAGATGATACTATGTCCATAGGCCTCCACAACGGATGCGTCATCAGTAAAAGAGGAATTAAAAGGAGTGTTATAAGCAGACTTCAATAGGTCAACATCAAAAGTCTGTGGAGTTTGAATCATCCTCAATGAACTCCGATCAATGTTTTTACTTTTTCCGTTTTCATCCACTTGCCGAACAGAATCTTTCATCAAAACAGCTGTAACTACTGCTTTATGGTTCCTTGCCTGTTCAAAAGATTGATTTATGGAACCAGCTGAAACAAATGGTCTCACACCATCATGCACTGCCACTAAGCCTTCGCTAACATGTTCAAGAGCATTTTTAACGGAATGAAAACGTGTTTCTCCTCCAGGTACAACCTTATGTTCTATATAATTCTGATGCCAAATATTCAATTCATCCCAAAACTGGATTTCCTCTTTCGGAAGAGTAATGATTAATTCTATTTCCGGATCTGCAGTATAAAAAGCTTGTAAAGTATGGATCAATATAGGCGTTCCTCCCAGCTTAAGAAATTGCTTAGGAAGACTTTCCCCCATTCTTTTACCAGTCCCTCCTGCCACTATGATTGCATACTTTTTCATTAATTCTATAATTTAAAATTTAGAAATAAAAAAGGGATGTTGAACATCCCTATCTTATTTAAAAAATTATATGTGGTATTATTCTTTCACGATGAACTCAACCCTTCTATTGATTTCTCTACCCATCACCTCATCATCATTACTAACTATAGGTCTCTCTTCACCATAACCAACCGCATTTAATCTCCTTCTATCTATTCCTTTACCCGTTAGGTATTCCACTACTTTATTAGCTCTCAATTGAGAAAGCTTTTTATTGAAAGCTGCAGTACCAATATCATCAGTATGTCCGGCAATCTCAACATTTACCTGAGGATTTCCTTCTAAGAATCTCACCATTTTATTCAATTCTTCATAAGACTCAGAGGTGAAAGTAGCCTCTCCAAATTCAAAGAATATATTTCTTAGGGTTTTTGAAGTTCCTACTTCAGGTTTGCTCAAGCTTAGGGTTAGCTTAATAATTTGTTCTTCTCCTGTGGAAGCAGGAATACTTATTTTTTTATTGGCAAAGATATAGCCTCGTTTTTCTGCTGAAATCATGAAATCAGTAGGCTCATCTCTCATTATCACAAAAGTATAAATTCCATTATCCAGACTTTCAGAAGGGACATTTATATTATCTGCTTGTCCTTTCAGTTTTACGACTGATTCAATAGACTGATTATTACTAGCATCAAGCACTCTGACAAGCAATTTCACAGGGGCACCCGTAACGATATCGTTATCTGGGGATTCAGCCACATCCACGCGATCTACATCTTTATTAGATTTATTTTCTCCTTCATCTACATTGGCTGTTTTACTATCCATTTTATTATTAGAATCATCTTCGCTGCCTCCAATTTTCACCCTGTAGATATCATTATAACCCATTCCCTCTTCACGAACTGTAGCATAATAACCCGTTTTTCCATCTTTAGTCATTACAAAATAGATATCATCATCGGGAGTATTTAAGGGATATCCCAAATTTTCAGGATTACTCCATTCGTTGCTCGCACTATCATACTCAGATTTGAAAATATCAAATCCACCCATACCACTATGTCCGGTAGAACTAAAATAAAGTGTTTTACCATCAAACTGAATAAAAGGAGCATCTTCATCCCCTTCAGTATTGATTACTTTACCTAAATTCTTGGAAGGTCCCCATTCCCCTTTTCTATTTTTTGTTGAATAGTAAATATCAAATCCGCCATTTCCCCCCGGACGATTACTTGCAAAAAACAAGGTGTTTCCATCAGCTGACTGTGAAACAGATTTCTCATTATATCCGCTGGAATTAATATTATCACTTAAGCCAACTGGTTCTGACCAAGTATCCTCTGATAAATTATTGGTGTAATAAATATCCCCATTTCCTTCATCACTGTAGATATAAAGTGTTTTGCCATCAGGCGAGAATCCTAAGTTTGAATCGTGAAATTTAGTATTCACAACAGACCCAATATTTTCTGCTGGCTGCCATTCTCCACCTGATTTCCTTGAAATGAAAATATCTTCATAGTAGAAATTATCATCAAATACGTTTTCATTTAAGTTGCCCTGATCAGGACCTCTTCTAGACGTAAAAATCATAACAGTTTCATCCGCATTAACAACGGGCGCATAATCCCAAGATACAGAATTGATTGCTGTACCTACATTAGTAATAGAGTAATTAACTGGATCATTCATTAATTTTTTTCCTGTATTACTTTCTTCTATTCTCCTTTCAACTTCTGACATAGGAGTTTTATCAGCGCCTTTGTAACCAGTATTACTCTCTAATTTTTCTTTATACTTTTTATAATACTCCAATGCATTATCAAATTCATAGCCATATTGATATCCATGACCTATCTTATATAGCATATCAAATTTATAATCTGAATTTAACTGATAGGCACGTAATAAATACTGTGTTGCTTTCGCTTTTTCAGCAGTTTGAAGATAAGTATCACCAGTTTTGAAATTAGCTTCAACATTATTTGGATCAGCCTCTGCAGCTAATTTATACATCTCTAGTGCTTGTGTCAAAGCCTTAGTCTCATTGAATATCTCCTCTGCTAACAACAAGTAGTCATTTGCTAAATCAGGATTGACTTCTTGTCCTGTCACTTGAGAGGCAAAAGTGGTACTTAGTAATAAGACAAAAAAGAATCTAAATTTATATATCATCGTATTCTTTAATTCGGTAAATTATAGCGAGTTAGGTCGCTGCACTAAAATAATCACTTAAATTAAACTACTTTTTATCTTATATCAAAAAAAGTAAGCAAAACTTCCTGTTTTTCTTCGAAATTTTATTAGATGAAGTGATAAATATAAAAATGTTACCTCATTTTTTTCAAATTTCATCTTTTTTATCGAAAAAATAGTAGGCTTCAATAAATTATTTTTTCCGTGAAAAGCTTACATAAGGACAAAAAACATCTATATATAATAATTCTTTAGCAAACTTAAGACCCTAAGCCATTTAAAGCCATTATATTTGCAAGATGAAGAGAATAAAAAATGCAGAATTTATCATAAGCAATACGGATTACAAAAAAAGTCCTGAAACTGACCTCCCGGAATATGCATTTATCGGCCGCTCTAATGTTGGTAAATCATCTTTAATCAATATGCTGACGGATAGAAAAAGCTTAGCTAAAACTTCTTCAAAACCGGGCAAAACACAGCTAATCAACCATTTTTTAATGGATGAAAATTGGTATTTGGTAGATTTACCGGGTTATGGTTATGCCAAAGTGAGCAAAAAGACCAATGAAGGCTGGGGTAAAATGATTAGTGATTACTTAATTAATAGAGAGAATCTTGTCTGCATATTTGTGCTAATTGATTCACGATTGCCTCCTCAGAAAGCAGACATAGAGTTTTTGGACTTCATAGGCAAAAATGGATTACCCCTTTCCCTAATTTTTACTAAAGCTGACAAACAATCTAAAAATAAAACACAGCAAAATATAGCTGTTTTCAAAAAGAAAATGCTGAGTACTTGGGAAGATTTTCCTCCTTATTTCATCAGTTCTGCAGAAAAACAAACTGGAAAAGAAGAGATTTTAGGAATTATTGAACAAATGAATAATGCCTGGGAAGAGCAAAAAGAGAGCTAAACATAACTCTTCCAGCGTAAAATTAAACTGTTATTACTGTCGAGATATGGATTAAATTTAGGATTGTTATACATTCTTTTTAAATTTCAGAAAAATCCAAAATGGCAATAAAAACACAATCTAAACTTCCGAATGTAGGCACTACCATATTTACTGTCATGTCTCAAATGGCGACTGAATATAATGCCATCAATCTCTCACAAGGATTCCCTGATTTCCCTGTTTCAGAAAAATTAATAGACTTAGTTTATCAAAATATGCAAATAGGGCATAATCAATATGCCCCTATGCCCGGACTTCCTCAGCTCAGAGAAGCTATTGCTAATAAAATCAAAAATACGGGCGGAGTTAGCCTCAATATAGATACAGAAATTACAGTTTCTGCCGGGGCTACAGAAGCTATTTTCTCCAGTATTTTGGCGACTGTGCATCAAGGCGATGAGGTCATTGTTTTGGAACCTGCTTATGATTGCTACATTCCTGCTATTGAATTAGCAGGAGGTAAGGTGGTTCCAGTTGGTTTAAATTTACCTGACTTCTCCCCTAATTGGCAAAAGGTAAAAGACAATATCACGGACAAAACTCGCATGATTGTGATCAACTTTCCGCATAATCCATCGGGAGCAATTTTGACTGAAGCGGATATAACTGCTTTAAAAGAAATTTTAGAGGAAAATCCTCAGTTGATTATATTAAGTGATGAGGTTTATGAACACATCATTTTTGATGGTAAAACAAATTTAAGTGTTTTAAAAGATGAATTCTTAGCAAGCAGAAGTATCGCAGTTTCATCTTTTGGAAAAACTTTTCATGCCACCGGCTGGAAAATCGGCTATATGGTAGCTCCAGAAGCCCTTATGAAAGAAATTAGAAAAGTGCATCAATACAATTGCTTCTCTGTCCACACCCCTAGTCAGTATGCTATGGCTGAATATTTACAACATGAGCAAAACTATTTGGGCGTGAGTGCGATGTATGAAAAGAAGAGAGAGTTCTTCCAGCAGGCCATGCAAGATTCTAAATTCAAGGTGATTCCTTCTTATGGCACTTATTTCCAGGTCTTGGATTTCAGTGAGGTTTCAGATATGGGCGATATGGAATTTGCTCAATATCTAATCAAAGAAAAGGGAGTGGCTTCCATTCCTGTTTCGGCTTTTTATTCTGACAAACAGGATAATAAATTACTGAGATTCTGCTTTGCCAAAGGAGAGGAAACATTACAAAAAGCAGCAGATATATTATGCAAGATTTAAAAGTAACACTCATTCAAACGCCTTTATATTGGCAGGACAAACAGGCTAATATTTCCATGTTTGAAGAAAAAATATGGGAGATAGAAGAGGAAACTGATTTGATTGTATTACCTGAAATGTTCAATACCGGCTTTAGTATGGAAGCAGAAAAAATGGCTGAGCCTATGAACTTGCATACTTTCAAATGGATGAGACAAATGGCCAGTCAAAAGAAAGCCGTGGTTACAGGTTCTTACATAGTAAATGATAATGGAAAGTATTTCAATCGCTTAATTTGGATGCAGCCTGATGGAAACTATTCCATCTATGATAAAAGGCATTTATTCAGAATGGCGAATGAAGATGAACACTATTCACCAGGACAAAAAGATTTGATAGTTGAACTAAAAGGATGGAAAATAAAGCCATTGGTTTGCTACGATTTGAGATTCCCTGTTTGGATCAGAAATAAATCTAATGAGCAAAATGAATTGGAATATGATTTAATGCTTTTTGTAGCCAACTGGCCGGCTGTTCGTGTCAATGCATGGGATACTTTATTGCAAGCACGTGCCATTGAAAATGTAAGCTATTGCCTAGGTGTAAATAGAGTTGGGGATGATGGAAAAGGAATTGGACACAATGGTCATTCCGCCATTTATGGACCAAAAGGCAATACTATATACTTTGCTGATGACAGAGAGGAAATTAAAACTGTCACACTCTCAAGTGATGAATTAATAAGATTTAGGGAGAAATTTCCAGCCCAGTTGGATGCAGATAAGTTTCAAATTAGTAATTAGAAAATTAATAATTTAAACAACTTATCAGGTGATTATTGTGCCACCACGCTCGTAAAATAGTTCATTATTTCACCTTATTATTCTTCAAAAAAATATGTACGAAATTACAATAATTAATTTCGGATAATTTTTTTGTACTAATTCAATATTATTATAAACTTTTATATTTATACTTTTGTTTTTAATTATTCTCTATTAGTTTTGGCTATTCAATTAAAACTAAAAAATAATCACAATGAAAAAATTATTCTTATTAGCCCTTGTGGCAGTTTCAATCAACTTTGCAAATGCGCAAGATTACAAACCATTTCAACTATATTCTGGAGTTGGATATGCTATTCCTCAAGGCGGAGGCGGAATTTTATTTGATATCGAACCAGCTTACAGGATTAATGACCAAATTTCCGTAGGGCTCAGATGGGAAGTAGCAGCTATGGCTCGTGTTGTAGGAAATCAAGAAGCTAGTGTTTCAGGAACTTCTTCCTATACCTTAAATGGTAAGTATTACCTCGAAAACGGTAGCAGTTTTAGACCATATGTAGGTGCTGGTTTAGGTGCTTATGGTTTAGCGTCTGTGTCTACTGGTACTAATGGAGCTGCAGCTGGAGCAGAAACAAAAATCGGATTCTATCCAAGAATTGGATTTGACTGGGGACATTTCAATATTAATATTGATTATAATTTTATTCCTAGTTCAGAAATTCAGGGAACCGATACTAACGGAAACCCTGCTACATTTGATGTAGCCAACAGCTATTTAGGAATTAGAATTGGTGCATTTTTATTTGGTGGTAAAAAATAATTTTACCTAAATGTTCATTTAAATGGCAAGTTCCTTTGGGCTTGCCATTTTTTTTGACCTTAAAATTAAACTATAAACCTATTAAAATGTGGCAATTGAGCGGTACCAACCAAAATGATACTCTCCTATTAACCTGAGTTCGACTCTAATTTGTAAATTCAGATTTTCATATAATTCAATAGACAAGGCGTCTTTGAGAAGATATAACGGGCTATATCGAGGGAAGATAACGCAGTATATTGGATTATATGGAAAAGCTTTTCCTATCCCACCTCTAAACAGCGATTTTCTTCCTAAAAATTCCTTACAATAGCCCGCTATTGTAAGGAATTTTTAGTTGAAACTCACTATTTACAGGCGTTCTGAATCCTAAATTAGAATCGAACTCAGGTTAATA
>NZ_JAGXGF010000091.1 GCF_024636815.1 Marivirga sp.
ATATAGCTCACAGCATTGTAGAATCTGTAAAGAAAACAAATCGTGTGGTTTTTGCTGATGAGGATGTTCCAGGTGGTGCTACTGGTTTTATGATGCAGAAAGTATTGGAAGAGCAAAAAGCTTATAAATACTTAGACGCACAACCTATTACAATTTCTTCAAACGAGCACAGACCTGCTTATGCTTCAGATGGAGATTATTTCAGTAAACCACAAATAGAGGATGTTTTTGAAAGAGTTTATGCAATGATGCATGAATTTGATCCTAAGAAGTTTCCTGTTTTATATTGATTGATATTTGATTTTTAAACTCTTTTCAATAGATTTATATAAACTTGTATCTATTGAAAAGAGTTTTATCCATATTTTTTATTTTACTAATATCCACACAATGGATTTTTGGCTTAATTACAATTAAGCTAGTGGAAGAAATTTGGGTAGATCAAAAGATCTCCGAACATAAACACGCATTATCTAATAGGATATCATCTGAATTAGGTGTTTCAGATGATATCAGTTTTGAAGAAGTCAATCCTTCCCAATACTTAAGGCTTGGATATGGAGCTCCTTTTGTAGTTTCTCACGAAGTTAGTGGCGAAGAACGTCATTTTAAGATTTCACAAGATGAAGTTACTCCTGAATATCAATTCATGAAAATTAGACTCAGTGATTTCAATAAAGAAAGCACTAAAAAAATTGGTTATATAATTTCTCATATATTTTTAACCTATGTTGAATCTCAAGAAAGTTTCAATTTTATTTCTTATAACTTTCCAGATCAACTGAATCAAGTTTATTTTGAAAATTTTAACCCGAATTTTTCATTCGATATCCCTACTCCACCACCTCAATTTTTCATCTAATTCTGTATAATCTTTTTATTTATCAATTCCTTAGCTCATTCTATTGAGGTGAATAAGAAGAATATTTTCAAAAAATTATTGTGTACGTTTTCCAAATATAATTTCTATTTGAAAAATTAAGGCATGATTTTCAGAGAGTTTCTTATTTAAATACTAATGTGTATAAATAAGTGATTAGTATTTGCGCCTTTCTATAGATTGAAGAGGAAGCATGCACAATGATTTTATTTTCTAAAGAAATAATTGCTGAATTACCATGAAAAAATATATACTATTGATGCCAAGTAGGCATCAAATAAATTTACAAAAATTGTTATTGTCAACAATTAATTATTGTGGACCACTTACAAAAATATCTCCGAATAAATCTATTTATCTATTCATAATTGGTTTGTTTATTTCTACTCGATTACAAGCGCAAACGCCAAGCGATGCACTGATGATGAAATCTAACCAATTGTGTATTTTATTAGATTATAACTATTCGAGTTTTGATCATTATTGGGAAGGTGAGTTGAGGCGAAATAATGAAACTATTGCAATGGTTAAGCGAAATAGTGTTATGCCAATGGTTGCTATTGGTATTTTTGATGACCTCAATTTTTATGCAGGAGTTCCTTATATAAAAACAGAATCCACAGAACCCAATGGAGGGAAATTTGCTGGGGCAAGCGGTTTTCAGGATTTGAGCATTGCCCTCAAATATAGATGGCTAAATAAACAATTTGAAAAAGGAGAACTATCAGGTCTTGCAACTATTGGTTTTTCGACCCCGATTACAAACTATTTACCTGATTATATGCCCTATAGTATTGGTTCTGGCGCTCCAGAATTGTCTTATCGAGCTATAGTGGAATACAAAAATATCAAGGACTGGTATTTTCGTGGTGCTGGTACTTACTTATGGAGAGGTTATGCAGAAGCAGAAAGAGACTACTACTACAATAATGGAAGTTACTATACTCCATGGATGGATGTTCCTAATGCTTTTTCCACGGAGTTTGTGGTTGGCAAATGGTTATTTTCCAAATCTTTACAAATTCAAGTGAGCTACTTTGGGTCTAAATCATTAAGTGGTGATGATATTCGACCGTACAATCCAGCTCAACCAACTAATAAGGTTAATATAGATCGAATTGGTATATTCTCACACTACTTTTTCGCAAATGTTACAGGTCTGGGAATAGTGGTATATCATAATAGAATTGTTGCAGGGAGAAATGCGCCTCACATGAATACAACAGGCATGGGATTAACTTACTATTTTAACTACCGAAAATAATTTAGAGATGAAAAATAAAAATATAAAACTCATATATAGCCTTTTCGCTTTGCTTTTTCTTTCCTCATGTGAAAAAGAGTTACCGACTTATTTTAATTTTGAGGGATATGAATTCGCTTCCAGTGAACCTGATGGAGGTACATGGACACCAATTCTAATAAATAGTGGTGATGAAATTAATATTCCGGCACCTGAACCAGCTAATTCAGCCTCATACCTTCAAGAGATAGAGGATTTAAAAGTAGAAATGGCGCAGATGTCTGAAGCAGATGCAAGTGCAGTCACATATTGGACGCAAAATCCAATCATCAGATGGAATGAAATAGCGTTGGAACTTATTGCAAAGTACAACCTTATTCCGGGTCCCAATGATGATGGTTCTTACACACTTCCTAATCCCTCAAACCCAAATGGGTCTCCTGCATTTCCATTTGCGCATCCACCCTATGCAGTACGTGCACTCGCTTATTTGTCAGTAGCACAGTTTGATGGATTAATATCAGCATGGCATCACAAACTTGCTTTTAACCGATCAGCACCTTTTATTGAGGATGAAAGTATCCAACCTGCCTACTCGGACAATGTGAATCTTTCCTATCCTTCTGACGGTGCAGTCTTAGCGTCAGTGTCGAGACGAATTTTAACACAAATGTTTCCTTTAGAGGCAGAATACCTTGCGGAAAGAGAAGAGGAACATTTGAGGAGTCTGTTGCTCTCGGGAGCAAACGTACAAAGCGATATTGATGCTGGTATGCTTATTGGCGATGCCATTTCTTCAATAGCCTTAGCCAGAGCAGCTAATGATGGAATGAAAAATGCACAAGCACCTAAAGCTGTATCTGACTCGCTCGCAGAGGCAGCACAAAATAGTTTTGGCTGGAAATGGGTCAATGTAGAAATTCCTAAACGTCCAGTCGGTTTAACCCCACTTTTTAGTCAGGTACAAATGTGGAGCGTAGATAATGTAGAACTAACGCGCCCAATACCTCCTCCAGCAATAGGTTCGGCTGAATATGAAAAAGACGTAGCCATTCTTCAAGATCATGCTGATAATATAACAGAGGAAAAGAGGAGAATTGTTAACTTTTGGCAAGATGGCTTGGGTACTTATACCCCACCTGGGCATTGGAATGAATTTGCAAAAGAATTTATTGTAAAGTATAGACTTAATCCTTTAAGGTCTGCACGAACATTTGCTTATCTTAATATGGCAATGATGGATGGTGGTATCAGCTGTTGGGATGCTAAGTATTATTACCATTATCCTCGCCCAATTCAAGTTATTGAAGGTTTTAAAACCATTGCAGGCACACCGAATTTTCCTGCTTATACTTCTGGTCATAGTGTTTTTTCTGCAGCTGGAGCTGAAGTGCTTGCCTATATCTTTCCGCAGGAAGCTAGCTTAGTAAGGGGATGGGCACTAGAAGCAGCTATCTCAAGAGTATATGGTGGTATTCACTGGTCTTTTGATGCAACTGTTGGGACAGATCAAGGAATAGATGTTGCCCAATACACTATTAGTACTGCACAAAATGATGGTGCAGATTAGCACATTGTTTATTCAAAAGCATTAAAAATAATACAAGCATCGCTCACTTGAACCTAAAGCAAAGGTGGGCGATGCTTACAAATAAAAATTAACAAAATGATGAAAAAAATTATAAGTCTTTTCATTGCCTCAATAATATTTTCTATCAGTGCTTTTTCTCAAAAAGTGATATCAGGAAAAGTGGTTGATAAAATTGATACTCAACCTTTGATAGGAGCATTAATTCTAGTTCAATCAAGTGGAAATGCAACTACAACAGACGAACAGGGGTATTTTGAATTGGAAACTGAATCTGGTAATGATTTACTTACCATCAAATATTTGGGTTATGAAAAAAGAAGTATTGATGTGAACGCAAACACTTCCGATATAGGAATTATTGAAATGGATCGAGCAAAGACAACACTTAATGAAGTCGTTGTTAGTGCATCACCTCATAATTATAAAAGTACATTCAAGGGAAGTAATTTTAGGCTGAGTCCTGTTACCTTGAAAAATATTAACCCAATAAGTACGGAAGAGGTGTTAAGGAATGTGCCGGGAGTGAATATTATTGGTGACATGGGATTGTCCAATCGTCCGAATATTAGTATAAGAGGTTCTTGGGGAAGGCGATCGAAGAAAGTGCTGTTGATGGAAGATGGCACACCTTCTGCACCTGCTCCCTATATTGCACCAGGAGCATACTACAACCCAGTAAGTGATCGACTCACTTCCATTGAGGTGTACAAGGGAGCGGATATGCTGCGCTTTGGACCTAATAATATGTATGGTGCAGTAAATTATATCACTGCATTGCCTCCACAAAAACCAGAATTAAGAGTCAAGCTTGTAGGTGGTCAGCGAAACTATCAAACAGGACTTTTATCCTATGGTGGTACTTGGAATAACCTTGGCGCTTTGGTTGAAGGTGTTTACAAGAAGTTTGATGGATTTACCGACAATTCTTCCGTTGAACTTTTAAACTTGAACGCCAAGATATTTGCCAAACTTTCTGAAAATCAATCACTCTACTTTAAGGTGAGTGCTCAGTCGGAAGACAATCAAGCTTCTTTGAGTTCTCAAACTCCTTTTACCTTTGATACTGACCCTACTCAAAATCCACTTGACGCAGATCAATTTACAATGAGGCGTTATGGCGTGGACATTATCCATAAGTGGCTACCAAAAAGTAATTTAAGTTTTACTTCTAAAATTTATGCGTCAGATTTTGAACGGGATTGGTGGCGACAGGTAACTGCTAAAGTCAAAGCGTCAGAGGTACAGGCTTATCTTGGAGAAACAATTCTAAACAATCGCTACAGTTACTTAAATAGGGAAGTCTTTGGCGAGGAAGATTATGTTATTGTTGGTAGAGTACAAGACGGTCGTGAAAGTACCACCGATAGCCGTTGGACTTACACCGTATCAGGCTTCAAGGAGACTTTAGACTACGATTGGGGAGCTTTCGGTGAAAAACAATATTTGGAAGTAGGATTTAACTTTCACCGTGAAACATTCAAAGACCGTTTTTTAGTTGCTGATAGTAGCCGATGGGCAAGAAGCGGTAGAACCACTAACGATTTATGGTATCGCCTCTGGTCTGCTAATGGGTATATTCGAAATGAATTCAATGTAGGGAAATTCGGTGTTACACCTATCGTGCGGATTGAACATGTGAATATGTATAGACAAGATTTGCTGTCACTTGCTCAAAATCCAAGCACCAGTGGCACTGAGGAGGGTAGAGAACCAAATGTTTATACGCAGTTTCTACCTGGTGTTACGGTTGATTATCGCATCAAAAATGGCGAATTCTATGGAAGCTTCTATCAAGGAATGATCGCCCCGTCTAAGGTCTTTGGTTTTTTGGTAGAACAAGATGGTATTGTGACTAATCCGCTTGCAGGACAAAGCATCAATATTGATCCTGAATTAAGTTGGAACAGAGAAATCGGTTGGAGAGGGACGATATGGAAACAGCGCATTGACGGTCAATTAACTTACTTTAATAATACAAGTCGCAATTTTTATGCAGGAGGGCGGAATGAAGTATTTGAAGAATTGGGGAAAATCAATGTACAAGGTTTAGAAGTGGCTATTGGTGCAGAAATCTTCAAGATAAACCAGCACAATTTTCGTGTTTTTGGAAATATCAACGTGATGCAATCAAAGGTGTTAGACGGAAAATTAGTGGATAAAGATCTTTTTTCTCAAGTCATTCATAGCAACAGCACCCAAAACGAATATATTGAAAAAGTCAATACGAAAAGTATTAGATAGCTGCTCAACACAACAATAATTTGACAACAACAACTAAGCACCACCAGAAAAACCATTCTCAGAACAATATGACATTGTAGTTTCATTCTAGTCAGTCCAAAAGAGGAGCAGGTAAATTGATTTGTCATTGTTGGTAATTTGATGTTTAATTATACCAATTG
>NZ_JAGXGF010000092.1 GCF_024636815.1 Marivirga sp.
CCGAAGGAAGGAAAAACTTCAAAGAGGCATCGAGCCTCTTCGAAGTTTGCCCAAGAAAAGAACCTCAGGCTCATAATTGCCCGAGGGAATTATAAAATGAATTTTTAACCAAAACGGTCAATGCTATTTAGGGATAGACAATAGGCTCAACTTCTGACTTCCAACTTCCAACTTCCAACTTTTACACATGCTCATAACAAACATAAAATCACTTTTTGGAACCAGAGAAACAACAGAATTATTGAAAGGAAATGCATTAGGCGAATTGCCTACCATAGACAACGCTTTTCTTGAAATAAAAGACGGTAATATTTTAAATTATGGTAAAATGGAAGACCTGAATACTGACCAAAATAAGGAAGTATTCGATGCGAAAGGAAGATCTATTTTACCTGCCTTTTGTGATTCTCACACTCATATTGTTTTTGCCGGCAGCCGTGAAGACGAATTTGTACACAAAATCAAAGGCTTAAGCTATGCTGAAATTGCCGCTAAAGGTGGCGGGATTTTGAATTCAGCTAAACGATTAGCTAAGACTTCCGAAGATGAGCTATTTGAACAAGCAATGGTTCGTGTAAATGAGGTGATGAATTTAGGAACAGGTGCATTGGAAATCAAAAGTGGTTATGGATTGAGTTTGGAAGCTGAGCTCAAAATGCTTCGAGTAATCAGACGAATAAAGGAAACTGTAAACATCCCCGTTAAATCTACATTTTTGGGTGCACATGCTTTCCCTGAGCCATATAAAGAAAATAAAGAAGCTTATATAAAGCTTATCATAGATGAAATGTTGCCCGCCATAGCAGATGAAAAATTAGCAGATTATATTGATGTCTTCTGCGAAACCGGCTTCTTTGATGAGAAATTAAGCGAGCAAGTATTAAATGCGGGAGCAAAATACGGCTTAAAAGCAAAAATTCATGCCAACCAATTGAATAATAGCGGTGGAGTCCAGTTGGGAATTAAAACCAATGCAATTTCTGTTGACCATCTTGAAACTTTGGGTGAAGAAGAAATTGAATTGCTCGGTAAACACGATATTATTTCAACATTACTTCCTTCCGCAGCATTTTTCTTAAGAATGGGCTTCCCTCCTGCACGTGAATTAATTGATGCCGGAGCTGCTATTGCTTTGGCAACTGATTATAACCCAGGTTCATCGCCAAGCGGAAATATTCCATTGTTGATTTCTTTAGCTTGTATTCAAATGAAAATAACGCCTGAGGAAGCATTTAATGCGGCTACTCTAAACGGAGCCTTCGCAATGGAAGTGGAAAATGAAGTCGGCTCCATTACCAAAGGAAAAAGAGCTAACTTGATTCTCACGAAGGACATTCCTTCCTTAGCCTATATGCCTTATGCATTTGGTTCTCAGAATATTGAAAAAGTTATGATAGCAGGAGAATGGAGATAAATCACTTTCATTTTTTCAACGAAAAAAGCCTAAATGAGGATTTAAAGCCCAGAACTGGGGAAATCAAAATTGGTGAAAAAATTTCGTTTGGATCTGATTTTAAGAACTCCGAAGCCCGGTTTGTCCTGTTAGGAATTGAGGAATCAATCGGAGTAAAAGGAAATCTGGGCTTAAGTGGTACACATACTGCATGGAAATCCTTTCTGAAAGCTTTTCTCAATATTCAACACACCCATAAATTGGGAGGTGAAAATATTCATATTCTCGGGAATTTTAATTTCCAAGAATTAGCTGAAAATGCTCATAATCCAGATGATTACAGAGCATTAGTGCCAATAATGGATTCCGCAATATCCCCACTTATTCAGGAAATCTCAGAAGCTGGAAAAATACCGCTTGTCATTGGAGGGAGTCATGCCAATGCCTTTCCCATTATCAAAGGCGTTAGTCAAGCAAAAAACAGCGCCATCAATGTGATGAACTTAGATGCCCATGCTGATTATCGAGCATTAGAAGGCAGACATAGTGGTAATCCATTCAGTACCGCCAAAGCTGAAGGATTTTTAGCCGACTATAGCATATTAGGATTACATGAGAATTACAATAGCCAAAATATGCTGGATGAAATGATGAAACAAAAAGGCATTCGATACTATTTCTGGGAGGATATTTATTTGAGAAATAGAATACAGTTTGAAGAAGCCTTAGCTGATTTCATCCAGATCAATCAGAATAAAAGTTGTGGGATTGAATTGGATATGGACAGTATAAGAGGCGTATTAAGCTCCGCCATGACACCTTCCGGCTTCTCCTCAACGGAAGCAAGATACTACGCCTACCAGACCGGACATCATCTGCAAGTTACCTATTTGCACATTTGCGAAGCTGCTACTGAACTGGAAACAGGTGTGCAGGATGGCAGCACTGGTAAATTACTTTCTTATCTGGCCAGTGATTTTATGAAGGGCATAATTGAACATTAAATACTATGGTAATTTGATTTCTCGCCATCCTTCTTTAACTTATAGTTATGATTTCAGCAGCACAAATAAAAATCGACCTGATTAAAAAAATAATAGCTATTAATGATGTACATGTACTATCTACTATAGACAATATACTAATCAAATCAGATGAAAAAGATATAGTTTATAAAGTATCTGGTGAACAAAAAATGGCTTTAAAAGCTGCCGAAGAAGATATTAAATATGGTAGAATTTCATCAGATGAAGATGTAAATGCTTCAGAAGACAGATGGCTGGAAGAGTAATTTGGACTCATACTGCAAGAAATCAAAGAAAAGACATCCTTGAATTTTGGTATTTAAGGACAGGTAACAAGAAGTACAGTAGAAAAATATCAAAGTATATAAAAAGAAAGATTAAGCACCTCGCAAAATATTCATATCTGGGAAAGCCAACAGATTACCAAAACGTTAGGGTTATCTCAGATGGAAATTTCAGTATTTTTTATAAGCTCTCAGACGTAAATATCTTAATAGTAAGTCTATGGGACAATAGACAAGACCCTCGAAAAATAGAAAAGTATTTATGATTATTTCAATACTTCAAAATATCCCCCAAAGTCTTTTTCATTTGTTCCATGCAATCAGGAGTAACTTCCCCAAGTTTGTGGATAAGACGGTCTTTTGAAACCGAACGAATATGAAAAACCAAAACTTCCGACTTTTCCTTCAATCCATTTTTAATGTCAGGTTCTAAAATAGGATTCCCTTTATATCCTTTAATTTTTGTGGTAAGCGGAAAAACTATTACGGTTCGCAAAAATTCATTAGCCAAATTTCCACTTAAAATGACAACAGGCATAAATCCAGCTTGCTCACTCCCTTTAACAGGATTTAAGTTCACATTCCAAATTTCAGCCTGCTTCATGCTTTGTCAGTATCTTTGAGTTGCTTCCAGTAATCTTGCATACCTTCTTCTGCAACCATCATGATATCAAGGTCATCTCCTGCCATTTTGTATGATTTGGCATATTCTGCCTTTTCTATGTTTTCTAAATAGACAGTTAATGCCTTTTCTATCAATTTATTCTTAGGCATATTCAATTCATTAGCCTTTTTGGCCAATAAATCAACGACATGTTTGGGAAGTGTAGTTGTTATATTCATGGCTATTTTATATTTGTATATCACAAATATAATATAAACTTATAGAATTAAAAATTCCAACTAGCTCTAATTTATCAACTCTGAACCCCAAAACTATCATTCCCGATCAATGAAGGCTGATTAAACCTGCCATTTTCATCTCGGTTCTCAAGGTTTAGCACACCTCTTGGGCAAACTGAGGAGCATACTCCACAACCAACACATGAAGAACGGATAATATTTTGACCTCTTTGAGCGTACCAGCGGACATCAATTCCCATTTCACAGTAAGTGGAGCAATTTCCACAAGAAATACATTGGCCACCATTAGTCGTGATTCTAAATCTAGATTTGAAACGCTGGACTAAACCTAAATAAGCTGCCAAAGGACATCCAAACCTACACCAAACTCTATTACCCATAAAAGGATAAAAACCAGTGCCAATTACACCTGAAAACATAGCTCCTATACCAAATCCATAAGCTGCTCTTATGTTGTAAGTATTTATACCCAATAATTCTGAACTGCCCGTAAAAAAAGTATATAAAACTCCAGCTGTCATCACCACCACAAACACCAAAACACTATGAACCAACCATCTCTCAATTTTCCAGGCACCTAATGATTTATCGGAAAGTTGTCTGTAAGGGTCTCCCAAAGTTTCAGCTAAACCGCCACATCCACAAACCCAGCTGCAATACCATCTTTTTCCATATAAATAAGTGAATAAAGGAACTCCTATGGCAAATAAAGCAATTCCCCAACCCAACATAAATAAACCAATGGTACCCGCTTCTATCATTTCATTTAACCTATAATCAAAAAAGAATGTGTAATCTAATGGCCACATATTTTTCAAATCCATATAAGGTTGATTTAAACGAACCAGTATTTCAGGAATCACGAAGGCAAAAGAAAGCTGAAAAAACATTACTGAAACAGTTCTAATCAATTGATATGGGCTGTGTCGATACTTTATCATCATCCTTACTCCCATCACCAAAATAGCCAATGTGTACAAAAATCCATACATAAACCATTGACTTGCTGGGTTTCCACTAATCATTTTACTGAGTGGGTCAACCATAACAATCCAGGAAGTCATGTATTCAGGATACCAATACAAAAACACATAAAAACTGATTAGGAATGTCCCTAATAATATGCCAATCCAACCTCTATTTTTAAGAGCACTATGGAAAATCCCATCATTTTTAATACCAGCATGTTCTGTTTTTAATTTAGGCAATAAATACATAATGGCTCCGATAATTGGAATACCTATAGCTAAAAACAACCATAACCAAGGATTTTGTACTACGGGTCCAACTTCTGACTGTTTGGTTATTGTAAATGCTTTATTGTTTATATTATTTTGGCTAAAGCCTTTTTGGGAAATGATAGATTTGTTCACATCAGCAATTACATTTTCCAATTGAGATGTTAGCTCTTCCGAAGATTCATATTCCTTGCCTTCCATCCATCCTGTATAATCTTTGAGTTGCTTCAATTGCCATTCTTCCTCTTCCCCGGAAGGTTCTCCTATTGCTTTTTCAATAGCAGATTGCTGAAATGCTTTTCCTTCAATTGAATTTGCAATTTCTTTGGCTAAATCTGATTTGATTTCAAATTTTGCTTTTACTTCTTGATTGCTTTGCTCTAAGACAGATTTAAAATCACTAATAAATGCAAACTGATTATTGTATTTATTATCATAAATATCACTAGCAAATTCATCAACCAAAGGAAAAGTTTCTTCACCTATAACTTCCCTTAAATCATTTTTATCTAATTGGTATTGTCCTAAAAAGAACAAGGACAAAAAGGTAAAAAAACCTATAGTAAAGACTATTAAACCTATTTTATGTATAATTTTCAAACTCTTCATATATCTATATTAAAATACACCTAATATCTTTTTTCTACTCAATTTTACTACATCATTCGGATATCTTTCATTGTACATCCCTACTAATTCATCTTCATGTTTTTTGAAAAATTCAGGATCGAAATTGGCCTTTTTTAGATTTTGAAACACCTTTTTCATTGGCCAATTATCCCTTATCATCTTATCGCAAACTTCATGTCTGTATCTTACGCCCATCAAGTTCACGCCTTTTAATGTTTTGTCTTCCTTATGGAAAATAAGTCGGATAGATTTTTCACCCTTTTTATGCTCCCAATAGAAATGCACTTCTGTATCTTCATCCGGTTGATTGCCTACTTGTCCATACGTCTGGTATTCTATATCCAGAAACTTTGCAGAATTAAACCAGACACCTGGTTGATAAGCTGTTTTATTACCACAAATCGTTTGAGCTAAGGTTTCTCCATGCATTCTTCCTGTGTACCAAACTTGCTCTATTGGTTTTCTATCTTCGGCAGGAGCTTCCTGAAACTCAGCACAATCCCCAATAGCATAAACATCAGTTTGGTTGGTCTCAAAGTATTCATTCACTTTTATCCCTTTGTTAGTTTCCAACTCCGAATCTTTCAGGAAATCAATATTAGGAGAAACGCCTACTGTCAACCCTACAAACTGGGCATCCATTTCTCCTCCATCTTTCAATTTCACTCCTTTAGCCCTCCCATTACCATCATCTATTATTTCTGAAATTTCCGTCTCCAACATTAAATTAAAACCATGTTTTCTGATGTGTCGATTAATTATTTCTGACTCTTCAGGAGGTATTACATTATTCCAAAAGCTATTTTCTCGAACTACAAAAGTGACATCTATATTTCGAGTATGGAACATCTCTCCCATTTCCATTCCAATCAAACCACCACCTACAATAACAGCATTTTGTGTAGTTGGAGAATATTTCTCCATGCTTTCCAAATCCTGATAACTATACAGCCCCTGAACTGCTTCCAAATCTTGACCAGGCCAGCCAAACATATTTGATTTTGAGCCTACAGCTATTACTAAAACATCATACTCCATATTTTCAGATTGCTTTAGCTGCAAATTCTTATTCTTAAAATCAATTTGCTCCACATAGTCATATACTAAATCAATTCTGTTCTTCTTCCAGAAAAAATCTTCATAAGGCTTAGTGCTTTCGTATTTCATATGCCCCATATAAATATACATTAAGGCGGTGCGAGAAAAGAAATGTTCGGTCTCAGCCGATATAATGGTGATATTATCTTCACTATGTTTACGAATATGCCTTGCCGCAGTAACACCTGAAATGCCATTTCCAATGATGACGATATTCCTCATAGGGTTTATTTTGAAGTTTGTTATTTCAATATTAAAGCTATTAAAACTAATCAATTGTCAAGCCGGAGACAATAAAAAGTAATCCGAACTTAATAACTTATCGTAACTTATGAAAAACTATAAGAAAGATGAGAAATTTTAAATTAACAATTGTTGCCATTATTTTTTCTAGCCTAAGCTTAATGGCATACAAGCAAGAAACTAACGAATTTAATAAAGATGCAGATGTTTTCCTGAAAAAATATGTTCTGGATGGAAAAGTTGACTATAAAAGATTAAAAAATAATTTTGAGGAAGTTGACAATCTATATAAGTCATTAGCTTTAGTAAGCACTTCTGAATTAAATGATAATGAAACAAAAGCATTGTATATTAATGCTTATAACATTATCGTAATCAGACAGATTACAGAGTATTATCCACTTAAATCCGCTTTGGACAAAAACGGGTTTTTTGATAAGGTAAAGCACAATGTTGGGGGTGAAATGCTCACTTTAGACCAAATTGAAAAAGGTAAAGTTATTATTCCTTTCAGAGATCCTCGTGTTCACTTTGCCTTTTCATGTGCTGCAATAGGTTGTCCAGAGCTGGCTAATTTTGCTTTTACTGCAGATAAGTTAGACACTCAATTGAATGAACGTACTACTAACTCTATCAACAATCCTGATTTCATAAAAGTAAAATCAAATGAAAATTTAGTGGAGTTATCAATGATTTTCAAATGGTACGAAAGGGATTTTAAAATGAAAGCAGATGATGTGATGGCTTATATCAATCAATATAGAAAAAATAAAATACCTTCAAGCTTTAATATAGACCATTATCCCTACGATTGGAGTTTAAATATTCAATAAGAATTAAACTTTCCCGAAATACATTGATATCGGGAAAGTTTTATTTTTAATCATTCTCTTCTTCAGAAACTTCTTCCTCAACTTCAGATGATTCAGGTGAAATATCGCCTGAATAATTAAACACTTCAATTATCGAGCTTTCAATTACTTCGGGTACCTGAAATGAAACCAACATATTATTCAAACTTAAATAAATTCTATCATAAGCTTCTTTCACATTTTTAGCGGTCACTATCATTTGATTAGTGATTTTCTTTTCTTTTCCGCTTTCTTCAGCAACATAATATACCACCTTGCATTTGTGCCAGATGTCTGCATCTTCATAATGGAACACATCTACTATTTTACTTTTACTTATGCCGGTAATCATAAATTCTCCTCTCACGCGCTCACCCATTTCTTCATACATGCGAGTTTCCGCTTCTGTAAAAGAAACGGCATCCACCAAATAAGGCTCTGTCACGGATTTTAATCTACCGTTTTCATCTTCCTTTTGGTATTTAACTTTGCACAAAAACCACTGCTTCATAATCTTATTTTTCAAATTGGATTGCGAATATAAAGGAATTCAAAATCGAATGGAAATGGCTGGTAACAATTTATGGAATAGAATTATTTTATTTGACCTCTATATAAATCCCATACAGGAAAAATCATATCATAGTCATTCCAATTTAGATTAAAGTCTTGAATTTTAAACTCAGTAAATTTACTTTTATCAAGATATACTCTGATTTTTGGGTTCAATGAAGATTTTAAGAACTCTTTGAAGTCAATTATTTTACTTTGACCATCATCAAAATTTACTTCAACTGAATAATCACCCAAATAAGAAGCTGAAATTATTTTCAGTTCTTTAGATTCATTTTCGTTATAATCAACTGTGATTTTCATTTTAGCTTTTTCGTGATTTTCTCAAACGGAATATCTTTATAATATACAAAATAATTAACCCATTTTTCAACTATTTGGTTTGCATATACATTTAAAAAGTCTTGGAAGTCACGTAATGACTTATTTTTTAAAGGTTTCAATCCTTTAACATTTGAAATATTAATTTCAACAATCACGCCATTTTCAATAACAAATTCTGCTTTACTTTCAAATTCTCCCTTTCTAGCATGTACATGAATTGGCTCATGTTCATTCGAATAAAAAAAATATAATCAAACCTAAATATTCAAATAACTTTGGCATACGAACTTCCAGTATTTATTCAAATATATAAAATACAATCGAATGTTTTAAACTATCTATCGAACACAAATATTGTTATTAATACAAACTGCTCTAACTTTGCCCAATGGTAAAAAGCAAAATCGTTCTCCCCTGCCCCCCTTATATCGCTCCTGTTTTAAGACAGGAAATTGAAAACCTCGGTTATAAAGTGACCCATGAGGGTCCTTTGGATGTTGCATTGGAAGGTACCCGAAATGATTGCATGCATTTAAATCTGCATCTTAGAACTGCCAATAAAGTTTTATTTCTTATAAAATCATTTAAAGCTAATGACCCTGATAAATTGTATCAGCAACTCTATCAGGTCAAATGGGAAGACTACTTAGATGAAAATGGATATCTGTGTATCACTTCTTATGTAAACAATGAAAAGATATTAAACACTCAATTTGCTAATGTTAGGGTAAAAGATGCCATAGTGGATCGATTAAAAGACAAAACTGGGACAAGACCAGATTCTGGACCTTTAAGAGACCAAATGGTCGTTTTTCTGCATTGGATGGAAGATCAAGTGTCCATTTATTTGGATACTTCAGGGGAAACTATTTCAAAACACGGCTACAGAAAAATCCCTGGCAAGGCACCTATGAATGAATCATTAGCCGCAGCTACCATCTTAGCTTCTAACTGGAAACCAAATCAGGTATTTATCAACCCAATGTGTGGATCAGGAACTTTAGCCATCGAAGCAGCTTGTATAGCAGCAAACAAAGCCCCAGGGCTCAATCGTGAAAAATTCGGTTTTCATTTTCTTAAAGGTTTTGATCTTGAAGCTTGGGATAAATTAAAAGAAGAGGCTATTCAAAATGAAAAGCCCATTGAATGTGAGATCATTGCAGGGGATAATAGCAGAATGGCCATACAGGCAGCAAAGCAAAATGCGGAAGAAGCAGGTGTTGATGATGCTATCACCTTTGAGAAAAAAGATTTTAGGGATAGTACAATCCCTGAAAGTGAAGGAGTGGTGTTTTTAAATCCAGAATATGGGGAAAGATTAGGTGATGAACAAGAATTAGCCAATGTATACAGCCAAATTGGTGACTTTTTCAAGAGAGATTGTAAAGGGAAAACCGGTTACATATTTACTGGAAACATGAATTTAGCTAAGAAAATTGGATTAAGGACTAAGAGAAGAATTCCCTTTATGAATGCCAAAATTGAATGTAGATTATTAGAATACGAACTTTATGCTGGTACTAAAAAAGATAAAGGCTAAGAAAATTTTTAGAAATTAATTTTCATTGGCTTATATTTAAAAAATGCATATTAGCAAAAAAGAAAAAGAGACCATTATCAAAGCACTAAGTCATTGGGAAGCTTCTGGTTTAATTGATGACCAAAAAGCAAAAGAACTTGATGAAAGTATAAAAATCAAACCCTTTAACTGGCAATCTTTAGCTTATTATTCCTTCCTTTTTGCAGTAGTGAGTCTATTAATCGCTGTTGTCAGTATTTTTGCAGACAAAGCGTTATTAGACTTAATCGATTCTTTAATCTCTACTTCTTACACCACAAAATCAATTGCTTTTCTAGCATTAAGTGCTCTATTCTTTTGGCTTGATTACCGCTACAACTTAAAAAAGACCCGAAAAAAATATAGCAAAGAAGTTTTTTCATTTTTCGGATGCATATTTTTAGCCATAGCAACAGGATTAATAAGTTTCATATTCGGTATGGAAGAAAATCCAGGTTTGTTCATTCTAGGATTATCTATTCTGTATTTCGTTTTAGCAGTATTTAGAAAAAAAGAATTGCTCTGGCTTTTCGGGATAACTTCTCTTGTAATAGCTTTTGGAACTATCACTTATAATCTAGGAAAAGACAATCAATTATTTGTTGGAATGAATTTCCCTATGCGCTACACTATTTTTGGAGCATTTATTCTACTTTTAACATTTTTTGTTAATAAATTCGACAAGCTAAAACCATTTGTGGAATCTACCTATTGGAGTGGATTAATCATTTTCTTTATGTCACTTTGGTTCTTAACCATTTTTGGAAACTACAGCAGCTATGAGAAATGGTTAGAAATAAGACAGTATTATTTATGGTGGTATAGCCTGATTTTATTGCTGGCAAGTTTTTTAGCTATACTAATTGGCATTAAAAAAGAAGACAGCTTACTTAAAAACATAGGGATTTCATTCATATTTTTAAATCTTTACACCCGTTATTTCGAATATTTCTGGGATGAATTACACAAAGCACTTTTCTTTGGTGTCATAGCCGTTTCGTTTTGGTTGATAGGTAAAAAGGCAGAGAAAATATGGGATAGAGAAGGGAAATAATTCTTTCCTCTCTTTTATTACATTAAATTTTAATCTTAAAAATTCGCTAGAAATATTTAATTTACCATAGGTTCTCTACGGTATGGAATAGGCAATTCAATTCGAAAACAAGCTGATTTATACTCTTCCAAGTGAATTTGCCCTCCTAATTTAGACACTGCCATTCTAACACTGTACAATCCTAACCCAACCCCTCTTTTCTGTTCGGTGGCAACAAAAAACATGTTAAAAATCTTGTCTTTAAAATCAGGGTCAATCCCTAAACCAAAATCCTCAAATATAATTTGATAGCTTCCATCATTTTTATTTTTTGAAAATTCAATCACCACATTTGGCTTTTCTCCATGCTTTGAAAATTTAATAGAATTATTAATTAAATTTGATAAAACCACTTTTAAATGCATTGAATCTGTTAATATTTCTTGATCCGTAGCTTTTAATTCTATTTGAATAAATTGCTGCCAATCTTCATTATCAGGTATATTCTCTTTGGCAGCATCTATAATTAAATCTCGGATATTATGACTTTCCACTACTACTTTTTGCTGCTTCAATTTATTGATTTTCTGAAGATTGAATAAAATATTATTCATACGTTCGGCTGTCTCATTTACTTTCGAGAAGTAAAATCTTGAGGTATCCTCATTGGTTTCCTTGATTGCCAAATAGCAAAGTCCTAAAATAGTAGAAACCGGGCCTTTAAGATCGTGTGCAGCTCTATAGAAAAAGGTGTCGAATTCATGTTTTGCAATCTTTAAATCATCATTGGCTTCCCTAAGTTCTCTTGTTCTTTCATCCACCATCTCTTCTAACTGGAGATTACTTACTTTCAATTCATCATTCTGCTTTTGAATAATGGCATTCTTATGAGCGATCTCTTGATTTTGTTCGCTAATTTCTTCCTTTTGATGAAGAACTAAAGATTGATTTTCTAATAATTGCTTATTGGCTACTTCTAATTCCGAAGTCCGTTCTTCGACTTTTGACTTCAACTTCTTTTTGGAACTTTCTAAATATCTTATTCTTAGTTGAATATATACCAGAACTAAAATAATTAAAACCACCACAAAAAGTATTTGGAACCAAGGGGTTGCCCAAAATGGTGGATCAACACTGATATATAATTCTTTTATATTACTAGACCATCTCCCATCTGAATTTGTACCTTTAATCTTTAATTTATAATCTCCTGGCGGTAGATTGGTAAATGTAAAATGCCTCCTGTTTTTATTATGAATCCATTTCGTATTAAAGCCTTCCAATAAATAAGCATATTCAATTTTATCAGAGTTACTTAAATCAGTAGTTGCAATTTCAAAGGAAAGTAAATAGTCATTATGTTCTAATGAAATAGAATCGATGGAAAAATCTCTTATCTTTCTTGCGCCACTTTCACTTTCTATATCTACAGAAACTAGGTTAAGAGTAGGTTCATAATCACTTTCCTTTATATTTTCAGGCTTAAAAACATTTAACCCTTTATACCCACCAGCAAATATTCTTCCATCTTTCAAAGTCGAAATAGATCTCCTGACAAATTCTTCGCCTTGAAGGCCATCTGAACTATAGTAATTTTTAAATTCCTCAGTTTTTGGATTAAAAAATGAGATCCCATTATAAGTCGAGACCCAAAGGTTCCCATTCAAATCTTCTGTTATTCCTGCAATGTTGTTATTCACTAAGCCATCATTTTCAGTAAAGGATTCAAATTGAATTCCATCTTTCGATTCAATCATCTTAGCTAATCCACCACCACCAGTACCAATCCAAATTCTATTATTACTATCCTGAGTTCGATTCTAATTTAGGATTCAGAACGCCTGTAAATAGTGAGTTTCAACTAAAAATTCTGAAGCAATAGCGGGCTATTGTAAGGAATTTTTAGGAAGAAAATCGCTGTTTAGAGGTGGGATAGGAAAAGCTTTTCCATATAA
>NZ_JAGXGF010000093.1 GCF_024636815.1 Marivirga sp.
ATAGGAAAAGCTTTTCCATATAATCCAATATACTGCGTTATCTTCCCTCGATATAGCCCGCTATATCTTCTCAAAGACGCCTTGTCTATTGAATTATATGAAAATCTGAATTTACAAATTAGAGTCGAACTCAGGTTACTATCCTCTATTATCGTTCTGATAATATTATAATTTATACTATTAGAATCATTTTTGCTATATCTGTAGTGCTTGAAATTATCAGTATCAGCTTGATATAAATCCAAACCATAATCCGTTGCAAGCCAAAATCTACTTCTACTATCAATAAACACCTTATGCACTCTATTATTCGACAGGGAGCTAGGATCATTAACATCATGTTTATATCTCTTAAACTGTTCTTTGTCCTTATCAAAAACCACTAATCCGCCATCACCAAGTAATCCGACCCAAAGTTTTCCATCTGGCGCTTCTGCAATACTTTCAATAAAATTTGTGGTAATTGAAGTAGTATCTCCTTCAATATTTCTGTAGGATTTTAATTCACCCGTATCTCTGTTATATCGAGATAATCCAAAATTCCATAATCCAACCCAAAAGATTTTTTCAGAATCTTCAAATAATAACCATGCCCTATCATCTGGAATGCCTGAGTAACTACTTAAAATTTGTTGAAATCTAAGCTCATCTGAATCTTCAACAACTATATCAATTCCAGCATCATTTGCTATGTAAATATCACCACGACTATCTTCAAAGATATAATTTACTGCATTATCTGAAATGCTATATGAATTATTTTCATCAGCCTGATAGAGATCAAATTTTTTCTGATTTAAGTTAAAAGATGATATCCCGCTACCATGTGTACCTAACCAATAATTGGATGATTCATCTTGATAAATCTCAACTATATTGCTAGATGGTAAAGTATTCTGATTATACTTTTCTTCTCGAAATTGATGCTTCGTTTTAAAATTAGATTCTATATAAAACAATCCTGCACCGAAAGTACCAAGCCAGACACCTCCACTTTCATTCGGATAAATTTTACGAGCATAAACCTCATTTTCATTAACGAATTTTAAATCTATTTGCTCAAATTTATTACTGTTTAAAGTTTTATAAAATAATCCGCCTAATTTAGTTGCTACCCATAGGGTTTCATTTTTATCAAAATATAAATCACGTATATCATCATCTTTAAGCCCCTTTTCACCTTTAAGGAATTTTTCAGTTTGAGATGTTTTAATGTTTATTCTATGAAGTCCCTCTCGAGTTCCTACCCAAATTACATCTTCTAGCTCAGCTTTTGAAATGCAATAAACCACAGAATTATTTAATGAAGGAAAATTATCAGGATGTGTAAAAGGATTTGAAAATTCCTCAGTGATAATATTAAATTTGTTTAAACCGTTTTTAGTACCTAACCAATAAACTGAGTCTGAATGCTGAAAAATTGTATAAACTACATTATCGCTAATAGAATTTTTACCTTTATTATCATGAAGAAAATGATCAAAATTTGACTTCTTATCAAATTTATTTAAGCCCCCACCATAAGTACCTATCCATAAATTTCCATTTTGATCTTCTACTATATCTTTGATATAATTATTGCTTATGCTAGTAGAATCATCAATTCTATATTGATAGGAGATAAAATCCTGACCATCATATCTGTTCAACCCGTCCTGAGTTCCTAACCAAAGAAAGCCATTACTTCCTTGATAAATTGTCTCCACTATATTCTGTGAGAGGCCGTCACTTACATTCAAATTATTAAAGTCAGTGTTTTCCAGCTGATTCTGTGCCCAGATTGGAAAACTTAAAAATTGTACTATTAACAGATATAAAAATCGCATAAGTGAATCAATAAGATTTCAAAATAGAACATTATCTTATTAAAATCAATCATTTTCGATTAACTGTTCATTCAGTACTATAAAGATGTGATTGTATTATTTCGGAATTCTAAAGCTCTGATGCTTTATCCAAAACCATCTTGATTAGCGTATCAATAGTTTTATCAGAATTTTTTGAGAATTGATGGGTCATTCTATTAGCTACAATCGCATTGCAACTCAATACTTCATGGCCTAATAATCTTCCCATTGCATAATAACCTGCTGTTTCCATTTCAAAATTGGTCAACCACAAATCTCCATAATGAAACATGGAAAGGCTTTCTGCAATATTGGGAAAGCGAATAGGTGTGCGTAATTGCCTTCCTTGGGGTGCATAAAATCCAGGACAAGTGACTGTATTTCCAATATTCATCCCATCAGAAAAATGCTTGAGTAAAGAAGATGATCCTTCCACACAATATGGGCGGAACGGCAAACCAATTTCCAACTGCAATGCAGATTCAACATTCGATTCTGCCTCTGTTCTATCTAAATGATAAAATTGCATTAAAGTATCTATACCAATTGCAAATTGTGAGGCTAATAAAGAATCTACAGGCAGATCTTGTTGTAAACCACCTGAAGTGCCAATTCTAATTATTTTTAATGATTTCTTTTTAACCTTATTTTCTCTTTTTTTAAGGTTTATATTAGCGAGAGCATCTAACTCAGTCATTAAAATTTCCACATTATCGGTACCCATTCCCGTGGACATCACTGTTAGTTTTCGTCCTTTATAGGTGCCTGTATGTGTAATAAACTCCCTTTTATTCATTTCAAAAGTGACCTCATCAAAATACTGACTCACTTTATGAACTCTTGAAGGGTCTCCAACTGTAAGAATGACATCTGAAATATCCTGAGGTCTTAAACTCAAATGATAGACGGAACCGTCCTTATTCAATATCAATTCTGACTCAGGATATTTCTGATTCATATTAATTAGATTTTAGATTTTTCTACTTTACCCTGAAAGCCTTTATAAGGATCATATCCATTAGTTTTCTTTTGGTAATAGCCAGTTCCGTTATATTCTCTTTTCTCGGGATGCTCTTTACATTCTTCTGAGCAAGCACCTTCCATTTCCCAACTACATTTTTCGCAGATGGGAACATGTACATTGCAAGTAGGATTAGCACAATTTACCATTCTATCAGAATTGGTATCGCAAACAAAACATTTAGAAACTACCTTAGGATTCACTTTGTTTATATCCACTGAAAGTCTGTTATCAAAAACATAACATTTTCCTTCAAAATCTTCTCCCTCTGCTTCCAGTCCGTATTTTATTATCCCACCATGCAGTTGATGAACATTATCAAATCCCTGCTCTAATAAAAAAGCACTTGCCTTCTCGCACTTGATTCCTCCAGTGCAATAAGTCACAATCTTTTTATTTTTATACTGCTCCAATTCGCTTATTTTCTCAGGAAAATCCCTGAAATTTTCTATATCTAGTGTAACTGCATTTTTGAAGCGACCTAACTCATGTTCGTAATTGGAACGGACATCCAAAATGACTATATCCTCCTCGTTTTTAATCATTTCTCTGAATTGCTCAGGCTCTACATAAGCTCCTGTTCTTTTTCTTGGATTGATGTGAGAAAGACTTGAATGCACAATTTCAGGCTTATGCCTCACATTCAATTTTTTAAAGGTGTGTTCAGGATGAAAATCTTCTTTGAAATCAGTATCCGCAAATCGAGTATCTGCTTTTACTCTTTTCATGAATTCATCTACATTTTCTGTGGAGCCTGAAACAGTGCCGTTTAATCCTTCTTTAGAGATAATGATTCTACCTCTTAAATCGAGTTCTAAACACATTAAATGATGTTCATCCCTGAATTGGTCAGGATTCTCAATTTCTGCATAGCAGTAATAAAGAATTACTTTGTATTGGTTTTCTGTATTTTCCATAATTTCCTCCTTAGTGTAAATAAGGTGATTTTATATCTATAAATAATTAATTTTCAATCGTTTGAGCAGGATTACCGAATACGGTTTCTCCATCTTTCACATCTCTGATCACTACAGAACCTGCTCCAATATTGGCTTTTTTTCCGATTTTCACCCCTGAAACAACGGTTACTCCAGAGCCAATGAATGTTTCATCTCCAACTATTACTCCACTGTTCAATTGAGAACCAGCTCCAATCTGTACATAGTCTCCAAGCTCAACATTGTATTCAATAATAACTCCAGAATGAATCAGGCAGTGATTAGGCACTTTGGAATACGCTCCTAAAACAGCTCTTGCGTTGATGAAATTTCCATAACCCAAATGTGTTGAATCAGAAACAATTGCCTGAGCATGAATAGCATTCGCAGGCATAGTCTTCCTGCGGTCGTTCAGCATTTTGGTCATCTTTTTTCGAGCTTTCATATTGTCTTCCGCCACAAAAGCATCGCATTTTTTACCGATATATTTTAAATAACCATCATCATCTGTTTCTCCTAAAACAGATACGAAATCAATCTCGGTGCCGTGCATGGTTTTATCATCATCCAAAAAGCAATAAATTTCAACTTTATTACTTTTGAAAATTTCAGCCGCTGAAGGCCCGATACCTTTTGCCCCTAAGATTATTACAGGTTTTTTATCCATAGTTAATTTTTAGAACTGCAAAGTTAAGGTTTAAACTTTCCTTGCGCAATAAAGCGGTTCCTATTTTAGGATATGTTTGTGTTTAATTATGCTACCTAAATACAATTCACCTCGATTAAAAGAAGGAATATAGTTAGGATGGTTAATCTATTTTCAATATTTCTTTTAACTTATCCATCTTCAGCTTTCCATATAATTGAAATAAAATGGAATAAGATAGTTGATTATTATCGGCAAAATCATTTTCATAGGATTGAAGTGGCACGAAGCTATAGTTAAATCTCCCTCCTATTGTGACGTTTTCATTTAGATCATATTCCAAACCAAAGATAGTAGCATAATCCATAGCACTTACTCTGCCATTTAAACCCATTTTTTGCTCTTGACCATCCATGAAATATTTATAATTCCCGCCTAAAAACACTGAGGGTTGAATCCCCAGATTTAGAGTGAATTTCTCATCCAACAGAATCCCAAACATGATTGCAAAATCAAAATAATACAGATTGATATTATTAACATTTTGACTATCCCAATTCCATGAGCCTTTTTGAGTAAGCAAAGTTTCCATCTGAACAAAGAGTCTTTCTGTAGCGCCAAACTTTTTGTAGCCACCTAATTGCAACCCCGGTCTCAAACTACCGTTCCCTTGGCCATTTATGGTGGAGACAACCGCACCTACTTTGAGTCCATAATCTTGAGCTTTCAATTCAAACGGATTTTGAATAAGCCAAAAAAAAGTTAGAGCAGAAAAAATAATAAATTCTTTAATTCTCATATTTAAAATATCATTACTTCATTTTGATTGGATTACCTAATCCTTACAAAACCAATGTGAATCTATAGATTATTGTTGAGCAAATACTTTTTTCAAAATATCATTTATCCTGGCTGATGGATTTTCTCTTATGTCTTTCTCCTTTAAAGCAATTTTTTGGAACATTCCGTCTAATGCTCGTTCGGTAACAAAAGTTGCTAAGTCCTTTTCATTAATAGGACTTAAATTTAAAGCATTTATAAAATCATTTCTTTCTACATCATTATAGGTTTTAACAAAGGTGCTATATAACTGCTCACTGCTTTTATTATAGACAATAGGATCATCTAAAACATCTTTTATATCAGGTTTAAAAGCATTTAACAATTGATTGAAAGTTTTATTTCTCAAATAATTAGTGGCAGCATCATCCGAGCCTTTCAAAATATTGAATCCGTCTTGCACAGTCATTGAGGTGATGGCATTAACAAATATAGGCTTTGCTTTTACTACCGCTTTTTCTGCTGCTCTGTTTAAACTTAATATCATGTCTGCCTCAATATCTTTAATCAATTCATCATAAACCTTTCTTCCGGCTGAAGTGGATTTTAATTGTGAAATGGCTGATTGCAATTCAGAAGGTAATAGTATTTTAACAGCTTCATCTCTTAAATAGCCATTAGTACTTGCTAATTGATCAACCCCTGCTTTTGCACCTACTTCTAAGGCAGATTTCAATCCTTGAATCACTTCTCTTTCTGTTAATTTACCTGATTGTGTTGGATCAAGGTCATAATCTTTGGCTACCTGTTGCAATAATTCGCAGGAATTAAAAATTGTAGTACAAAAAATGGCAATGAAAATTAAGGTTGTCTTTCTCATAGTATGATATTTTTTCAGTTCTTGCAATTTACATAAAATTTTTCTGCCAAGCTGACAGCAAAATGATATTAAATCGAGAATGGAATAAGAATTGATCCTCTGAAAGAGACAAATCAAAACAGTAAACAAAATGCAAGAGAAAGGTAGTATTTCGATCCATTCGGAAAATATTTTCCCAATAATTAAGAAATTTTTATACTCTGACCATGAAGTATTCCTTCGTGAGTTAGTTTCCAATGCAGTAGATGCCACTCAAAAAATCAAAAGCCTTGGTACTCTAGGTGAATATGATGGTGACCTAGGTGATTTAAGCATTGAAATTAAAATAGATAAAAAGAAAAAGACTTTACATGTCATCGATAAAGGAATCGGGATGACAGGCGAAGAAATCAAAAAATATATTAACCAAATTGCCTTTTCCGGTGCCACGGAATTTGTTGAAAAATACAAAGAAAAAGGTGAAGGCTCCGGTATAATTGGTCATTTTGGTTTAGGTTTCTATTCTGCTTTTATGGTAGCGGATAAAGTAGAAATCAAATCTTTATCAAGAGAAAAAGAGGCCACTCCCGCTCACTGGATTTGTGACGGAAGCACTGAATTCGAATTAAAAGACGGTGACAAAAAAGAAAGAGGTTCTGAGGTCATTTTGCATATCAATAAAGATTCAGAAGAATTTTTAGAAGAACATAGAGTCAATGAAATTTTGACTAAATATTGTAAATTCTTGCCTGTTCCAATCATTTTTGGTGAAACTGAAGAAACCATTAAAGAAGGGGAAGGAGATGATGCAAAAGAGAAAAAGGTTAAAGTACCAAAAGTAATTAACAATACTACTCCTCTTTGGACAAAAGCTCCGGCTGATTTAACTGACGAAGAATACAAAGATTTCTATAAAGAGCTTTATCCATTTAGTGAGGATCCATTATTCTGGATCCACCTGAATGTGGATTATCCATTCAATTTGACAGGCATTTTATACTTTCCGAAAATCAAGAATGACTTTGATATTCAGAAAAATAAAATTCAGCTCTACTCTCGACAGGTTTTTATTACGGATGAGGTAAAAGACGTTGTACCTGAATTCTTAATGTTGATGCATGGGGTAATTGACTCTCCTGATATTCCATTGAACGTATCAAGAAGTTACTTACAATCCGACAGTAATGTAAAGAAAATCAATAATCACATTACCAAGAAAGTTGCGGATAAGCTGGCGGAACTCTATAAAAGTGATCGAAAATCATTTGAAGAAAAATGGGACAGCGTTGGACTTTTCGTGAAGTACGGAATGATGAGCGATGATAAATTCTATGACAAAGCAAAGAAATTCTGTCTATTGAAAAGCATAGAGCAAGATAAATATTTCACTTTAGATGAATATAAAGAAAGCATTGCCGGAAATCAGACTGACAAAGATGACAATGTAACTATTCTATATGCCACTAATCCTGATAAGCAAGATGCTTATATCACATCAGCACAGAAAAAAGGGTATGACGTGGTTTTATTAGATAGCCCAATAGATAGCCATTTCATCAATCAACTAGAGCAGAAATTGGAGAAAACCAATATGAAGCGAGTGGATGCCGATATAGTGGATAAATTGATTGATAAAGATGAAAAAGCTGAAAGCGTATTATCTGATGATGAAAAAGAAAAGTTGAAAAAAGTTTTTGAAGACGCTATCAATAATTCATCTATGACAGTGGCTGTGGAAGCTTTATCTCCTGATGAATTGCCAGTTTCTTTAACTATGCCAGAATTTATGCGCAGAATGAAGGATATGCAGCAAACCGGTGGCGGAATGCCTTTCATGGGCGGAATGCCAGATCAGTATAATTTGACCATAAATGCTAATCATAAAATGGCTTCAAAAATTTTAAAGGCTGAAAGCGAAGAAGAGCAAAAGAATATTGCCAAGCAGAATTATGATTTAGCTTTACTTTCTCAAAACATGCTGAATGGTAAAGATTTAACAAACTTTATTAGCAGAAGTGTAGAGATGATGGAGACGTAAATAATTAGTAATTAATAATTCGTTTAGTTAAAACACCTTTTCTTCTCCTTAAGAAGTAGGAATACAGGATGAGGCTTAAAGAAACTTAACTAAATGACATCGAATAGTAATAGGAAAAGTAGTAATTGGTTAATTAGTAATTATTAATTATTAATTAAAAATATAGAGACAGCCCGGAATTTTCAATAACTTCGGGCTGTTTTCGTTTTGGATGACATGAAGAAATTCTTACTTATATCGACCCTAATTTTTTTCATTCTGCCACAAGCTCTATTGGCACAGGAAGAAGAAATTCCTCAGGATACAATCCCCACTCCTTCTGATACTATTAAAAAAACTTTCCAATTTTTAGATGGTGCACCCGTAACTATCGATTTGGAGACAGAAGAAGAGGAAGATGAAGAAGAAAACGAAAAAAAGAAGGAAAAGAAAAAACGTAATTTTTATTATGATAAAAAAGTAAGAAAAAACTACACCCTCTCTGGCTATGGAAACAATATAACACGTGAACTTTTTAGCTACCTAAAGAAAGAATATGTTGAACCAGATCCTTATGTTAGGGATTTCTACTGGTATGACTTTAAAAGAAAAGAAATTCGAAGCACCAAAAATGCAGATCCTAAATTTGCAGGTATTCTACATGGTCCTTATCAGAAATTAAAAGATGAACAAGTGATTGAAAAAGGTATGTTCTGGAATGGACTCAAGCACGGAAGATGGATGCGATATGATAATAATGGGATTCTGTTGGACAAACTTACCTATTTTAAAGGCTGGCCAATTGACTCTAAAATCACTTATTATGATGAAGAGAAAAGAGAGCATGTAAAAGAGGTAATACCAATTGAACACGGTGAGAAAGAAGGCACTTACCTTTATTTCCATAAAAACGGTCAGGTGGCTGTACAAGGAGAGTATAGATTCAATCAAAAAGTAGGCTTATGGGCTGAATACTATGATCAAAGGAGGAGAAGAAAGAAAACGATTCAATATGGGAGAGACCCATTTAATAAAGATTTTGAACCCTATATCAATCAAGAATGGGATGCCTCTGGTAAGCTTGTTTACGACAGAGAACAATGGAACCGTAAATTTGCCTCCAAATGATTAAAAATTTACTCTTAGTTGGACTTGGTGGTGGATTAGGAAGTATTGCACGATACGTTACCACTAATTTATCGCAAAAATATCTTTCCCCCTTCCTGCCTTATGGGACACTGATAGCCAATATTTTAGGCTCACTTTTGATAGGAGTTTTTCTAGCTCATTTGATTGAGAACCCTTCTCAAAACTTTAAATTATTACTGGTGACTGGCTTTTGTGGTGGTTTCACCACCTTTTCAACCTTCTCTTATGAAAACTTCAATTATTTACAAAATGGTCAAATAGGAATGTTTTTGCTATATGGAATTGGGAGCATAGCCATTGGTTTAATTGCTGTTTTTGTAGGCTTTAGCTTAACCAAATTGATAGCTTAACATGCTATTGGAATTTAGAATATCTCAAATAGAAATAATATAGATTTTTTTAAAATAATTATCGAACTTTTCTGAGTTTAGAAAAGTTGGAAACAGATGTACGCCATAGTTGATATAGAAACCACAGGAGGCTATGCAGCCCGAAACAGAATATGTGAAATCGCCATTATTTTACATGATGGTGAAAAAGTGGTTAAAGAGTACCAATCATTAATCAATCCTGAACGTCATATTCCACCACAATTATCAGCTATTCATGGAATCAACGATCAAATGGTGGAAGAAGCTCCAAAATTTTATGAGGAAGCTAAAACCATTCATGAATTATTAGAAGGCAATATATTCGTAGCACATAGTGTGAATTTTGACTACTCTTTTGTTAAAGCTGCTTTTCAGGATTTAGGTTATGATTTAAAATTGAAAAAGCTCTGCACTGTTCGTTTAAGTAGAAAAATATTTCCTGGATTGAAAAGCTATAGTCTTGGTAATATCTGCGAAAACCGAGGAATTAAAATTAATGACCGACACAGAGCCTTTGGAGACGCTATCGCCACAGCAGAACTCTTTACACAATTGGTTAAGCATGATGAAAATGAAATCATCCAAAAATCTTTAAAGAAAAATGCTTCGGTAGTTAATATCCCTGAGAATTTGGAGAGGACTGTATTCGAAGCATTGCCTGAATCGCCTGGTGTTTATTATTTCCTCAATCAGAAAAGTCAAATCATTTACGTTGGCAAAGCTAAAAACATCAAAAAAAGGGTCAGCAGCCATTTTGGAGGAAGTAAATTGGAAGTAGCCAAACAAGCTTTTCAAAGTCAGATTCATCATGTAGATTATTATTTAACTGGCAATGAATTGATTGCGCTACTTCACGAATCAAATGAAATCAGAAAGAACTGGCCTCGATACAACCGAGCCCAGAAAAACAATAGCCCTGGCTATTCAATTCACCTATATGAAGACAGACAAGGTTATAAAAGATTACAACTAGGAAGAAAGCAAGCTGGAATGCAAAGTCTAATGAGGTTTCCCAACCATGCCTCAGGATTTGCTTTTTTGAATGACGTTAGTAAAAAACTGAAAATATGCCCAAAATTTGCTGGAATTCAATCCAGCCCAGGAGCTTGTTTCGATTATAGTTTAAAATTATGCGAAGGGGCATGTGCTGGCGAAGAATCTCAAGATGAGCACAATACCAAGGTCGAAGCTTTTATTGATTATTGCAAAGCCGAAAAAAGCGATTACATTTTTATTGGCGAAGGCCGAAATCAAGAGGAATCTGCCTTTGTATTGGTAGAAGAAGGATTTTATAAAGGCTTTGGATTTTACTCTCAGAATGATTCAATAGAACAGTGGGAAGAATTCAGCAATTATCTAATTCAATATCCCGACCACCCTGAAATTTATAAGATCTTAAGTAGCGAGCATGCTACCAAAAATTATAAAAAGGTGAAGAAGGAGAGTTTTTTAAAGAGGAAGGAATCTGCTTGAAATACTTTGGTTTAGTACACTTTATTTTATGCGTCAGACAGTTCCAACCGTCATACACAAAGAAAAATTAACATATAAATTTATTATTTTCTGCTGATTTAAATCTGTGAGAACTACCCCTTGAGGCTATGATAGGAGTGTCGATTGCTATTAATCATTAAAGTATATCCGTGCTCCATTCCCCCTTTGGGGTATAGGGGGGGGCTGGGCTCTAAACCTTCTTCATTTTAAACCTCTTCTTCAGCTCCTCCATTTCTTCTCTAAATCGCTTGTCCACCTGCATCATGTCATTTACAGATTGTACTGCATGAATAACAGTGGAGTGATCTCTTCCTCCAAAATGGTAGCCAATTGATTTTAAAGAATGGTTGGTGTGTTCCTTGCAGAAAAACATGGAAACCTGACGGGCAATTACAATTTCTTTCTTTCTGGTTTTCGCTTTTAAATCATCGATTTTAACCGCGAAATGTTCAGCAATAGTCTTTTGAATGAAATCAATACCTACTTCAGATTCAATATCATGAACAATATTTTTCAAAGTCTGCTTAGCCAATTCTAAATCAATTTCTTTTCTATTTAAAGAAGCATGCGCAATCAATGAAATCAAAACACCTTCTAATTCTCTGATATTGGTATCAACAGAATAAGCTAAATATTCAATCACATCTTCTGGAATATGAATACCATCACTTTCCATTTTATTCTGGATAATGGCAATACGGGTTTCCAAATCTGGCTGCTGTAAATCAGCAGTTAATCCCCATTTAAATCTAGAAAGCAATCTGTCCTCCAAACCTTTCAAATCCCTTGGCGGACGATCAGAAGTCATGATAATTTGCTTACCATTCTGATGTAAATGATTGAAAATATGAAAGAATATTTCCTGGGTTCTCTCTTTACCACCTAAAAACTGAACATCATCAATGATTAGTGCATCAATATGCAAATAGTAATTAGAGAAATCTTGAATTTTATTATTTCTTAAAGCATCGATAAACTGATTGGTAAATTTCTCAGAAGAAACATACAAAACAAATTTACCATTTAAAGTATCTTTTATTTCATTTCCTATGGCTTGTACCAAATGGGTTTTTCCCAATCCTACTCCCCCGTAAATCATCAGTGGATTAAAAGAGGTAATACCTGGCTTTTTAGCCACAGCATATCCAGCTGACCTAGCCAAACGGTTACAATCCCCTTCAATAAAAGTATCAAAAGTATAATTGGGATTTAGTTGAGAATTTTGCTGACTTAAATCTACTCCATTTAAAACGAATGGATTTAGAGGTTCTTCCCTTGGTTGTTCCTTAGGTTTATTGGATTTATTATTATTAGGCAAATTGATGGTAAAGGGTTTATACTTCTCATTTCCTTTATCCACTATAACAGAGTATTCCAATCTGCCTTCAGGTCCAAGTTCTTGATGAATAACTTTCCGTAAAATATGAACATAATGTTCCTCCAACCACTCATAAAAGAATTGGCTCGGCACTTGAATCGTTAAAACGTTATTTTCAAGCTTGATAGGGTCAATAGGAGAAAACCAAGTATTATAACTCTGCTCTCCAACACCCTCCTTTATGGAGTGAAGACAATTATTCCATACTGATTGACAGTCTTTAACCATTCACACTAATACTTGACGGATTGTTTATTTGAAACCCTAATTTTCTATCAGGGCTGACAAAAATGATAAAAAAATAGGGAAGAAAAAAATGCAATTTTACTTGACAAGCCATTAAATACAATTCAGTCAATTTATGTTTGTAAAACAGTTAAATTTTCTTTAAAAAATTACATTTTATTATTTAATCCTAAAAATTTAAATGAATTTCTAATCTAAAGGACATACGGTTTATAAAAACCCGATTATTAGATAGTTATACTACAATTTCACATTAAATATAACCATTAAAAGCATTAAAATTTGAACTATTAGGTTTCTATTAATATCGGTGCTAACCCTACTTAATCAATTGAATATCATGTTTTTAAATGATTATAATCAGTATTAATCACGAACATCGGAATGGATAATCCGGATTAAAGTCCTTTATCTCAATTATTTAAATTGATGCATGATGAACAGATATATGATTTCATCCACCATTTATAACTTTTACGTTTAAGGATAGAGGGAAATATATTAACTTTAAGCATTGAAACGACAAAATTGGAAATGAGCAATACTAAATTATTTGAAAATTTTGAAAAGAGTTCTGCCATAGATTGGAAGAATCAAATCATAAAAGAATTAAAGGATAAGCCTTTTGAAAATCTGATCAGTAAAACCCCTGAAGGAATTTCGATTAAACCCTTTTATCATAAAGATACAGCTGAGGGTTCAGAGATAAATATCCAAAACTCAATACAACAAGTAAATGAAGCTCTACCTCCTCGCTATTGGGCAAATCAAGTTAAAGTGCTTGTAAAAAGCGAAAAAGAAGCCAATCAAGCTGCATTAGAAGCTTTAAATGGTGGAACTGAAGGGATTATTTTTGTAATTGCAAACGCTGATATAAATCTGGAAATTTTATTAAATGAAATTCAGCCGGAATATTGCATGATTTCATTTGAATCTAAGGAGCCTTTTTATTCATTAATATCACAATATTTAAATTTTATTAGTGCACACGATATTGATAGCCATAAAATCAGTGGTTTTTATCATTGCGATATAATTGAATGCAGAGATTCAGGCACCATTGGTATAAATGATAATGATTTCAAAAAAATAGCAGAGTTGATCAAACACGCTGATGATTATCCTGATTTCAAGCCTTTATGTATTAGTAGTAATTTATTCCACAATTCCGGAGCAAATATCACCCATGAATCAGGATTACTGCTATCTAAATCAGTAGAATTCTTTGATAAATTAACAGATTTAAAACTTGAACTCAATCAAATTCTAAAATCCACCGTTTTTTCACTTGCTGTGGGCAGTAATTATTTTTTTGAAATTGCTAAACTAAAAGCGTTTAAATATAACCTATTGAAAATAGCTGAAGCTTACAATAGCAAAGTAAACGCAGATGATATATTTATTCATTGCAATACCAGTTTCAGAAGTAAATCTGCACTAGACTTTAATGTTAATTTATTAAGAAATACCAATGAGGCCATGGCTTCTGTTTTGGGAGGATGCAATAGTTTGTGGGTTCAGCCACATGATGAATCAGCTGGAAAACCACCAAGCAAAACTTTCAAAAGGATTGCACTAAATATTTCCAATATACTTAAAGAGGAATCACATTTAGATAAAGTAGTCGATCCTACAAAGGGTAGTTATTATATAGAAAACCTTATCAAGGAGATTTCTTCATCTTCTTGGAAGATATTTACAGAATTTGAAGAAGATGGTTCTTATAGTCATCATTTTGATAATGGAAATATCCATCAAATAGTAGATACGGATGCTGGAAAAGCCGAGCAAAATTTATGGGCTAGAAAAGATTTATTGATAGGTGCCAATACCTATCAATTAATAGGTGAAAAAATCAGTGCTTATTTAGATACAGAAGAAAGTGGAAAAAGCCTGGAAGCGAAAAGATTGACTGCCACTATTGAGCACATGCGATATAGGGTAGAGAAATTAGTGGAAGAAAAGGGCGAAAAAGCCAGACCAATGGCTCAAATTGTTTTATTGGGCACTGATCCAATCAGCAAAGCCAAATCAGATTTTGCTTACAGTTTTTTAGGGATAGCTGGAATTGGTATCTCATCTGAGGAATTTATTGATCAATTAGATGAAAACATAAAATTAGATAATGAAGCAAGTATCACTGTTTTATGTTATGCTGAAACTCCTGAAAATTTAGAACAGTATATTTCTAAACATAAAGGAACCCTATTAGTAGCCGGACAAGAACCGAATGAAGCAGAATTACAAAAAGCTGGCTTATATGGATGTATCAACCGAAAAGTTGATACCAAAAGATTTTTAGACCAATTATTAAAAGACTTAGGAATAGCGCTGATATGAGACCTGATTTTTCAAAAATAGAAAATATAAATTTAGATAAAGTCGATAGCAAAGCTCATTCAAGAGCCGAGTGGAAAACTGCTGAAAGCATAGTAGTTCCTCCTGTGATTGATGCCTCCACTATTAAAGGTGCAGAACATATCGGTTTTATCGCAGGAAAAGCTCCTTATTTAAGAGGTCCTTACAGCACAATGTATGTACAAAGACCATGGACTATCCGACAGTACGCAGGATTTTCCACGGCTGAAGAGTCTAATGAATTTTACAGAAAAAATTTAGCAGCAGGACAAAAAGGACTTTCAGTAGCTTTTGATTTAGCCACGCATAGAGGTTATGATTCTGACCATCCAAGAGTTGAGGGAGATGTCGGAAAAGCGGGAGTTGCCATTGACAGCATTTTGGATATGAAATTGCTTTTTGACCAAATTCCTTTGGATAAAATGTCAGTTTCCATGACCATGAATGGAGCAGTAATTCCTGTGATGGCATTTTATATAGTAGCAGCTGAAGAGCAAGGCGTAAAACCTGAGCAACTCTCTGGCACCATTCAAAATGACATTTTGAAAGAATTTATGGTGAGGAATACTTATATCTACCCTCCTGCTCCTTCTGTTCGTATTATTTCTGATATTTTTGAATATACCAGTAAAAATATGCCGAAATTTAATTCCATCAGTATCAGTGGCTATCACATGCATGAAGCGGGTGCCACAGCTGATTTGGAATTAGCTTATACATTGGCAGATGGATTGGAATACATCAGGGCCGGATTAAAGTCAGGCTTGACTATCGATAAGTTTGCCCCACGCCTTTCCTTTTTTTGGGCAATTGGTATGAACCATTTCATGGAAATTGCCAAAATGAGAGCAGGAAGATTGCTTTGGGCGAAAATTGTAAAGCAATTCAATCCTGAAAATCCTAAATCACTGGCACTAAGAACACATAGCCAAACTTCGGGTTACAGCTTAACAGAGCAAGACCCCTATAATAATGTTGCCAGAACCTATATTGAGGCCAAAGCAGCTGTTCTAGGGCATACTCAATCTTTGCACACCAACGCATTAGATGAAGCCATTGCTTTGCCTACTGATTTCTCAGCTAGAATAGCACGAAACACTCAATTATTCCTACAAAATGAAACACAAATCACCAAGACGGTTGATCCATGGGGAGGCTCTTATTATGTGGAATTCCTAACAGACCAACTGGTGAAAAAGGCTTGGAAATTGATTGAGGAAGTGGAAGAAATGGGCGGAATGACAAAAGCCATCGAATCCGGCCTTCCGAAAATGAGAATTGAAGAAGCTTCTGCCAGAAAACAGGCAGGAATTGATTCTGGAAGGGAAGTTATAGTGGGTATCAATCGCTATCGAACTGATGAAGAAAGTGATATTGAATTGCGTGAAGTAGATAATACGGCTGTTTTAAAATCACAAGTTAAGCGACTTGAAAAACTGAAGGCGGATAGAAACGACTCTGAAGTAAAAACTGCCCTTGATAATTTGGCGGAATGCGCTAAGACTGGAAAAGGAAATTTATTAGAATTTGCCGTGGAAGCAGCTCGAAAAAGAGCTACCTTAGGTGAAATCTCAGATGCTATGGAAAAATCATTTGGAAGACATAAAGCAACCATTCGCTCCATACAAGGTGTATATTCTGGAGAGGCTGGCAATAGCGCTGACTTCAAGAAAGCACAAAAGTTAGCGAACGATTTTGCAGAATTAGAAGGAAGAAGACCTAGAATTCTGATCGCAAAAATGGGGCAAGATGGACATGATAGAGGGGCTAAGGTAATAGCCACAAGCTTTGCGGATTTAGGCTTTGATGTAGATATTGGGCCACTTTTCCAAACCCCTGAAGAATCTGCCATGCAAGCAGCTGAAAATGATGTCCACATTGTTGGGGCATCAAGTTTAGCTGCAGGACATAAAATGTTGATTCCAAAAATGATAAATGAATTAAAAAGAATTGGCAGAGAAGATATTATGGTAATTGCAGGTGGTGTAATCCCTCCTAAAGATTATGATTTCTTATATGAAGCTGGAGTAAGTGCTGTTTTTGGTCCTGGAACGAATATAGCTAAGGCGGCTACTCAGATTTTGGAGAAGTTGATGAGGGAGGATGAGGAAATACATTAAGATAGAAAAAACAATCTTATTAGATAAATAACAGCATTAGGAATTAAATAAAAAATGATTTCGTTATATTTATATTAATCAATATTATAGTTATGATAAATATAGAATATCCAGAATCACTTGCTAACACCTTAAAATTAAGCGATTTAGAATTTAAATCTGAAATGAAAACTACCTCATTAATCAAACTTTATGAAATGGGAAAGCTATCCTCTGGAGTGGCTGCAAAGGTTTTAGGTATATCACGTTTAGACTTTTTAGAATTACTAGCAAAATATAATGTTTCTATGTTGGGTAACTTAAGCCTAAATGATTTAACTGAAGAGATTGAAAATGCTTAGAGTTGTTTCGAATACTACTCCAATTATATCCTTATTAAAACTGGACAAGTTAGATTTACTTCAAAAGCTATATAACCAAATCAGTATCCCCAAAGCTGTCCTTAACGAAATTGAAGCAGGAAAAAATAAAGTTTATTATAAAGATTTATCAAAAATTGAATGGATTAATATTAATCCAATTCAAGATACAAACGCACTTAAATATTTTTTAGATCTTGATGATGGAGAAGCTGAAGCAATAGTTTTAGCGACCGAAATTGAGGCAGATCTAATTATAATTGATGAAAAACTAGGTAGATTTCATGCTAAACATGCCGATTTAAAAATCACTGGTACAATTGGTATTTTAATAAAAGCGAAAAAAGAAGGTCACCTTAAAGAAGTAAAACCATTACTAGATGAACTAACAGAAAAAAATGTCTGGATTAGTGAAAAATTAAAACAGGATATTTTAAAAAGGGTTAATGAATCATAACTAACAAAACAAATTCACTAAAACTACATATATGAAACACTTAAAACTAATACTTCCTATTATTGCTATTGCATTAATATTTGCTTGTGGAGATGATAAAAAGGAAAATAAACTTTCCACATTAAACCTTCCCGAAGGATTTGAAATCTCAATCTATGCTGAAGTAGAAAATGCTCGTTCGATGGCATTATCGGAAAGCGGTACTTTATTTGTCGGAAATAGACAAGAAGACAAAGTTTATGCAGTGCAAGATACAGATGGTGATGGCACTGCTGATAAGAAATATATTTTAGCTGACAGCTTGAATATGCCGAATGGAGTAGCTTTTAAAGATGGTGACTTATATGTGGCTGAAGTTAGTCGTATCTTAAAGTTCTCTGATATTGAGAATAATTTAGAAAATCCTGAATATGAAGTGATTTATGACGAATACCCAACTGATAAGCACCATGGATGGAAGTATATCGCTTTTGGTCCTGACGGAAAATTATATGTACCGGTAGGTGCTCCTTGTAATATTTGCAACAATCCCGACAAACCAATTTACGCAAGTATCACCCGTATAAATCCTGACGGAACTGATATGGAAATTTACGCTGAAGGGATCAGAAATACTGTAGGCTTCACTTGGCACCCAGAAACCGGGGATTTATACTTTACGGATAATGGCAGAGATATGATGGGTGATAATGTTCCTCCTTGTGAACTGAATGTAGCTACTGAAAAAGGACAGCACTTTGGATATCCTTTCTGCCATGGCGGAGATATTCCCGATCCAGAATTTGGTGAGTTAAGAGATTGTGATGAATTCAAAAAACCATACAGAAATCTTGGACCACATGTGGCGCCTTTAGGGATCAAATTTTACACTGCTGATTTATTTCCTGAAAAATACCATAATCAAATATTTATAGCTGAGCACGGAAGTTGGAATCGTTCTGAGAAGATAGGTTATAGAATCCAGATGGTAAGCAATACAACTGAAGGACAACCTACTTACGAAACATTTATCGATGGTTGGTTGAACCATGAAGAGCAAGATGCCTGGGGAAGACCAGTGGATGTTATAATAAATGATAAAGGTGAAATGCTAATCTCTGATGATTTAGCTGGATTGATTTATAAGGTGACTTATAAAGGATAAGACTTTTATTCTGTAAGAATTGAAAAAGGTTGAGTTTTGAATAGCTCAACCTTTTTTTGTTTTTAGATTACTGAATTCATAAAGTTTGCAATTCAAAACCTGTCAGGTTTCACAGATTATCTTACTACACAAATTGATAAATGTGGTGCAATTTATTTATTTAAACCTGACAGGTTTATAAGTGTTTTTGAGTAATCAACTAATCATTCGGAGGTGTAATCATAATATGCGCTCTATGCGTCCCGGGATCCATAATCCATGCGCCACCAGGTACTAATGGTCTGATTGGCAAGCCAGTAGATTCTGCAGTGGCAAAAGGAATATAAACCACATATCTTAAATTGGCATTTTCAACCTCTCCTGTTTCAGGATTATATTTTCCTTCTTTACCTGATAGAACATGTAAAGTGGTCGGATTATCAGGCATTTTTAATTTTCCTGATTTTGCTTCCTCCTCTCTAATTTGAAAAATGGCATCCGGTCTTTTGCCTTCTGCTCTTAGTTCATCTCCCCTAGTCATAAAAGGATGCAAATCTTTATGATAGCATGCAACACTAAAGCCTTCTTTATTAGGATCATCTGCTACGCAAATTTGCTCATTGCTTCCTTCACGTAATAGAACTTTTTTACCGTTTTCATCATACCCATAAACGGTGGCACCTTCTTGTTTTTCTGGCGGTGCAGCTTGGACAGCAGCTGAAATTTGTCCTTCTTTATCAGGAATCTGTGCCTGACATGAAATTAGGCTGAAAATAAAAATAGGAATTAGAAAAAGTGGTTTCATATTATATCTCTTTTAATGAAAAATCTAAAGACAAGATAATCAATAAGTATTTATTATCTAAATTCTAATTAAAACCAACCAAATTAAACGCTTTCAATCTTTTCATCTTGGCACAGGATAAAGAATTAACTATTATTGTATTTCCAAAAACCATCAAGATATGAATTTCAAAAAACTGATTCCTCACATCCTAGCCATCGTAGTTTTTATTATCCTCAACTTGGTTATGTATTGGCCTTTATTAATGGAGAATAAAGAACTTCAGCAAAATGATATAGTTCAAGGAAGAAGTGCCAATCAGGAAATAGTTGACTTTAGAGAAAAGACAGGTGAAGAAGCCTTATGGACTAATAGTATGTTCAGCGGCATGCCAGCTTATTTGCTCAGTGTGGCCTGGTCCGGAGAACTTGTTAAATACATACCTGTATTTATCAGAAGTATTATACCATCACCTGCAAGTCATACATTTATGGCAATGGTCGCTTTTTATATTTTACTGCTGGTCTTTAAGGTAAATCCTTATTTAGCTATCGGTGGTGGCTTAGTATATGGTTTGAATACTTTCTTTCTGATAAGTGTAGAGGCAGGTCATATTTGGAAAGTAGCAGCAATTAGTTGGATGCCCTTAGTGTTAGCGGGAGTCGTATTGGCCTTCCGAAAAAAATATATTCTAGGTTTCGCTATCACTGCACTGGCCATGGCACTGGAGATAAGATCCAATCATTATCAAATCACTTATTACTTGCTTTTGATAGTCTTACTCTATGGTCTTTTCCAATTAATTCAAGCCATTAGGAATAAAACAATTCCTGAATTTGCAAAAACTGTAGGAGTCCTGTCTTTAGCGGTTATACTGGGAATAGGTGCCAATTTCGGTAAAATTTGGGGAGCTTATGAATATGGTCAGTATTCTATTAGAGGGCCTGCTGAATTAACTTCTAATACAGAATCCTCAGGAGGACTAGACAGAAGTTATGCCTTTGCATGGAGTAATGGCATTTGGGAACCTTTCACTTTTTTAGTCCCCAATTTTTATGGTGGTGCAAGTCAGGAAGAAGTCTCAATGGATTCTGAGTTAGCAAAAGGCCTTCAATCTAGAGGCGCGGGGTCAGGGCAAATTAGATCATTTGTGAAAAGCGTCCCAACTTATTGGGGGGATCAGCCCTTTACCAGTGGGCCATATTACATGGGTGCAGTAGTGATATTTTTATTTATTTTAGGGATTATTTTTGTTAAAGGTCCTATAAAATGGTGGTTGTTAACTGCTTCTTCCCTAGGTATAGTACTTTCCTGGGGAAGTAATTTTGAATTATTCAATTATTTCATGTTTGACTACTTCCCGGGTTATAATAAATTCAGGGCAGTTTCCATGACGGTTGCAATACCATTTTTATGTATGCCCCTACTCGGATTTTTGGGAATTAAAGAAATGAGTAAAGCCGATTGGCCAAATATGAAAAAACAATTCTTGATCGCACTGAGCATTGCTGCAGGATTATGTTTGCTATTTGTATTTGCCTCATTTATGATGAAATTCCGTGGTACTGTTGATGCCCAGTTAGGAGACCAAGCTTGGTTAATCGATTTAATCAGAGAACAAAGAGCTTCCATGTTTAGATCAGATGCTTTTCGCTCCTTTTTCTTTATAATTGCTGCTGGAGGTATTCTTTATTTTTGGAAAGAAAATAAAATAAAAGAGACTTTAGCTATAGGCCTTATAGTTACACTAATAGTAGTTGACCTAGTGCCAGTCTCAAAAAGATACCTAAACGAAGAAAACTTTGTAAGGGAAAATAGAGGTGAATTGATCTCTAAAAGTGAAGCAGATAAAAGAATTTTGCAAGATGACGGCCATTACAGGGTATTAAATTTAAACAATCCATTTAATGAAGCTCACACTTCCTACTATCATTCATCTATAGGCGGTTATCATGGTGCCAAAATGAGACGGTACCAAGATTTAATAGATTATCATATACAACCTGAAATGAGCAGTTTGATTGAAAATTTACGGGCGGGTAATACAGATCTTTCAAATTTCAGCGTATTCAATATGTTAAATACAAAGTATATTAAATTTGGAAATAAAGCTGGACAAGTCATCAGTAATACTGCAGCAAACGGAAATGCATGGGTAGTAGATGAGGTGAAAAAAGTTACTTCTCCAGACAAAGCTATTGAGGAGTTGGGGGGCATTAGTACTAGAAATACTGCGGTTATAAACACGAATAAATTCAACTTGCAAATAGAGGAGTATTCGAAAGGCAGTATTAAACTAGAATCTTATGCACCAAATAAATTAAAATATATTGCTGATATGCAAGGGGATGGCCTGGCAATCTTTTCGGAAATATACTATCCTAAAGGATGGAAAGCTTTTATAGATGGGGAAGAGACTAAAATATTACAGGCTAATTATGTACTTAGGGCTTTAGAAGTACCAGCTGGTGAGCATGAAATAGTTTTCAAATTTGAACCGAAAGCTTATTATATCGGCAATAAAATAATGTGGGTTTCTTCTATTATATTATACATAATGTTAATTGGTAGTATTGTTTACTTTTTTACCAAACGAAATTAGGGATGGTATCAGTTATTGTCTGTACATATAATAGAGAAAAATATTTGGGCCGGTGTTTACAGCATCTGGCCGACCAAAGGATTTCTCCTAAAGCTTACGAAATTCTAATAATTGATAATAAAAGTACTGACAGTACTGCCAGTATAGCAGAAACATTTATCACTGACAATGAAAAGCTGAACACCAAATATTACTTAGAGCAAGAACAGGGACACACCTTTGCAAGAAATAGAGGAATTAAAGAAGCAAAAGGAGAAATCCTTACTTTTATAGATGATGATGCCTTCGTACGATCTGATTTTATTGAAAATATCCAGACTTATTTTGATACAAATCATCATGTGCAGGCCATTGGAGGTAAAATAGTGCCTGTTTATGAAGAGGAAGAACCTAAGTGGATGTCTAAATATTTATTAACGCTGGTATCAGCAATTGATTTGGGTGATAAACCAAAAGAGTTTAAAGGAAATAAATTTCCTATCGGGGCTAATATGTCATTCAGAGAAAAAGTATTCCAACAATACGGTTCTTTCAATACAGAGCTTGGGAGAAGAGCAGGTGGTCTTGAAGGAGGAGATGAAAAGGAAATGTTTTTGCGACTAAAAAAGAATAATGAGTTGATTCATTATGTGCCAAATGTTGAAGTAGCACATATTATACCTGAAAAAAGAACTCAAAAAGAATATATTAAAGGTTTAGGCATAGGTGTCGGAAGCAGCGAAATGAAAAGGCTTAAACATTCAACAATAACTGAAAAACTAAAAAAATTCCTTGATGAAGGAATTAAAATTGGTGGGACCTTTGTACTATTCTTCATTTACCTCTTCAAGGGGAGGTTTTCGGCTGCTTCAATGTTAGTAAAATTTAGACTATGGGTATTAAAAGGTTTACTTAAAAAAGCTTAAATAAATGAAGTCCAACACTCAGATTTTTTTGGAGAACTCGTTTTTTTCTCTCCTTAGCCTTCCCAAAATAATAGCTTTAACTAAAATTAAAGCTTTAAAAAATCCAGCTCCATTAAAGAAAAAGAGTGATTGTATAATTTTAGGAAATGGACCATCATTGAGTGCTACCATACCTCAAATAGAAACCATCCGTAATAAGTACGATTTAGCATGCGTTAATTATTTTGCCCTTACAGAAGCTTTTCAAAAACTGAAACCTCAACATTATATTCTTAATGCACCTGAGCTATGGATGAACGATGTGGAAGAAAATTATCTAAACAAGGCAGCTAAATTATTCAACACCTTAGCAGACTCTACTACCTGGCCTCTGAATTTATTCATAGCCGTTAGCGCATCTAAATCCTATTCATGGCAAGAAAAGATTAAAAAAAACAAAAACATCAACATCGTTTATTTTAATACTACACCCATCGAAGGTTTTAAAAGCCTTATAAAAAAAGCTATTTACAAAGGATGGGGAATGCCCAGACCCCATAATGTATTAATTCCATCTATTGTTATTAGCTTAAGAATGGGTTATGCTAATACTTACTTAACTGGCGCAGACCACTCCTGGCTATCGGAGATATGGGTTGATGATTCAAATAATGTATTTCTTACTCAAAAACATTTCTATGATGAAAAGGAAGCAAAAGCTGCACCCATGAAAAAATTAGGTAAAGGAAGACGTACGCTGCCTGAAATATTGAGCAAATTTACATATGCCTTTACAGCCTATTTTGAATTAGATAAGATAGCCAAAGAAAAGAATCAGCAAATTTTAAATGCAACAAAAGGCTCTTTCATAGATGCCTTTGACAGGGTAAAAGAAATTCCATCTTAATTCTTCTCAAGAATATGCTCTTTAATAACTAAGACCAACTAAAGAAATTACCTAAGTTAACTTTAAACAAAAAACAGCGCGAACAAATCGAAAACATCTTCATGAATCAAATAGAGATTGTTGTGATCAGGCAAGAAATGGTTTTTTCCTGTAAATAAAATTTACTAGAAAAGGTGGTGGCTAATAAAACCAACCCCACTCGTGATTAATACATTCTTAGTTTTAAAATTGCCTTTAGTTTACATTACAAATCACCCTTAGAAAAATAAACCTTTGCAGCTTTCATAACTTTCGGTGCCAATATAAAGGCTGAAATCATAGTTGGGAAAGCCATTAAGGCATACATCCCGTCAATCAAGCCAATTACTGCGCCTAGAGAAGCTACAGATCCCCAGATTACCATTCCGATATAAAAATATTGGTACCAACGGACATGTTGAGCGCCAAATAGATATGAAAAACATTTTCCACCATAATAGGAATAGCTAAAAAGAGAGGTTATAGCGAAAATAAATAAAGCTAATACCAATAAATACCTCCCTCCCCAAAGAGAATCATCAAAAGCTTTGATAGTTAAAGTTACGCCACTTATTCCTTCGTTGTGATCTTGCCATATTCCAGTAATTAAAATGGCCAAGGCTGTCATAGTACATACGATAATAGTATCAATAGCAGGTCCCATCATGGCTACTAAACCTTCACGGACCGGTTCATTTGTTTTAGCAGCTCCATGCGCCATGGGAGCCGTCCCTATTCCTGCTTCATTGGAGAAAGCCGCTCTTCTTGCTCCAGCTACCACTATGGCTCCAACGGCACCACCTAATACGGAATTAGCTGTAAAGGCATCTACAAAAATAAGTTTTAAATATTGGGGCACTAATTCATAATTCAAAACTAATATGGCAATTACGGCAACTACATAAACCCCAACCATCATAGGGACCATACGACCAGCTACATTTCCAATTCTTTTAATTCCACCTAAAATCACCATAGCCACAATAATAGCTAAAATGAATCCAATGGTTAATTTAATGCCAAAGGTCAATTCAATTCCCAATGGTAATAACAGCCCCTCTCCTATTGCAGCTGTTAATTGATTGGACTGAAAACTTGGAATTGTACCAAACATCCCTGCCACACAAAATAAAACGGCCAAAGGTTGCCATTTTTTACCTAAACCTTCACGGATTACGTACATAGGTCCACCTTGAAGATGTCCTAGAGAATCTTTTCCTCTGAACATAACGGCCAAAGTACAAGTGAAAAATTTAGTGGCCATACCAACAAATGCACTTACCCACATCCAAAATATCGCTCCAGGACCTCCCATGGTAATGGCTACAGCCACTCCACTGATATTTCCCATACCTACTGTGGCTGCTAAGGCAGTAGAAAGTGCTTGATAATGGTTGATGTCTCCCTCACTATGGTCTTTATCATATTTCCCCCGGAGAATTTGAATTGCATGTTTTAAATAACGAAAAGGAAGAAAACGGGAATACAAAAGGAAGAAAAGTCCTCCACCCATTAACAATAATAAAAGGGGCGTACCCCACATAGCATTACCAAAACCTACTAAAATTTCTTTTAAAGTCATTTATATTAAAATATATGAATCGCTAAAGTACTAAAGAATTGAGTATTTGGAAGAAAAGAAGCCTTTAAATATCAAGTAACTTAAAAGAATAATTTATGCAATTGTATTGATTAAAAGCTTGTAAAAGCATTTTACTTTTATTGATTTGCAATTTTCTACTATTCTTATTTACATATTTAAATTATTACCTTTTTATTAAGTTTCCCTCTTGTCTTCCCACAATTTTATAATTTTGCTTTATGGCTATACCATCTATCTCCCAAAGCAAACTAATCAATCCACTTCAGCAGTATATGGAAAATATTGACCTTAGAACTGATTTTTTGAGAGTGGATGTAGACTTCAAAAAACTATACCATCAATATACTTCTCATTTTGATGAATTGGCTGAAGAAATGGAAATAAAATGGGATCAATATTTAGAAGAAGATTTAGGGTTTTCATATCATTTACTACACCTACAACCAACTGAATATCATCTATTTTTTGAGCCAGAATACCATTTCAATCGCTATAGACTCAAGACGTTAAGAAACAGTTTTTACCAGGGCATCCCTTTTTTTGATTTACAGAAATGGAGAACATATTGCCGCTCTAAAGAAAAAGAAGCTTTTAAAGGCGGTTTAACAACCGAAATATGGACTAATTCAGTAGCAGAAAAATTATTAGGTAAAGCAGATGAACCTGGATATTTTGGAGGAAATGGCAGCCCAGGCTGGAAACTCCATGCTATTGTTAATTTCTGCCTTGATTTATATTGCCAACATCATAAAGTCAAATTCCTTAGATTGACTCCATATGATAGTTTTATGGCTAAAAGTAAAATCGAATTATTGGGAGATTCTTTAAAGCTGAGAAAACATGAACAGCCAATTCAACAGATGATGAGTAGAAAAATTGGATATGAAATGCCCGGTAATAAAAATAAAGAGGAAATAATTGATAAATAAGTTAACAATCTGCCGATAAATCGTTTATTCCTATTATGAACAAATACCTGATTTCCTCCTTTTTAATAGTATTTTTATACTTCCCTAAACTTTTATCAGGGCAATGTCTGGAACAATCCACGGCCTATCAAGGTGGGGAGGAAATATGGTATGATATAAAATACAATTGGGGCATAATTTGGGTAGATGCCGGAGAGGTAATGTTTGCGGTTGAGGATGCCAAATGGGAAGGCTACGATGCGCATTGGTTTAAAGGATATGGTCGTTCCATGCCGAAATGGGACTGGGTTTATAAAGTGAGAGATACTTTTGATGCAATAGGCACGCAAGAGCAACTAAAGCCACTTTATTTCCACAGAAACACAAGCGAAGGGAGTTATAAAGTCAATAATAAATACTGGTATAATAAGGAAAAAGAGATCATAAAAGCAGATGTCTATAATTCCGATGATGGAGAGAAAATAAAGAAATATGTTCCTTATGATGATTGTATTTGGGATGTGCTTTCTGCTATTTATTATGCCAGAAATCTGGACTTCACAGGTTATAGATCAGATGAAAAAATTCCATTCAACTTAATAGTAGATGGGAAAGTACATAATCTTTATGTTAGATATTTGGGCAAAGAAAAACTGGAAATGCCTGATGAAACTGTATATAATACCATAAAATTTACTGCCCTACTAGTTGACGGGACAATATTTGATGGAGGCGAAGACATGACAGTCTGGGTTACGGATGATAAAAACAAAATCCCTTTAAAAGTACAGGCTAAAATTCAGGTTGGATGGGTAAAAGCCTTTCTGAAAAGCACAAAAGGATTAAAATATGGTGCAATAACTCCACTCAATCCCTAAATTGCATATCAATTATGCAACAAAACATTATTAACAATATAGCGGAAATTTGTCATCAGCAAGGGATTGAGAAAGCCATTATTTCTCCTGGTAGCAGAAATGCTCCTCTAACTTTGGCATTTGCACGACACCCAAAAATTCAATGCTATTCTATTAGTGATGAGCGTTCAGCTTCTTTTATTGGTATGGGTATGGCTAAAGCAGACCGCAAGCCGGTTGCCCTGATTTGTACTTCAGGCTCTGCTGCTCTTAATTATGCTCCCGCAATTGCAGAAGCTTTTTTTCAGGAAATTCCTTTAGTTGTGATCACTGCTGACCGCCCACCCGAGTGGATCGATCAATGGGATGGACAAACCATTCGACAGGAAAATATATACGGAAAACATGTCAAAAAAAGCTATACCATAGCCGTTGATTTATCTCATCCTGACGCACAATGGCATACTTACAGAATCATTAATGAGGCAGTGTTTGAAAGCAAAACATCTGTAAAAGGACCCGTTCATATCAATATCCCTTTTCGTGAACCATTCTATCCTGAAAAGGCTGACAATTGGGGTTATGACCCTGATGTCAAGATTATAAATAGTGTTTCTGGAGAAAAAATATTGAGTAAAATTCAAATCAATGAGCTTCAAACTGAGTTAAAGCAAAAAGAAAAAATCGCTTTTGTTTTAGGCCAGGAAGATTACAGTGAGGATTTTTTACATACCCTTGACCAAATATCTCAAAAGCTAAATATTCCTGTATTTGCAGATATAATCTCTAATGGAAATGATTTGAAAAATGCTATTCATTTACCTGATAGCATTTGCATGTCAATGTTGAAAGAGTCTAAAACCGAAGAAATTCCTGATTTAATCATCAGTTTTGGCAAAAGCATTATCTCCAAAAACCTTAAATTATTTCTCCGTAAAAACTTAAAAACACAATGGCATGTACGCAGTCATCATGCTTTTATTGCAGATCCTTTTCAGGCTTTAACAAAGCAAATTGAAGCTGAGCCTATTTCCTTTTTAAAGGATTTAAATAAAAATTCTTCCGCTGAATTTTTAACATTATGGCAAGAGAAAAACGCTGAAGCCGAAAATAAAACAAACCAATTTTTAAGTTCACAATCCTTTAGTGAATTTTCCGCTTTGTATGAATTGCTTCAAAATTTGCCAGAAAAGAGCTATTTGCATCTGGCCAATAGTCTCAGCGTTCGCTATGCTAATTTCATTGGATTAAGACAGAAAAATATAAAAGTATGGGCCAACAGAGGCACCAGTGGAATTGATGGTTCTACCAGTACGGCTATAGGTCATGCAATAAGTCAAAAAGACAAGAATCATTTCCTTATCACAGGAGATGTAGCTTTCTTTTATGACCGTAATGCATTCTGGCATAAATATCCTTATTCTAATTTAAAAATCATCTTGCTCAACAATCAGGGCGGTTCAATTTTTAGAATGATTAAAGGACCCAAAGAACAAACAGAACTGGAGGAGTTTTTCGAGACAGAACAAAGATTGGATGCTAAAAGCTTGTGTAGTGAATTTGGAATAGCTCATTTTTCAGCTTACAATTCAGAAAGCTTTAATAACATTAAAGATAAGTTTATAAAGTATCCGCAATCATCTATTCTAGAAATTAAAACTGATGCTAAAATCAATCAAAAAATATTTGAAGACTTTAAAAATCAAATGATATCATGAATAAAATTAACTGGACAACTGTAAAAGAATATACGGACATTACCTATAAAAAGGCTAATCATGTAGCCCGAATAGCTTTTAATCGTCCGGAAGTGCGTAATGCTTTCCGACCAAAAACTACGGCTGAACTTTTCGATGCCTTATTGCACGCACGTGAAGATGATGACATAGGAGTAGTTTTATTATCTGCTGAAGGTCCTTCACCTAAGGATGGAAAATATGCTTTTTGCAGTGGTGGTGACCAAAAAGCCAGAGGAGAACAAGGTTATGTGGGAGATGATGGAATTGCCCGACTAAATATCCTCGAAGTGCAAAGATTAATTCGCTTTATGCCTAAGGTAGTTATAGCGGTAGTTCCAGGCTGGGCTGTGGGTGGCGGTCATAGTTTACACGTAGTTTGCGATATGACATTAGCCAGTAAAGAACATGCCATTTTCAAACAAACAGATGCAGATGTAACCAGCTTTGACGGTGGTTATGGCTCGGCTTATTTGGCTAAAATGGTCGGACAAAAAAGAGCACGTGAGATTTTCTTTTTAGGTAGAAATTATTCTGCTCAAGAAGCTTTTGATATGGGAATGGTTAATGCTGTAGTTCCACATGATGAGCTGGAAGATACCGCTTTCGATTGGGCACAGGAAGTATTAGGGAAATCACCTCTATCCATTAGAATGCTGAAATTTGCTTTCAATGCTACGGATGACGGTATGGTAGGACAGCAGGTATTTGCTGGTGAAGCCACTAGGTTAGCTTATATGACTGAAGAAGCCAAAGAAGGTAGGAATGCATTTTTAGAGAAGAGAAAACCTAATTTCGAAAAGTTTAAGAGGGTAAGCAACTAGAAAAGACTCTAGACCTTAGATTTAAGAATCAAGATTTAAAAAAAGTGTCTATCCCTAAATAGCATTGACCGTTTTGGTTAAAAATTCATTTTATAATTCCCTCGGGCAATTATGAGCCTGAGGTTCTTTTCTTGGGCAAACTTCGAAGAGGCTCGATGCCTCTTTGAAGTTTTTCCTTCCTTCGGTGTAAATAATCACCTTCGGTCTATCTTGGGCATTTAAATTTAATAAATTTTCACTGAATTCAATGGGTGAAAACTTCATTTTGAAAGCCCTGTGTTTTCTGTGCTGGTTATAGTGATTCACAGCAGTTTTTGTCTTTCTTTTTAAATCTCCAAAACTCTTTATTGCCCATTTTTTCAAATATTCATTTTTAATTGTGCCGTTAACCCTTTCAGCGTATGCATTATCTGTAGCATAATCTCCCATACTAACATGCATGCCATTTCTTTTTAACTCATTAGTATAAGGCAGGCTACTGTATTGGGCGCCTTTGTCTGAATGATGGATAGTGTCTGTCATATCAGTATTTGTGGCTCTCAATGCCATTTTCAAGGCTTTTAAATTAGCTTCTTTTCTCATATGATCACTAACCCTGTATCCTAATATTACTCTGGTATATACATCTATGATAAATATCAAGTAGTAAAATCTGTCCTTGAGGTAAAAGTAAGTGATATCGCTCTGCAGCACTTGATATGGCTGTGTGATCTGCATGCCTTCTATAAGGTTAGGGTAGCTTAAAACACCCCTTATTGTAGTTTTACGGTAATTCCTCACAGGCTTTACCCCATAGCCTAAGGAAATAAATATCTCGCAGAATTTATCCCTGCCCATAAACTTAGGTTTAAGCGTATAATACATCTTTTCAACCCCACACCCTGGATGGGCTTTTTTGATCTGGTCTGCCAGTATTACCAACGATTCCAGTTCTTTATCAAAAGCCAACTGTCTTTTCTTTGCTTGCTGAACCGATTGCTTGCTCGTCCCAACTGCACTATAAAGTTTGTTTAGGCTGTAGCTCATTTTTTCTTTGTTCTTTTGGAACCACCAGAGCGTGGGGTATTGAAGTTTTTTTTGATATCGATATCATATTGATCTTTAGCCAGTTCTATCATCTTTTCAAGGAAGTCGATATTAATCTGTTTTTGTCCAACCGCTTGTTCCAGCTCTTTTACTTTTTGCTCAAGTTCCTTGACCTTATTGGAGTCACTATCTTTCATTTCAACTATTCTGATATTCTTCTCATTATAAGTAGAATATTTATAAATCCATGAGTAAATAGTCGGATTTGATATCCCGTAATAACGTTCCATTTGACAGACACTCATAATGCCCTTTTCAAAATCTTCTACAATTTTTCGCTTGAACTCCTCGGTAAATCTAACCCTGTTCCTGATGCGTTTTCCCGTTTTTATCATAACTTTAATCGGTTAAAAACGGTCAACTTATTTCAGGGAATGACA
>NZ_JAGXGF010000094.1 GCF_024636815.1 Marivirga sp.
AGTATGGTCGCTTCCTTAAGACATAAAGGAAAATCCATAGGTGTAATTATCCATCAATATATCGGCATGAGTGGAAAAAGGCTTTTTTTAATCTTTAGTTTTTCCACTTTAATTCTCATCATTGCTGTTTTTGCAGATATCATTGCCAAAACATTTGTGAAAAATCCCGGAGTGGCCTCTACTTCCGCTTTATTTATTTTGCTCGCTGTAGTTTTTGGTTTTTTCAACAGAAAATTAGCCCATAAAAAATCCGCTTTCTTATGGCTTTCCGTTATAGGCGTTTTTCTGATGTATTACTTCGTGATACTGGGAAACAACATGCCATTCGAATTAAATTATGTCTTCTGGGTCGGACTTTTATTGGCTTATGCTTTTGTGGCATCAGTTACGCCTATGTCTGTTCTATTGCAACCGAGAGATTACCTAAGCAGTTTTTTATTGTATGGTTTAATTTTATTGGCAATAGTAGGTGTAGTGGTAGCCAATCCGGAAGTAAAAATGGATAATAACATCATTTTCAATAGTGAAGATATTGGGTATTTATTTCCAGTGCTATTTATCACAGTTGCTTGCGGAGCAATAAGCGGATTCCATTCTTTAGTGGCTTCGGGTACCACTTCCAAACAACTCAATAAAGAAACAGACGCAAAAGTGGTCGGATATGGCGGAATGTTGATAGAATCATTTTTAGCTATAATTTCTGTTTGTGCCGTGATGGTAATTAGCCGCTCGGATTATGCCAGCAGCTTGGCTGTTGATGGCCCGGTGAATATGTTCGCCGATGGAATGGGTTATGTGATTTCTTCTTTAGGGATCGAAGAAGGCTTAGCCGTAAATTTTGTGGCGCTTACCATTTCTGCCTTTGCTTTAACCACTTTAGATACTTGCACTCGCTTGGCAAGATTTACCTTTCAGGAGTTTTTTGAGGAAACTGAAAACCAAAAAGTTCTAAACATTACCCAAAATAGATTTTTATCTACCACAGTAGTGGCCATTTTATCGGCTCTATTTTTAATGTCCGGTGAGTTCACCACACTTTGGCCAATCTTCGGATCTGCTAATCAATTGCTGGCGGCCCTGGCTTTACTGGCTATTGCGGTATGGATGATAAAATCAGGCAAGAAAGCAGGCTTTTTATTAATTCCGATGTTTTTCATGTTTGTGGTAACACTCAGTTCCTTGTTTGTATTAGCTTTCCAGAATTTTGAAAAAGGTATTTACAGCATCGCAATTATTGCTGGCTTATTATTCGCTTTAGCAATAGTATTACTGGTCTTAGCTAAGAGATGTTTGAAGAAAGAGGATGAGGCTTTAAAAGTTTAAATTATAACATTCCATTCTCATTGATAATTTCATCAGGAATCTCCTGACCTAAATCCCATAATTCCACGATTTTTTGGGCTTGAAATTTAAATATATGAACTAACGCAAAACCTGAATCAATGGGGTTTTGTTTGACGTGAGCGTGCACAACCACTAGTTCTTCATCAGCCAAAGACCTTAAGATTTTCAGCTCCTTTTCGGGATTGTTTTGCGCATCTTCAATCATGGCGTTCATCAGAGATTGAGCATCTCCCTTGAAAAATGGATTATGATGTTTGAAGTCTTCTGCTACAAAATTTTTGAAAGCTTCTTTTATATTGCCTTCGCCTATCAATTTTAAAAAGTTTTGAGCTATTTGTTTTTCAGAGTTCATAATTGCATGAAGTTTAATTAAAGTTAGCATGATTAATTTTCCTGAATAAAAATTCCTCTCAAATTTGTCGGTATTAATACTAAATCTTTCATTTTTTGTAACTTTCAATATGGAAAACCAAAAACATCTTTTTAATCTAAAGGAAGATATTCATTATCTGAATGGAGCTTATATGTCTCCTAATTTAAAAGCAGTTGAACAAGCTGGAATTGAAGGAATCATACGTAAAACCGACCCTACATCCATTAAAGAAAAGGATTTTTTCGAGCCTGCTGAAGAAGTCAAATCACTTTTTGGAAAGTTGATAAATGCATCTCCCAAGCAAATCGCTCTTATTCCATCCGCTTCTTATGGTTTAATGAATGCCATTAAAAATGTGCCAATTAAAAAAGGACAACATGCCATTACGGTAAATGAGGAGTTTCCCAGCGATCATCTAACCTTGAGAAAATTCTGTCAGGAAAATGATGCGGAATTAAAAGTGATAAAGCCTCCAAAAACTATAATAGGCAGAACGCAAGAATGGACTCAAAAAATACTTGAAAGTATAAATGAAGATACGGCCGTTGTAGTGATGTCCTCCATTCATTGGATGGAAGGTTTGAAATTCGATTTGAAGGCAATAGGTGAAAAATGTCGTTCCACCAATACTTATTTCATAGTGGATGGTACGCAATCAGTAGGTGCTCTACCAATTGATGTGGAAGCATTTAAGATAGATGCTTTGATTTGTGCTTCTTATAAATGGCTATTAGGGCCTTATTCTTCTGGTTTGGCCTATTATAGTGAAAGATTTAATGATGGAGAACCCATAGAATATTCATGGATGACTCGAAAAGATGGTCATGATTTTAGCAAACTAACGACTTACCCTGAAGAATTTGAAGATGGTGCCATGCGCTACAATGTAGGCGAGTTTAGCAATTTTATTGCTTTACCTATGATTAAATCAGCTTTAAAACAAATCCTAAGTTGGAAAACTGAAAATATCCAAAGCTATTGCTTTGAATTGCTAAGGCCATTAAGAGATTATCTGGAAGAAAAGAAGATTGAAAAAGATGATAATAAAATGGTAAGTGCCCATTTATATGGTTTATTTATACCTGAAAATGTAAATCTAAGCAAGCTTATGGAGGATGTTAAGGCTCATAATATTCACCTATCAGCAAGAGGAAAATCCATCAGAATATCCCCTCATGTTTATAATGATGCTAAGGATGTCAATGCATTAATAGAAGTTTTGAATAAGCATTTATAATCATTCTATTATCCTAATATAATCAATGGCCAAACAACTGATCTATACCGTAAAAGAAGGAAAATCCAGAGGCGCTAAATATTGTGCTATGCAGGAACGAACTCAGCAGCAGCTTCGAGATAAGCTATACGACTGGGGTTTGTATGGTGATGAAGTAGAAGAAGTGATCGCATGGTTAATTTCGGAAGATTTTATTAATGAAGAACGTTTTGCACAAAGCTATGTAAGAGGTCATTTTAATTTGAAAAAATGGGGTCGGATAAAAATCAAGCAAGGCTTAGAGCAGAAAAAGATTTCAGATTACTGCATCAAGAAAGGAATGAAGGAGATAGATGATGAAGACTATCTAAATACCATAAATACATTATTAGAAAAAAAGTGGAACACAATCAAAGAGCCTAATCTATATATGAAAAAGCAGAAAGCTGTCCGCTATTTATTACAAAAAGGCTATGAGTCTGATTTGGTTTGGGAAGCAGTTAAAAAGTTAGCCGATTGATTTAGATTGAAAGGTAATCAAGTTGACAAGTTAAATTTAACTAGATCATTATTGATAAGAGGAAATGGTAATCATCACTTGGGGGCGTGGTGTTAGGTTAAGCATTGTGTTAAAATGAAAATTTTGCAATAATTACACTTTTATTCCGTAAATTTTGTTTTAGAATTACGACAAACAAATTTTTAAATTATGCAATGGCAAGAATATATATTATCTGATAACAATGTGCTTTTAGGCAAGCCTACTTTAAAAGGAACCAGAATTTCTGTAGAACACATTATAGGTTTGCTTGCTCAAGGGTGGAGTGAACAACAGATATTAGATAATTACCCACGCCTAACAAACGAGTCATTACAAGCTGTATTTTTATATATACAGGATTGTATGAAAGATGGCTTACTCTATTCCAATGCTTAATGAAATTTTTGGCTAATGAAAATATCCCCCTCACTAGTGTTAATTACCTAAAGTCTAATGGGTATGACATAATTGCTATTGGCATTGATAATTCAGGCGTTTCAGATGAGGAAGTAATGAAAATAGCAATCAATCAAAGAAGAACAATTCTTACCTATGATAGCGATTATGGTAAATTGATTTTTGAAAAAGGCCATAAGCCCGATGAAGGAGTAATTTATTTTAGAAATCAGCCTGAAACCCCTCTTGATACGGCAAAAAGCCTCGAAAATCTATTGAAAAATGAATCTTTAGACTATAAAAACACATTGACAGTTATAGATTCCAACTCAATCCGTCAAAGGAAATATTGAGAATACTTTTGGATTGACTCATTCGGCAATACTTATCATTTTTTTATAGGGAATTTGCCGAAAGAAAGAATAATCATCCCCACCGGAATACTGGGTGAAGAAATAAAAAAACCTTTTCCAAAGTATCACACTTTGAAAAAGGTTGGATTAGAATCAATTATATGGACTCTGAAATTTAAATTATCATTCCGGCACCGACAGTTTGCTGGGTGAAATCATCAATAATAATTAATGATCCGGTATTTCTGTTTTTTCGGTAAGGATCGTATAATAATGGCTTGGCCGTCTTCAACGTAATTCTGGCAATATCATTTGCACCCACTTCCTTATCTCCCTCGTTCTTTTCAAGTGTATTTACATTCACCTTATATTTTACTTCTTTAATTATAGCTCTTGCTTCATTGGTGGTGTGCTTTACAGTATATTTCCCACCTAATTTTAAAGGCGTTACATTCAACCAGCAAACCATCAATTCTATATCTTGACCTATCGTTGGTTGATTATTAATCTTAGCCAACATATCTCCACGACTAACGTCAATCTCATCTTCTAAAGTCATGGCCACAGACATAGGTGGGAATGCTTGTTGCAATTCGCCATCCATTGTTTCAATTGACTTTATTTTGGTTGTAAATCCAGATGGCAACACAACTACTTCTTCTCCCTTACGGAAAATACCTCCACTAACCAGGCCAGCATAACCACGGAAGTCATGATATTCATCTGACTGCGGACGAATCACCCATTGAACAGGAAATCTACCATCAATTAAATCTCTATCAGATGCTACATGTACATTTTCTAAAGTCCACAGTAAAGATGGTCCTTTATACCAATCCATATGCTCAGATTTGTCCACAACATTATCTCCATTTAAAGCAGAGATAGGAATAAATCTGATATCCGGTATTTCCAATTTGGCATCGAAACTCAAATAATCCTTTCTAATTTTTTCATAAACCTCCTCACTATAATCCACCAAATCCATTTTGTTAATACAAACGATTACGTGTTTGATCTGTAAAAGGGAAGCAATGAAAGAGGGTCTTTTAGTTTGCTCAATCACACCTTTCCTTGCATCAATTAAAATAATAGCAAGGTCTACATTAGATGCGCCCGTAACCATATTACGCGTATATTGAACGTGACCGGGAGTATCTGCTATAATAAATTTCCTTTTAGGAGTAGCGAAATATCGATAGGCTACATCAATGGTAATTCCTTGCTCACGCTCGGCTTTTAAACCATCTGTCAATAAAGCCAGATTAATATGTTCATCGCCACGGCTTTTACTTGATTTCTCTACCGCCTCAATTTGGTCTTCAAAAATTGATTTAGTATCATACATCAATCGGCCAATCAAAGTACTTTTCCCGTCATCCACACTACCTGCCGTGGAGAAGCGTAGCAAGTCCATATCTAGGTAACCGGCTGTATCTGTTGTGTTATTTTCTTTATTTTCTTGCATCTATAAATGTCTTTTCAAAATCTTAAGTTTTTATTTTTGAGTCTAGATTCTAGACTCTTGGTTCTAGGTTCTATTCTAAAAATATCCCTGCCTTTTTCTATCTTCCATAGCCGCCTCAGATCTTTTATCATCTGCTCTACCACCTCTTTCTGTTTGTCTGGCTGCAGCTACTTCCTCAATAATCTTATCTAAAGTATCCGCTTCCGATTCTACAGCACCAGTAATGGTCATGCAACCTAAAGTTCTATAGCGAATGACTTTTTCCTCATACTGCTCTCCATCCAAAAGTGTGTTATAAGGAGATTTAGCTATCAAAGTTCCATTTCTCTTTATTACCTCTCTTTTGTGAGAGAAATATATACTTGGCAAATCAATCTTTTCTTTTTTGATATATTGCCAGACATCCATCTCCGTCCAGTTACTGATCGGGAAAATTCGGAATGATTCACCTGGTGCTTTCTTTCCGTTATAAAGATTCCATAATTCAGGTCGTTGATTTTTAGGGTCCCACTGACCGAAATCATCTCTGTGAGAGAAGAATCTTTCCTTTGCTCTGGCTTTTTCCTCATCTCTTCTACCCCCACCGAAAGCAGCATCATACTGACCTTCTTCCAGTTTTTCCAATAAAGTGATGGATTGCAATGTGTTTCTACTTGGGTTGATTCCCTTTTCTTCTACCGCTGTTCCTTTATCAATAGAATCTTGAACCAATCCTACATCCAAATTCACTTTATATTTTTCCGCTAAATTATCACGGAATTCTAAAGCTTCTGGAAAATTATGGCCTGTATCGATGTGTAATAAAGGAAAAGGAATTTTAGCTGGCCAAAAGGCTTTTTGTGCTAAATGCACCATCGTAATGGAGTCTTTTCCACCGGAGAATAAAATAACCGGTTTCTCAAATTGAGCCGCTACTTCACGGAAAATGTAAATTGCTTCTGACTCTAATTGATCTAAATGTGATAAATTGTAAGATGACATATTTTATTAATTCAAAAATTTAATTCTTAGAAGGCTTTCCTTTTGCAAAGGATTACCTAGACGGTTCTATTTAATATTTAATTCTTTCTATAATTGCTTTTACTAATTCCTGATGACTTTCTTCCAAATTTTGATTGGCCGTATCAACCGCCACATCAGGTTTGTTTGGAATATCAAAAGGAGCACTTACGCCCGTAAAATCAGGAATCTCTCCTTTTCTTGCTTTTGCATAAAGCCCTTTCACATCTCTCTCTTCGCAAACTTCAACAGGACAATCTACATATACTTCTACATAGCCATCACCGATGATCTCTTTTGCCATTTTACGGATGTCATTTGTAGGGCTTATAAAAGAGCAAATTGTTACTAAGCCTGCATTCATAAATAGTTTAGCCGTTTCGGCTGCTCTTCTGATATTCTCAGTCCTGTCTTCAGGACTAAAACCCAAATTATTGTTTATACCCGTTCGCATATTGTCACCATCCAGCAATTGCGTAAGATAACCCTCCTCATGCAAGCTGTTTTCTAATGCTCTTGCCAAGGTACTTTTTCCAGAACCAGACAGGCCAACCATCCAAATAACAATGGCTTTTTGATTGAGCATTTTTTCCTTATCGGAGCGGCTCAAAATGGTATCGAATATGGGATAAATGTTTTCCAAACTCATATAATTTTTAACAAAGTTAATAGGATAAAATTATAGTTATACGCATTTCTTGCGTATTTTTACACCATTCTAAAAATATTTAATCTCTATTGGGTTTATAGGCTAATAGAGGCCGATTTTGAAGAAAAAAAATTTAACCATATTCCACATCGGAATTCAAAAAATAAACAATAACCTTATGAAAATTGAAAATTTAGTAGAAGAAGTTAAAATCATTGCCCAAAATGCGGGGGCTTCCATCATGAAAATTTATACGGATGCAGACCTTAGCAAAGTGGTAGATTATAAGGCTGATGACAGTCCATTAACCTTAGCAGATGAGGCCGCAGATAAAGTCATAAAAAAAGGATTGGAAGAGCTTTCTGTTCAGTATCCAATCCTATCTGAAGAGGGTAAAAAAATGTCCTTTGAAGAAAGAAAAGATTGGAATACTTTCTGGCTTGTTGATCCATTGGACGGCACCAAAGAATTCATCAAAAAAAATGGCCAGTTTACAGTCAACATTGCTTTAATAAAAGATCATTATCCTATAATGGGAGTTATATATGTACCAGCTACTGAAACATTTTATTACGGAAGTGAACTAGGTGCTTTTAAAGAAGAAGGTGATGAAAAAACTGAATTAATAATAAATGGTAAAGGTGCTGATAGAATTGCCGTAAGAAGTGCATCTCATGCCTCTCCTGAAGAAGATGAGTTATTGGCTAAATATGATGTGAAAGACAACATCTCTAAAGGTAGCTCCTTAAAATTTTGCATGGTAGCAGAAGGAAAAGCGGATATATATTATCGTCATGGCCCTACTATGGAATGGGACACAGGCGCAGGGCAAGCCATATTAGAAGCAGCAGGAGGTAAAGTTTACGCTGGCAATTCAGAAGAAACTCGCTTCCAGTATAATAAAGAAGACTTACTGAACGGAAGCTTTTTGTGCTTGGGCTTTTAATTGTATTACATTATGAGCTAGAGTCTAGATAATAGAATCTAGACTCTTGTCTATCCCTAAATAGCATTGACCGTTTTGGTTAAAAATTCATTTTATAATTCCCTCGGGCAATTATGAGCCTGAGGTTCTTTTCTTGGGCAAACTTCGAAGAGGCTCGATGCCTCTTTGAAGTTTTTCCTTCCTTCGG
>NZ_JAGXGF010000095.1 GCF_024636815.1 Marivirga sp.
AGATTTAGCAATCTTCAATAGGCTCTCTTCTATTTCTTTTCCAAAAGATGATTTAATGATAAATCCGATCTTATCCACCTCACTGCCGCAAACTTTAGCGATGTCCTCCACCAAGCGTTGCACGATTGGTTTTCCTGCTATGGGTACTAATGGTTTCGGAACTGTTAATGTATGTGGGCGCATGCGTTTACCCATGCCCGCCATTGGAATGATAATGTTCATAATATTTTATATTTTTAAAGCCCCAAGGCTATTTTTCTTATTTTTAAAATTAGTGAAATTATTTTTTAGCTATTTATTATTCCAAAACTTGATTCTATTTTTTGTTCTTTACTCTCTAGCATTTCCCAAAACACCCCTATAATCCCCGCCAGCTGGCGGGGATAATCTCACGAATTGATTTGAATAGAAACAAAATCTATACTACTATTTTTCACTTCTCTTTCAAAAAATTAAAATCATAAAAGTTGCAATATAAAAGACTAAAGTCCTTCCGTGCATTTTCCCCCTTTGGGGGTTAGGGGGCTATTTCCCCGTACTCCCAAAACCACCTGCACTTCTTTCAGAATCTTCTAATGTTTCTACTAAGCTCCAATCAATTTGCTCATGCTGGGAGATCACCATTTGGGCGACTCTTTCACCAGATTCAATTAAAAAAGCTTCATCTGATAAGTTAACCAATAAAATCTTAATTTCTCCCCTGTAATCTGCATCAATCGTGCCAGGGCTATTCAAAACCGTAATTCCATGTTTAAATGCCAATCCACTTCTTGGCCGAATTTGCGCCTCATATCCATTTGGCAACTCCATAAACAAGCCTGTTGGAACCAAAATCCTTTGCATAGGCTTCAAATTGATTGGCTCATCCAAATTTGCTCTTAAATCTAAACCAGCTGCACTTTGCGTTTGATAAGCCGGTAATTCATTATTTGATTTATTTATAACTTTTACTTGCATAATATATTATTCTAATTCAAAAGTATCATTTTAATCTTTTGGAAAAAATCCTTTTGCGTTCATATAAAAACATAACGCCCGTATATAGTATTGTAATTCCTATTCCTAATCCATAATTAAGCCAAAGATTAGCCGGTTTGAAGTAGAAAAAAGCAACTATTATAATTCCCGCTATTAAAATGTTTAGCGCTATTTTACCTATAGGATAAGGAATCCTAAAATACTTTTGCCCCGTAAAATAACAATAGATCATCATACTAAAATAAGCCATTACCGAAGCTAAAGCTGCGCCTGTATATCCTAAAACAGGAATTAAAAGTATATTCCCTATTAGAGCAACTAGCCCACCCAAAACACTTATATAAACACCATAATAAGTTTTATCGGTGATCTTAAACCAAATACTCAAATTAATATAGATACCGAAAAACAATTTACCAAAGAGCAAAATAGGCACTAAAAAAAGCGCCTCTCTATATTCAGCACTTCTTAAAAATATCTTTCCGATCAAGTCGGCATTTAAACTAACCCCTACCCAAATTACTAAAGAAAGAGAAACGAAATAATATAATACTTTGGCGAAAAGCTCTGGTGCTTCTTTGTCTTCAGCTTGACTAAAAAAGAAAGGTTCACCAGCATAACGAAAAGCTTGAATGGCTAACATCATAAAAACGCTCAATTTGAAAGCAGCTAAATAAATTCCTAGTGCAGCCTCAGCTGTTTTTCCTTCATAAAAATTTTCGGGTAACAGATGCTCAAAAATTACTTTATCCAATTGGTCCACAGATATACCTGCAACTCCCATTAATAAAATGGGCCAAGAATAAACCAGCATTTTCTTCATTTTAGCCCAGTTAAATTGGAGCCTTACCAAGAAAATTTCCTTATATAAAATGAAAATCATGGATAAATTAGCCAGTAAATTTGCTAAAAACACATAGCCTATATCCAAAGGTTTTTGTTCCTCCCAATCCATGATGCCGATTTTCGCGAGATATGGAAAAAGCATTAAAAAGCATAAGTTCAATAAAATATTTAAAACAATATTGCTTATTCGAGTGAAAGCAAATTTTCTTGCTTTGTGTGCTAACCGCAGTTTCGCTAGTGGAATTGCAACAATAGCATCTATAAAAAAGATGGCAGCAAGATAACGCACAATGTATGTTTGAACAGATAACCCAAGAAATTGAATGATTTGTTCTGCAAATAAAAATATACCGCCACTAAAAAGGATTGAAGTTAATAGAATTGAAGTAAAAGCCTGTGCATAATAGCTTTCCGATTTTTCTTTAGTGCTAAAACGGAAATAGGCCGTTTCCATGCCGTAAGTATAAATAATATTCAAAAAAGCAGCATAGGCATAGAGTTCACCGATACTACCAAATTGTTCGGGGATAAAAACTGTAGTATGCAGTGGTACCAATAAATAAGTCAATACCCTACCCAAGATACTGGGCAATCCATACAAACCGGCTTCTGATGCTAACTTTTTAAGTGGGTTCATTGGAAGAAGTTGGGTGTTGGAAGTTGAGGGTTTGAATTGGTAATTGGGAAGATGGATGCCCAACTGAACCTCCATCTTCCTACTTACCATATTTTTAAAATTACTAATTAAAAAATTACTAATTATTAATTAATCACTCTCCTTTAAATTCAGCAGCTCTTTTCTCTAAAAAGGCCTTCGTTCCTTCTTTAAAATCTTCGGACTTGCAGCAAGCTGCAAAGCTATTTGCTTCCGTTTGATAACCATTTTCATCTCCTGTATAATAACCATTCACACAGTCTATTACCATACCAATGGCCAGAGGTGCTTTGCTATTTATTTTGCTTAAGATAGAATTAGCTAAAGTCATTAACTCCTCATGACTTTCTGCTATGTGATTTACTAAACCAAGGCTTTTTGCTTCCTCAGCTCCTATGAAATCAGCAGTCATCATGAGTTCTAAAGCTTTTCCTTTACCAATAAGCTGTGTTAATCTCTGAGTACCACCATAGCCCGGTATAATTCCGAGATTTACCTCAGGCTGACCAAATTTAGCATTAGGAGTTGCAATACGCATATGACAAGCCATTGCCAATTCACAACCACCGCCTAAAGCAAAACCATTTACGGCTGCCAAGACAGGTTTATGACATTTCTCTATCATTTCAAAAACTTCCTGACCATTCTCAGAAAACTTTCTACCATTCATTTCATTCAATTCTGATATTTCAGAAATATCAGCACCTGCTACAAAAGCTTTTTCTCCGGCACCGGTTAAAATGACAGATTTCACTTCATTATTATCATAAATATCTTGGAAAGCTTCACGCAATTCTTCTATAGTGGCGATATTTAGGGCATTTAGTTTTTCGGCTCTATTAATGGTGATGGTTAGTACACCATTGTCATTAGCCAGTTGTAGGTTTTCAAAATCAGCCATAAATGAATTCTAGTTTCTATTAAGTCACAAATATAGCGTATGCAGACCCAACCACAAAGAGCAAATTACTTTAATGATAATATGAGGATAGGTAAAATTAGAATTTGAAAGGTTTAATCGAGTAAATTTGTAGTTTCAACGGAAAAGCCAAGGACTTGACATCCATATTATGGTGAATGGTCGTATATTAGGTGTTCCATGTAAGGAAATATCGGTAATTCACCCACTGATTTTCAATTAGTTCTAAGGGAATCCCGTATATTTGCATATATAATTTTATGATTATGAAAAAGATTTTACTTCTTATCGGAATTTGTTTAAGTTTTTTAAGTTTTACAAAAGCTCAAGAATGTACTATTACGGCAACAGGTGGCTCAACTGGCAATCGGATTATATGTGATGAATGTGGTTGTGATGATAGTAATGGAGACGGAATAGGTGATTTAAATGGCTTACTAATAGAAACTGGTGCAAACATTGATACTATATTTTTTAATACTGATTTAATATCAGAAGGAGATATTGTTTTAAGACCTTCTAATACAAACATCTTTTTTATACCTGAAGGTGTCACTGTAATCGTAAATGGTGATTTACGATTTGAAGGTAATGCTTCTCCTAAAGACTTTATCGTAAATGGTGAATTGATAGTGAATGGAACTCTAGATTTTGAGAATCAACAAATAGCTATATCTGGTGGCGGAAGTATAGAGGCTGACTCAATATTAGGTGCCAGCAAAACTGCATGTACTACTGATCCTTGTGAAACGACAATTTCCGCAAAGACTTGTGAAGATGGTGGCACCAATTTTTGTGAAACCTCTCTGCCAATTGAACTAAAATCATTCGAAGTCTCAAAAGCGGGCCAAAACATTGCTTTAAACTGGGTAACTGCCAAAGAAGAAAACTTTTCTCACTTTGAAATTGAGCGTTCTATTGATCAAAATAACTGGTCACAAATTGGCTTAGTGCAGGGTATGGGAGAAAGCATGTCAGATGTTAATTATGATTTTACTGATAGAAATGCTCCTTTTGGCATAATCTACTATAGATTGAAAGCTGTAGATATTGACGCTACTTTTGAATACTCACCTGTGGTGAAAATAGAAATTGGTTTTGAAGGAAAATTGGCTGTTTCTCCTAATCCTGTGAAAGATGCTTCAAACCTAAAAATACAAGTGCCAAGTGAGTTTAGAGAAGATTTAGCTTATGTTGGCTTATTTGATTTATCTGGAGTGATAGTTCAGGAATTTAGAAACTTCAATACTGATGGTAGCTTACAAATCAATCAAAAATTAAAATCTGGTATGTACATCTTAAAAGTGAATCATAACGGATTGCAAGAAAATATTAGGGTGATTATTCAGTAGAGCCATCCCCCTACCTAACCCCCAAAGGGGGAATAAGCACAGAATTACTTTAGCTTTATAATTTGAAACTGATATAGATTCAATGTAAAATTAAATTAAAATTCATCATCATTCAACAATAGGGGAAGCCTCGCAGCAATGTGGGGCTTTTTTTAGCCCCTAGTCCGGCCCCCTAACCCCCAAAGGGGGAAAGACGCACAGAACTACTTTTGTTATCCAATTTGATTTAACATCATTACTTACTTTTATATTTCTTAAAGATTAATGAAAACAGTGATAATATTATTATTTACTGCTTCAATAAATCCGTGAGAATAATTCCCCCTTTGGGGGTTAGGGGGCTGGCTGTCTAATTAAAATCAAACTCATCAGTTGAGGCTTCGGGTACTTCTTTTTCTTCTTTAATCTCTACTTCTACTGTACCCTTTTTGAACTGAGCCTCTTCTTGCTCTCTTATTCTTCTGGCTATTTCTTTATCGTATTCTGTTACCTTAAACTCGGTTCTACGGTTAGTCTCGTGTTCTCCTTCTGTTTGGGCATCTTCTATAATCAATTGACTTTCACCATAACCTTTGGCCTTTATTCTGGAAGGATCAATTCCTTGCGAAATGATATAGGCAACAGCAGATTCTGCTCTTCGCTTAGATAATTCTTGATTGTAAGCAGCCTCACCTCTGGCATCGGTATGGGAACTCAACTCAATTTTAATAGGTGGGTTATCTTTCAAAATAGTAACCAATTTATTTAGCTCTATGGCTGCATCAGCCCTAATATTAGCGGAATCAAAATCATAATAGATGTTTTCAAGCTCGAAGGCTTTATCCAAAATGATTTCTTCCAGCAGAATCTCTGCTTCAAAAACCTTATTAGTGATTAAAGAATTTAGCTTGCTTTTATCTAAGGTTTTCCCAACTGTCGAGAACCTCTTACGAGTGGTGAAATAATTATCTTTCTCTGCTATAATAAAATAATCCTCCTCTTCAGAAACTCTAAAATTAAATTTACCATCTTGAGCTGTTAATATCTCGCCTAATAAAACGCTGTCTTGAGAGAATATTCTCACATTAGCTCCTGGTAGAATTACCTCTTCATCACTAGAATTATGAGTTGTAGTCACTCCTGCCAGGAAATAATTTACAATCTTCAAATCAGGATCTTCATTTTTGAAGGTATAAATATCATCTCTTCCTTCACCCCCCGGTCTGTCGCTGGAAAAGAATCCTCTATCGGGAGAATACATAAAAACAGCAAAATCATCTTTATTGGAGTTCATGGGTTTACCCAAATGAGATATCTTAATTTCCCCACCCTTTCTTTCAGCCACGAAAATATCAAGTTTTCCTAAACCTGGATGTCCATTGGAAGAGAAATACAGCTTGCCATCTTGAGAAGTAGAGGGAAACATCTCATCTTCAGAGGTGTTAATTTTATTGCCCAAATTTCGAACATTGCCCCACTGCCCACGGCTATTGACCGTAGCAGAATACAAATCTACTCCTCCAAATCCTCCTTCTCGAGTGGAAGAAAAATAAAGAGTACGCCCATCCTCACTAAATGCCGGAGTAGAATTCCATGCATTAGGATCGTTTATTTGCATTAATTCAGGCTCAGACCATGTGCTATTTCTGTAGCGAGTAATGTATAAGTTAACATCATTTAATCCTTTTCTTTTTCCTGTATTACCACGAGCAAAAACCATTGTTCTGCCTCTGGGGTCGATTGCTACAGAGCCTTCATTTGCATCAGGCCAATTAATGATGGCTGGTAATTTTTCAATTGTGGAGGTATCTATATTTGCACCTCTTGATTTGACTTTATAAATATCTGAAAAATTATCTCCAGTTGCTTTATAAATTTTGCTATCTTCATCTCTGGTGGAAGTAAAATACAGTTCATTATCATGAAAGAAAGGGGCATACTCTGCAGCAGGAGTATTGATTTCTTCTAAATTTTTTACTGTGTAAAAAGTCTGATCTTCAAGTATCTCATCTATGTTGTAAAGATTCTGTAGTTGAAATTCTGCCAGTCTTTTAATCTCAGGATTGTTAGCATTAGGTAAATAATTTTCTAGTACTTCTTTAGCACTTTTATAATCTGAGTTTGATTTCAGTGCTAAAGCATAATTATAATATACTTCATCTTCTCTGTAACCTGAATCTATTGCTGCTTCATAATATGGGGCTGCAATTTCCAACCTATTAGAAAGACGGTAGGATTCCGCACTAAAGAATAGCGCCTCAGCGCCATTATCATTTTTCTTAACTGCTTGCTCGTATAATTTAATGGCAGTATTATACTCACCTTTTTCAAACTTTTTTTCTGCTTTTTTATACACAGAGCATGCATTTAGAAAGAAAAAGGATATTAAAATTATATAAAATGTATTTTTCAATGATTCAGTTTTAAACATCTAGATATTAAAACGATAAACTTACTATAATCATACTTTTGCTTTAAAAAATCTTCCCATCCAACTTTCCCTAGCAGGAATTAACCAGTTTGTTTCAAAATCACCTTTAGTAGTCACCATATTATTAAAAGTTAGTAAATCAGCTGTAATCTCATCTGACTCCACTTTTGATTTAATTGATGGTAAATTTTCTAAAATTATAGCATCATCTTTCAGAAAAGCTATTTTACTTTTATCCAATAAGTTTATTTTCAACTCATTTTCTAAAGCTTTTACAAAATGAACCGATTTATCAATTGAACATCCTGTAGCAGGAGCTTTAGTTTCATCTACTGCCAACACTATAAACTGTTTGTACTTTATTTCTATAGTTGCATCTAAAGCTTTATTATGAGCAGTCCATGAATCTACAAATGCTTTACCATTTTGTAAAATAAATTGCTTTTCCTCCTCATTAAAAGGTCTTTCAGCTTGATAAACCCAAAGTCTTGAATTTCTATCTAACGCTTCAAAATTTGTGTACATAATTATTATATTAATATATGAGGTAAATCCCTAAATAAGAAATACTTCAAAATGAAATGTAACATTCAGCTAAACGGAAGCTAAAGTTAATAAGTTCGAGGAAAAATAAAGGAAAAAAGTGAATACTATTATAAATGATAAAAATCTTGTAGCCTTAAATAAACCTCTCAGGTTTTACTCCATCATATTTTGATAAAAATTAAATCATTTATAAGAAAGATAGCTATGAAAACCTGACAGGTTTAAAAGAAATAATTATATTTTTAAGTATAAAATCAAGTTAACATTCCGCCATCAACCTGGATTACTTGTCCTGTAATGTAGGATGACATATCAGAACCTAAGAAAACGCATAATTCAGCTACATCTTCTGGGGTTCCTCCGCGTTTCAACGGAATAGCATCTCTCCATCCTTGTACCGTTTTTTCATCTAAGGCATCAGTCATTTCAGTTTCAATAAAGCCTGGAGCAATGGCATTAGAGCGAATATTTCTAGATCCTAATTCCAAAGCCACGGATTTAGTAAATCCGATAATTCCAGCTTTAGAAGCAGAATAATTGGCTTGACCCGGATTTCCTTTTATTCCTACAACAGAAGTCATATTAATAATAGAACCACTTTTCTGCTTCATGAAAGTACGGTTGGCTGCTTTCACAGTATTGAAACATGATTTCAAATTGATATTGATGACATCATCCCACATTTCTTCCGTCATGCGCATTAATAAATTATCTTTCGTGATACCGGCATTGTTGACCAATATATCTAAGCTTCCAAAATCAGACACTACACCAGCTATTAATTCTTCTGCTGCTTTAAAATCTGAAGCATCAGAGCGATATCCTTTTACTTTCACACCATAAGCATCAGATAATTCTTTTTCCAAAGCCTGGCCTTTTTCTACACTTGATAAAAAAGTGAAAGCCACATTAGCGCCTTGCTCAGCATATTTTTGGGCAATTGCTTTTCCTATTCCTTTTGAAGCACCTGTGATGAGTGCGGTTTTTCCTTCTAATAGTTTTGTCATAATGGGTTTGTAGTTGATTGTAAAAAGTTTAAAATTACAAGGAATAAGCTAATTAAGAAAATGAAAGCAAAAATATAGAGTTCAAGTATTTAGAAATTAATCTATGAAACCATTGCTAGTATACTTAAGGTAATGTCCGAGCTTACTGATTCAGACCTTAAATCATACCAGAAATAAACATTCTTTATTGTTCTCAAGAAGCTATAAAGAGCAAAAATAAAAATGATAAAATATACTCCCCACTTGAAATAAACAGATTTTATTGACTCAAGAGCGTAATCAATTTGAAGAAAAATATTCAAAATAATCAATAGGTAAAAAATAGACAGATATCTTTCTGCAGCATAATATTCCACCTTGAAAACAAGCATCATGAGAAAAAAATAGATTAAAAATAACAGAGGAGATAAGAAAAGGATATTTCCCTTTTGGGCAAAATACTTTTTTGAAGATCTATAAATGATAATAAGCATAAGGGTGATGCTTATTAATCTTGATACAAATCCATCAATAGTATAAGGGAAAAACCAACTACTCAAAGCTTTTGAATAGGAAGAAAGATTGAATTCTATATGACTTAATCTTCCTGCTAAAAACGGCTGTATAAATCTTTCCCATCTTCCTAAAAAACCCTCACTAAAGATAAATACCCAACTGGAAATGAGGAAAAGTAAAACCAGAAATGAAACAAAAACCACTTTCTTATTTTTTAAAGTTAAAAGAAGAAATGCTAAGAGAGGAAAAATCAAAAATATACCCGCAAAACGTATAAATGGTAAAAAGAGTAGCAAAACAATGGCAGCAACCATAAATTTTGGCTGATTTTTTTGATGAAACTTATCCAACAGATAAAAAGAAAAAAACATAATGGATAAGAAGAGCGGTTCAGTCCAGAGAAAGGAACTTATTAATATATGAGGAGTGGCAAATACAAGAACGATTAAAAACGAATATCTCACAAATCTATCCGTAATTTTACGAGACCAAACTACGCCTAAGCCTTGAATGCATAAATAGCACAATAAATTTATCCAAACCATATTTTGTTCACCGAACAAAGTAATTACCATGGGTAAAACCGGTGGCTTAATATTAAATCCCTCTACAAGAAAAAAATTAGTTGAATTAACCTGTTTAGCTATCTCAATATACAAATGCGAGTCGTATGTATAGTCCAAACCGAAGAAATTTACTACCCAAAATATAATTCCGGAAATTAACAAGCATAAAAAATAATCGATATTCTTTTTATTAAAATACGAATAGAAAATTTCATTCATTAAAACAATTGTTAGTAGTATCAATAATTATTCAATGATATGGAAAATTTGATAAAAGCAACAAAATTTTTTTCTAGCCCCTTTTCCATTAAATTTGTCTGCAAGTAAAAACGAATCCAAAATTTAATTAATAGATATTATGGCATCAAAATATGACATTATAATAGTGGGCTCCGGTCCGGGTGGTTATGTAGCAGCAATCCGTGCCTCTCAATTAGGCAAAAAAGTAGCTATAGTTGAAAAAGAAAGTTTAGGTGGAGTTTGCTTAAACTGGGGATGTATCCCAACTAAAGCATTATTGAAAAGTGCCAATGTATTTGAATATATCAGCCATGCTGAGGATTACGGCATTACCGTAAAAGATGCCAAAGCTGATTTCTCAGGAATGGTGAAAAGAAGCCGTGGTGTAGCTGATGGCATGAGTAAAGGAGTTCAATTCTTGATGAAGAAAAACAAAATCGATGTTATTGACGGTTTTGGAAAGTTAAAATCAGGAAAGAAAGTAGAAGTAGAAAATGATGGTAAAAAAACGGAATATTCTGCTGACAACATCATTCTAGCTACTGGTGGAAGAGCTAAAGAATTACCAAATCTTCCAATTGATGGGAAGAAAATCATAGAATATAGAAAAGCAATGAGCTTAGAAAAACAACCAAAGAAAATGGTTGTAGTAGGTTCAGGAGCTATAGGTGTTGAATTCGCCTATTTCTACAATGCAATCGGAACAGAAGTTACCATAGTGGAATTTATGGATAGAATTGTGCCGGTTGAAGACGAGGAAGTTTCTAAAGCATTAGCTAAGACATACAAAAAAGCAGGCATCAATATCATGACCAGCTCTGAAGTAACTTCAGTTGACACCAAAGGAAGCGGTTGCAAAGTAACGGTTAAAACCAAAAAAGGTGAAGAAAAATTAGATTGCGATGTAGTACTTTCTGCAGTTGGTATTGACACAAATTTGAAAGGAATTGGCTTAGAAGACTTAGGCGTTTCAACTGACAAAGGAAAAGTATTGGTTGATGATTATTATAAAACCAATGTTGATGGCGTTTATGCTATTGGTGATATTGTTCACGGTCCTGCATTGGCTCACGTAGCTTCGGCAGAAGGTATTATCTGTGTAGAAAAAATCGCTGGTGAAAATCCTGAGCCATTAGATTACAAAAACATACCCGGTTGTACATATTGTAGTCCTGAAATTGCTTCAGTTGGCTATACTGAAAAGCAAGCTAAAGAAGCTGGTTACGACTTAAAGGTAGGTAAATTCCCATTCTCAGCTTCTGGAAAAGCAAGTGC
>NZ_JAGXGF010000096.1 GCF_024636815.1 Marivirga sp.
CATCGGTTAGCATTACTAATCCTATTCAAAATCAATCCATCACTTTTGGACAGGAGATCTTGATCCAAACCAATGCTTCTGATCCTGAAAATGCAATCCAAAAAGTGGAATTCTTCTACGGTGAGCAGATGGTTGGTATCGTTACCAGTGCTCCTTTTGAAATCTCTTGGAAAAATGCACCTGTCGGAAATCATATTCTCAAAGCTAAAATCTTCGACAACGAAGGTATGACTGCTGAATCAAGCAGAATCGACATTTCAGTAATTGAAGAAGTTGCGGTCAATCAGGCTCCTTCAATTTCCATCACGAATCCAATCCAGAATCAGTCCTTTACTTTTGGACAGAAAATTCTGATCCAAACCAATGCTTTTGATCCGGAAAATAAAATCCAAAAAGTAGAATTCTACATTGGTGAGCAGATGATTGGTACCGTGGAAACTCCTCCTTACGAGGTAACTTGGAATAATGCTCCGGTTGGAAATCATGTGTTGAAAGCTAAAATCTTCGACATCGAAGGTCTGACTGCCGAGTCTGACAGAATCAACATTTCTGTGATTGATGAGTCTCCTGCCAATCAAGCTCCATCGGTTAGCATCATTAATCCAATTCAGGATCAGTCCTTTGCTTTTGGAGAGGATATCCTGATCCGAACCAATGCTTCTGATCCGGAAAATGCAATCCAAAAAGTAGAATTCTTCTACGGAGAGCAGATGATTGGGATTGTCAACACTGCACCTTACGAGGTCATTTGGAAAAATGCTCCGGTTGGAAATCACGTACTCAAAGCGAAAATCTTCGATAACGAGGGACTGAGTGCAGAGTCTGCAAGGATAAATATCAAAGTGAAAACTTCACCTTTAAGAGGGGGTAAGATAAAAATCATTAATCCTGTAAACAATCAAGTATTCAAGTCAACTGACACAATACGAATAGAGGTTGTGAAAACTGAAGGTGATGTAAAAATTGATAGTGTAATCCTATACCTCGATGAAACTCAAATTGAAGTGTCAAGAAAGGAACCATTTAAGTTCGAAATATCAGATCTCAAAGAAGGTCAGCGAAAGTTAATCGCCAAAGCTTTTAAATACGGAAATCTGATTGAATCTGAAACTATAATAGTAAATATATTCACTGAATCTTATGCCTCGACGGAGATTAGTATCCAGAAACCTTCTAAAGAAGTTCAACCCAAAGAACAGTTTAGATTTGCCATCGGCCCTAATCCGACTGATGATATTCTAAACGTTTATATGGATGAACTACCCAGAAATCAACCTGTTGAAATTCAATTGTTTGATATTAATGGAATAACTTTAAATTCCATCCAATCAAATACCGACAAAGAGAAGATTAGTATTGAATTAGGCTCTTATCCTGCAGGGATATATTTCATCCGAATTATGGGAGATCATAAGACCTTTGGGACAAAAAGAATCATAAAAAGATAGATTGATAATAAGGAGTACTGAAATCATATTTTGGTTTTCTATTAGTACTTCTAGTTAAAATCTAAACCACCTTGCAAAAACCCGGAAATAGCTCAATTGAGTTAATTCCGGGCTTTTCTTTTTTTAAATCAGATTCTATTCGAAATAATCAGGGGTAAAAAAATCTTGAGAAAAGTAATCACACTAACCTAAGAAATAAAAATCGCCTAGATGGAAATAGTATCAGGTATTCATAAATCAACTTTCCATTTCTAAAAGACCTATGTAACTAGCTAAAACTTGTTCGCAAGTATGTTTCCAGCTGAATCTTTGGGCATTTTCATTTCCTTTTACTAATAAATTCTGTATAAATATATTGTCATTTAATTTTTCGAAAAGTAAATGAATCTCCTCCTCGCTCACTGATTGAGAAAGAAATATAGCAGAATCACCCAAAATCTCTTTAAAAACTGGAAGACCAGAACAAATCACCGGTTTTTGAAAAGCTTGGGCTTCGATCACCGGAAGTCCAAATCCTTCATAATCAGAAAGTAAAATGGTAGCAGTATATTTATTATAAATATCGTTCAAGGTAATATTAGGGTCGTATTGCTCAAAAGTAACATGGTCCTCCAATTCCAAATCTTTGATCAGTTCCTGCACCTCCAAGTAGTAATTTTCATATATCGGGCTACCACGAAAATAGAAATGGATTTGATCACCGTAACCGATTTCAATCATTTTTTTTGCAAGCTTCAATACTTTTAAATGCCCCTTATGAGGATGAAAAGCTGCAACTACTCCAAACTTAAACTTTTCATTTGATTGATTTTCTGGCTTTTCTAAAAAATTTGATTTAACAGAGTTATTCTCGTAAGCCAACGGAATCACTTTGATTTTTGCAGCATCTATTGCAACTTTTCGTAAAATCTCATCTTTTACAGCTTTAGAAGTTACTAGAAGATTATCTCCAACTATTAAACTTCTGTAAAGCAATTTATTGAGTATTTGAAACTTGACTACTTCCTTAAATTTTAAATATTTTGAATAATTAGATTCCTTTAAATAGAAATCAAACATAAAATCATGAATGGTCACTACTGTTTTACACACCTTTTTAAAAGATAACTCGCTAACTACACGGTGAAGTAAATCTACTTTTGATTTCTTTAAAAAATTTGGAAGTCGAAGATGAAGCCAAATCATTCGAGAGAGAAGGCTTTGGTTATTTACTTTAAAATTATAGAATTTGACATTTTCGAATTGGAAGTTTTGATTATTCCGCTCATTTAAAAGAACAATAAGGTTGTATTGAGCTAACAAATCAGGTTTTTCAGTTAACAGTCCATCTAATCCAACTACCAAACTCTTACCATAAGTAGCTATCCCACCTCCTACTCCTCCGACTCCGGGAATTATATTCGTTAGATCCAAACAAATTGTCTTCAAACCGCTACCAGTTTAGTTTGTGACATTAATTCATTAAGATCATTCACCAATGATTCTGCGACTTTATTAGAGTCAAAAACTTTACTCGATTCAAAAGCAGCTTCAGCGTACTTAGGATAATGACTAAGAATACGATTTATCGCAGCTATATATTCTTCTAAATTCAAATTCCTTTGGACTAACTCTCCATTTTTATGAGGAACTAAAAAAGTTGGAATATCCCCAACAGCTGTAGATACAATTGGCACTCCTACCGAAAGTGCTTCAGCAATTGCCATGGGAAAGCCTTCATTTTCAGAAGCCATTAGCAGTATTTTCCTTTTTGAAATGACATCGATCAACTCATGATTTTCAAGATTTCCTAAAAAAACTACCTGATCACCGATTCCAATAGTATTGGCTAGTTTTTCTAAATTTTCTTTTAAAAAACCTTTTCCAGCAATATAAAGCGAATTGGATTCACGAATATGAAACGGAAGTTCTGAATATATCCGGATGATTTTGTCAATTCGCTTCCCATTCTCTAATCTTCCGGCAAAAATAAATCCGGACCTACTAGCATAATCTTTAACTGTTACATGATGAGAGATTGGGTTAACTAATTTTTTTGAGCCAATCATCTTCTCTCCTACAGTATATGAGATTGATGAATATTGCTTTATCCTATTTTGAATAGACTCAAAAGTTGAGGTAAAATATTTTCCAAACCAGAAACGCGAATTCGAGACCGGATTTCCATTCCCATGAAATACGTGTGCAAATGGAAGACCTAGCAAAGAGATTACATACGATCCTTCCGGTGTATGAGATAGTATAAAATCAAATTTTCGAAGCCTAGAAAACTTAAGAAATAGATAAAAAATGTAAGCAAGTCGATGAGGTATCCAAGTTATTTGCTCAAAGATATCTGGAAGAGAAAAATAGGTCAAATTGTAGTGCTTGGCCAATTTAGCATCAAGGTTTTTCACAAATGGACCAATCCCTCCGTAAGAAGATTTAAAAGAATTAGTTAAAAGAACGGCGACAGATTTCATAAAATGGGGAATTATAGTGTTAAAAGTTTTCGGTAGAGTTTTTCACTTTCTACCAGATTGTTAAAAGACTTAAGAGCCACTTCTCGGCCTTTCTCGCCTATTTGATCAATTTTATGTGGGTTATCTAAAAGAAATTTAATCGACATGACCAATTCTTGGATTGAACCTGGTTGGATCAAAAGTGCATTTACTTTATCCTTGAGAAAGGTGGGCACATCTCCGACTCTAGATACTATTACAGCTTTTCCAGTGGCAAGAAATTCAGCGAGTTTTGAGGGAAACCCAGTATTTGCGGCATCTGAATTATTTCGAATGACACAAAAAATATCACAGCTATTCAGTGTTTCATGATATTCGGCCGAAGAAAGAAACCCCTTGTATTCTATTCTAGAATTATAAACTGAATTTTGAATTAGATCCATGATGTGTTCAAAATCAGCCTTATTTTCACCTTTTCCAGTCAAAATCAATTTTACCTCAGGATAGGATTCACATACTTTTTCAAAAGCTATGACCAAGGATTCAAGTCCATCCTTCTTTCCAAAGGACCCACCGTAGAATATTCTATTTGCGAATTTTGTTGGTTGGTTTTTCATTGGATATTTGCCAATATCCATTGTCACTGGGATGTATAAAATCTTGCTAAGATCTTTGTTGACAGATATTATAAGCTCCTTTAACTGGGAAGAAATAACCAAGTTAAGATCAATCATGAATTGAATATTCCTTAAAAAAAAAGCCCCGCTTTTTATCCTGACCCGATTAACAAACCCACCAATACTTTCGGCGAGTGAATTATCTTCTACAATGTCTACTACAATTTTATAACCTATAATTTTTGCATAAATCAATGGAAAAATGGTTTTCAAATCTGGAGTTTCATACAGGTAGAAAATATTTTCTTCATTTTTCGAAAAATGACTAGTGATAAAGTGAAAGGAAGACTTTAAATAATTAAAAATAGAATTAAAACTCATAAAATTTAATTTGATTTCTAAAGCTTGATTACTTTCAGGAATACCACAATTTTCAGCTTGAAGTGAAAAATATACATTACTTATGTTCCCACCAATTTTTTGTGAAATTGGTAAAATCAAATTTCTTACTCTTACTGAACCCGCCATACCTTCATATAGGGGGATACCAAAAATCAAAATATGCATCAAATTATAGATTTAAGTTTCACATCATTCGCTTTGTATTGGTTGCTTTTACCTAAAATCTTCACAAATTCATTTAGAAAATTTGCCCTAACCACAGGCCCTGAATGTCTTTCTATGGCTAGATTCTTAGCTTTTTCAGTTATTTTAAGTTTTTCAACTTCATTATTCAAATTCAATTTTAAGAGATTAACAAGGTGATCCACCTCATCACTTTCAGAAGTGAATGCCCATCTGAAATCTTTACTATACTGGAATATCGCAGTTTCCTTAGGAGCCAATACTAATATTGGAGTACCAGAAATCATATATTCAGGAGCTTTTGTTGGCATAGATAATCTAAGAAATCGGATCGCTTTAGCAGAAAAATCACAAGGAAGAAGCAAAAGATCCACATTTTGAAAAAGGTTTGGCAGTTGATCATAAGGAATCAATCCCTTATAAAATGTATGATTGAATGCACGAACCCAAGAAATTTCCTGGAATGTTTGAATGTAGAAATTGACATCTATTTCACTCGTAACATTATACTTCTCGACGGCGGCAGCAAAAGATTTCAAAGAGGTCCCAATTCCAAAACCTGTACGGCCGGCGTAAAGAATAGTAATCTCTTTGCTAGCAATCCTCTTTTTATTTTGATCGGGAAGCCATTTGTCAAGGTTTACTGGATTATGAAATGTGACAAATTCCTTCCCAAATCGCCTCTCATAATCTTTCCCCATCAAGTCACTAATGCTCATACAGCAGTCTGCTTGTTGAATTAAATCTTTAAATTCCTTCTCAATTTTTTTCTTCCAGAAATTCCCCATAAAACCATTGTATCCAATTGAAGCCATCCAATCATCCATCTGATGTACAACAAAAGGGATTTTCAATCGGTCAGAAAGCAAATGACTAAACCTAAGAGATTCGCGTGTGGACACTTGAATATATAGGACATCAGGCTTAAAGCTTTCAACCCAATTAATCAAATTAGTTGTAAGACTCATTTGGGAAATAACATGAACTAGTCCTGACCATTGCAAAAATGGATAAAAGATATTATTTACAATTTTACTCCTGATTCCAGGTTTTGGGAAAAAGGTTTTATGACCTGTTAATTTAGAAAAAGGTAAATTACCGGAAGGACTGCTTTTTTGAAGATACTTAAAAGGGAAACTCCAATTATTTTCCTCAGAACCGATGAAATAGTAATTGTCACATATATCTTCCGAGATATTACCCAACGCATGAGAAGTGCACAGAACAGCTAGATCTTCATTTTTCCAATCACTGAAAAGATTACTTAAAGTAATACCTCCTCCTGTATTAGAGTTGAAAGATTGTCCAAATATGAGAATTTTAGGCTTTTTCACTTTAGGTTATAATTTTATTTGGATCAATTTCTTTAAGGAAGTAAATACGAATATCCTCTTGCGATAATTCTCTAAATGACTTAGAATAACAGAAGCCTACACAAATCCAAATAGAAATATGATAAAGATTTAAACTATATACATTAGCTGGGTAAAGTGAAATTAGCCAGATAACTATCCACAATACCAAAGACTTGACCATTATATTATTAGATTTAAACAAACCCAAATAAAGAGCCGGAATAATACATAGCAAAAGCAAAACTAAATTAACTATCCCTCCAATCATTATAAGCTGCAAATAATCAGTCTCTATCACAGTACGAATTCCGTCTTTAAAAATGGAATCATCAATACCGGGACATCGATATCCGGAATTATATCCCTTACCAACTACATAATCGATAAACGTCATATCATTAAAAAAGCAAGATTCAACATAATTTCGCGTATTTTGCAAACCCTTTTCTGAAATATTATTTAAAAAAGAAAGCTGAAAAAAATCAGTTTTTGAAGAAAAGTAAGTAATAGAAAGGAAAAGAAAATAAACTAAAAACAAAAATATACTCATTTTTTTATGTGATTTATAATAATGAACCAATAGAGAAACGGTAATAATAGACAATTCAATAAAAATCAAACCTCTCCTTGCTCTAAATATTGCTAATAATAAAATGGATAATGAAGTTATAACTACTAAAATCTTATAACGTCTTTCTAGCAAATCAAAATTAATAGCCAAAATCCCAATTGGTAGTGCTAAATATTTTGCATAGGTCTCAATCATACCCATACTATCTAAATCTAATAAATCAGGATTTAACAAAACTGGTAAATTAAAGAAAGCGAGAAATAGAAAAATAAATGACATAATACCTATTACATAAAATAGTTTTTTAAGGACTATAATCTTTAAAGGCAAAAAGGCTATAAATGGAACAAATAAAACCAAGGCTCCATAATTGAGATTAAAAAGAAGTTGCTTTACACCAAAATAAGTTAAGTCGGTATAGTCTCCTCTGACAAGAATCAAAATTTGCCAAAGTAAATAAATAGATACTATGAAATTAAAATATGAATAGGTAACACGAATTTTAATTAAATTAATCAAAGCATAAAAAATAAGAAAAAATGAAATTAATTGAAGACCTTGATAAAGAAATGTTAAGGATAAAGTGGTCGTAGACAAGACATAACCTAAGCTCAAACCTAAAACGCCCATGAGAAATAGTTTTATCCCGTTTACATAGGATTGCCTTGAAACCATGATCTCAGGTATCACTAAAAATGAAGGAGAAATCGAGGATTTAGTAAGTGTTTCCATAATGAATAGATTTTAATAAATATTCATGCTTTTCCATCACTCGGTTAGGATGATAATCTTTTTTTAAATACACGTCCAATGAAGTAGTGAGACAATAATTAATGCCCTTAGCCAAATCTATAGAATCATATGGTTTTGCGATATAACCATTTTTTTTATGGTCAATCATTTCAGGTCCGCCGCCAAGATCAAATACTACAACTGGAACTCCACAATTCAAGCTTTCAATTACAGTGGTAGGTTGGTTATCCATAGTACTAGGCAAAACAAAAACATCTGAAGCATTATAAGCATTAGATATATCATTTTGATCATCTAAATAACCTAAACAATTCACTTTAAATTGAATATCCTTATTAATCAACTCCTTATCTACCTCTCCAAAAACCAAGATTTCCAACTGGTCAGGATTATACAAATTATTGAGGCATTCTAAAGCACTTTTCAAATATGCCCAACCTTTATAAGGGCTATTAATAGAAACTGCCCCAAAACAAATAATAGATTTATTTAAAGGTAACCCAAGATTTCTCCTAATAAGATTCTTATCCTTAGGTTTGAAGATATCCGATTTAAAATAATTAGGAATAAAATGAATTTGCTTTGAAGATAACAAAGCAGATTCCTTGCCTAACCTCTTTAACCAATTGCTTGGACTAACAAAATAAACATTAGAATATTTTGAAAAAATTGATTTTTTCAAAAGGAATTGATTAAGTGCAATATTTTTATTATTTGGAAAAATTGGGCACTTAGAACAAGAACCTTCAAAAGATGAACAGTCAATCGCATAATGACATCCTCCGGTCATATACCACATATCATGCATAAATATAATTATCTTTTTATTTAAAGAGAATAATGCCTTGAAGGAGTTGAGACTAAAAAATCCCATCATGACCCAATGGATATAAATGACATCCGAATTTCTTACCAACTCATGTTTACTAATTGGATAGCCGAATAAGGGGTTTGAAAAAAGTCCATGCTTATTTTTATTATATTTTAGATAGAGAGACTCTAATTTATTATTCACTTTAGAGCGCAATCTTGCCTGCTTTGGTAGATAAGTAACATCCTCAAGCGGATTATCTTCATTTGCAAGAGAAAGAACATGCGAATTATGATTCGAATAATGTGCAAATCCCCTACTAAGTCTGATAGCACAAGAACCAGCAGACTTGGAAGAATATTGTAAATGAAGAATATTTAGAGTATTCATAATTAGGCACTTACTTGTACTAAATCAACAGAAACAGGTAACCATGATTCGGGATAAATCCCTGGAGTTTGAATATTCTTCAACCAAGGCTCTGGCATAATCACCAATTTATCCGGATTATTAGAAAGCCAGGCAGCCCACCAGCTAAAAGTGCTATTTGCAATAATAAAATGCTTACAAAGACTCATCAGGTACATATCTATATAACTATTTCCGTTTTTATTATGAGAAACAAAAACAAAATCATCTCCTTTGAAATTCTTCTTAACCCATGAAATATCATCGGAAAAAAAATAGAAAATAGGATTATCTAGTTCTGAACGAAGTTTTGAAATAGAATCTTTATAATACTTATTATCGGTTATAACCATATGGGAAGATTTCCATTCTTGACTAGTGTAATCTCCCCTTCTTACATGAACAGCGACAGAATTGGAATTGCAAATCTCTTTTGATAGAATGGAGTTTTTATAATCTTTCGGTTTATTAAAATTGAATACTTCTCTAATCAGGTTTTGATGATTTTTTAAATATCCTTCAGATTGCCATGTACCTATAATCATTGAATTCTTTTGGTTAAAAACTGAAGAATTATAAATGAATTCTTGTTTTTCAAAGAATTTAGGATTGTCAGACTTATCATATAATACAATCACTTTATTCATGAGCCATCTCACAATTTTAAGCTTCCAAAAAGGAGCTCCCCACTCTAAGAAAGAAATTTTAATCTTATCAATGGGGCGTAAGGGCACAGAAAATACTTTGGATAATTCAAATCCTTGATGATGATTGTAAACAAAGAAATTTCGAATACTGATTTTAGTAGGAATTCCTTCAACATCTAAAACAATGGCAAGAGCAAATTGAAACATTTGATTACCTAATCCGCCATAAATTGATACCTTATTCATAAATTTTTTATTTAAACCAAATACTATTTAACTTTCGAACTATGAGAATCTGATATAATTGAATGGGAGCTATCAAATAACCATATACATTTGAAATTATAGAAGCTAAAATGATTGACCAAACTGGAAGATTCAAAATTAAAATAAAGAAAAGAGCTAATAAAATAAACCCTACAGAAGTAATTATAGAAGAATAGAATTGGACCTTAAGCGCTCCAATACCATTTATGACATTAACAAAAATACTTGCAAACATCCCGGATGCAAAAAATATAAATGAATAAAGGGAAACCTTATAACTAATTTCAACAACATCTTTTCCTAACCAAAAGTCATAAAACTGATTTGCAAATATCAGCATGATAACACCCATACCTAAAAAAGGCAAAAGAATAAATAGATAATTCTTCACTGTACTAATGATCCATTTATAATCACCCTTAAAATAGGCATCCGTTGAGCTACTCCACAGTGGAGCCAAGAATATTAAAAAGATTCCTTGAAGAGTCATAAAATATTTAAAAGCAATATTATACGAGGTAACTTCAGAGGTGTCAAAATATCTAGCAATTAAAAAAAGCGAAGAACTATATTGAATCATTCCGGCAAGTTGTAGAACAAAAAACTTCAAACCTAGCCCCATTAATTCATTACGATATTCCTTTTTAACAAATTTGAGTTCCGGCTTATAAGTATTATAATCCCCAGAAAAGAAATATATATTGGCAATAACGAGAAACAGGACAGGAAAAACACCAATCGCTAGGCCTAATAAAATTAATGATCCCTCCGTCACCAGAGTAAAAATATAGATAATTAAAAGTGAAACGACTTGACCAATGAAATCAATGAGAGATGCCATTGCAGGTTTCTGATCAGCTATTATTATAGTTTTAATAATTTGGAAAATGAACTGAAGACAAAAATAGGTGATAATAATAAAAGCAAGCATCTTCACCTCATTATTTAGAGTAATAGGAATATTGATCAAAGTGCTCCAGTCAATGAAGTTATTAACAATAAAAAACAAAAACCAAACTGCTATAAATAAAATTGCAATGTAGAAATAGGTTGTGCTTACATATATTTTAGCAAGAACATCATCACCCTTTGCCTTTGCTTCAGCAAATTTATTTCTTAATCCTTGTGTAAGACCTACATCTAGAAGTGAAACCCAACTTATCATAGACGTAAGTGTCAACCAAATACCATATTGCGTAGGATTGATATAATTTATAGTAATAGGTACAATAATAAAAGATACTAGCATACTAAAAGCCTTGATCAAGAAATTTCCGGCCACATTTTTTTTAACTGCAACAGTACGACTGTCACCATCTTTAAAAAAATTCAATATGTTAAGTGCTATTTGCATAAAAATAATTTTTTTTAAACCTTATTTAGTTATAATTGTAATGACCATAAGTATTTTTAATACTGGTCTTTGATCCATTCAAAACTATTAATGGATTGACCAACTTCTTGGATTTGATTATATCCTCAAAAAAATGAATATTCTTTTTGGAGCTATAGTCATATCTAACCATAAAGATTGTGTAATCAACGAAAGCGGCTAACGAAAAGGCATCTGAAACCTGGCCAATTGGAGCAGTATCAATAATCACAAAATCATATTTCTCTTTTAATTTAGAAATCAATGAAAAATTCTTTTTGGAGTACATCAATTCTGCAGGATTATCGGGGACATTCCCCATTTGAAAAAAGGTAATCCCATTTACATCCTCACCTGATTGAATTAATCTATCAATTGTAAAATTTGAGGAACTAAGGTAATCTGATATACCTAGATTAGATTCTAATCCAAAAACACCATTTAGACCTTCCTTTCGAAGATCATATTCAAGTACAGCGACCTTCTTCCCTATCATTGATAGCGATTTTGCAAAATTCAAAGCAAAGAAGGTCTTACCTTCTCCTGAAATAGAAGAGGTAACTAGTATGGATTTTGAAGAATCGGAATCTCCAAGAAAATTAAAATTGGATCTTATTAAACGAAACTGTTCAGAAATTGGAGTCTTGTTTATTTGATCAATCGCAAACAGCTTGCTATTACCATCGTAGGACAACTCACCCAAAACTTCTGCTTCAGTAACAGCTTTTATGTCTGCTAAATTGGAAACCTTGTTATCAAGCAAATTTTTACTGTACGCGTAAGCAAATGGAATAACGAAAGCAAAGAATGCACTAACTAAATAAATTAAAGGTGGATTAGGCTTAAATGGGATTAGACTAAAAGAAGCCAAATCAATGCTTTTTGCATGATTTGCAGGAACAGAAGCTATAAACAAAGCAGTTTCTTCCTTCTTCTGTAAAAGATAGAGATAATGCTCCTTCTTTATTCCCAAATCCCTTGTGATTTCTTCATACTGCCTTTCTACACGAGGTGAAGAACTGGATTTACTTTGAAATTGAGCATTTTTAGCATTCAAATTTCTTAAAGTAATATTTAGTGCCTTATTGTTATTTTCAATATGACTTAAGATGCTTTTTCTTGAAGATTCACGTCTTCTGTTTAAATTAACGATAAGAGGACTTCCCTCTAGAACAGATTGATCTAATCTTGATTTCTCATTTACTAAGGAATTGTATTCTTGCATTAGAGAAAACAAATATGAATCAGACTTTATTAATGAGCTTAGTCCAGTAATATCCCCATTTGGATTATTTGTGATAAATTCTTGGATAGAATTACTAATATCAATTTGATTTTGAACCTCAGCTATCTCCTTATTATTTATAAGAAAATTTTCTTGGTAAAATTTAGAATCTGTCTGTATATCAACTACATTTCTTGTGTTTTTAAAAGATTCTACCTGTTGTTCCATAGAATTTAATTCACCAAGAACTAAGTCAATTTGACTATTGATAAAATCAAATGATTTAATTGCCACCTCTTTCTTCTCATCAGAAGATTGTAAATTATATTCATCTATCAACTCATTCAGAATCAAGACTCCTCTCTGAGGAACTGTTTCTAATAAAGAAAGATAAATAATACTAGAGTTTTTATCTTTTGTTTCTACATCTAATTGACTGGAAATTATTGATGCAATTTGATCAGGAGTACGAAATTTCACTAATACTTCCTTATCAAAATCATTAGAAGAAATAGCAAGACTTATTTTAAATTTTGCATATTTAGTATTAACAAGAGTGGAAAGAGGGATCTTTATTAACTCATTGTCAATTTCAGCAATTATAAAATTACCATCGAATTCCTTAATTAGCATTTCGGGCTCTTCCCCATCTATAACAGGATAAATTTCAATAGTTTCAATTTGAAAAGGAAGGTCTTGTTCAAAAACAGGAATTAACTTATTTAAACCTGTAAGATAAAAGTAATTGTTATAAAGCTTTAGATCATTCGCTACCTTTTTTACTAGAATTGAAGATTGAAGAACATCTACCTCATTATCAACAATATTTGAGGTCTGATATTCCTTCATATCCATTAATACTGGATTATCCACGAATGCAGCACCTCTAGCATTATCTTTTAGCATTACACTGCTATTAACTGAATAATATGGGATAGCATAATACAGATATAACGAAACAAGACTAAATATTAGAAGAAAAGAACCAATAAATAAAGGCCAGAATTTAAGATAGGAATTTATATGATCCTTAATATCCTCCTTTTTATAACTCGTCTTTGATGAGTCATCTACAAGTATTTCTGAAAGTTTCATATTATCTAAATAAATTATTAAAACTAAAAATAAAAGCGACAGCAATGGAAGACACGATTGATACAATTGCCAAAGTGTTTGGATTTACATCCGCTTGAACAAGTTTATTCTTATCAGCTTCCACATAAATTACATCATTTTGCTTCAAGTAATAATATGGAGAACTTAACAGTTCTTTTTTCCCCATATCAAATCTATGTATAGTCTTCCCCCTTGTCGTTTCACGGATAAGCAATACATTATCTCGAAGACCAAAAACAGTCATATCACCAGCAAGTCCCAAGGCTTCCAGAATCGTAATCCGCTCATTGGGGACAATAAAGGTTGAAGGATTAGTGACCTCCCCTATTACTGTAATTCGAAAGTTCAGAAAACGAACCTCCACTTTTGGATCTACAACTAATGAAGATAATTGACTCTTCAATAACTCTTTAGCCTCTTCTCTATCGAGACCCGCTATTTTTACCTTATTAAGAATCGGAAAGTCAATATTCCCATCAGGATCTACCAAATAGCTGTCAATTTTAGAACCATTTGAATCTGGACTAGCATCCTCTGACTTATCCCGGACTACACCATAATTAAAGAGCAAGTTAGATTCAGGGTTTATGGTATTTACCGTTATTTGAAGAAGATCTCCAGGGATAATTTTTGGTGCTGTAAACCTGTCATCAGTTATGGTATAATCTTTTGAAGTGCTTATATCATTGAAATAGGTCAAATTTCTTTTTGAACATGAAGTCAATAGTATAACCGCCAAAATTATCATAACATGTGATGACTGGTTTAACACAAAGTTTATTTTATTTGAATGTTTCATGTTTTTAAAGTTTAAATTCACAAAAATTTAATTTATTTAAATTAGAGTCGTGAGCCAAACTCACAATATAATTCTCATCTATATAAAAAGATCTAATCATCCACTCTGACACAATACCCGTTAAAATACCTGGGACAAAATTATCTCCATTCAAGCAGGAGAATGTATTCAACTTCTCTAAAAGACCTATTCCAGTACCTTTCAAAATAGCTTCCTTCCTTGTCCAATACTTAAGAAAAGTATCTAATGGTTTTTTATTTTCAAATATTCTTATTTGCTCTCCCTTGCTCATACAATAATCTAATATTGGCTGAAACTTAAAATCAGCGTCACAGTATTCTATATCTATGCCTATATCACATTCCTTACAGATTGCCAAGACTACATAATCACCAGAATGGGATAAATTAAATTGAATCTCTTGATCAATTATAGGCTTATTAGTTTCTGTATAAAGAATTTCCAACGATTCAAAATCCTTGTTTAGAATAGTAGCTGCCATATGTTTCACCATTGCTCGACCAATAATAAATCGGTCACTATCACCTTTATTTCTGTACCGTCTAGATCTCATAATTTCTTTAGAAGACAAACGCTCAATACAAGATGCTATATTTTCTCTATCATCAAGCACTGATGCTCGATAAATTTGAACCGTATTATCAAGGTTAGTTTGAATATCTTCAGACCAGTCCAACACCTCAATTTCATCACAAAATATTCGCCCCATGTACATCTTTTAATTCTTACTATAATGATTCAACTGCCTTTGTAAACACTTAGTAAATTCTGAACCATACGGTGGCTTCAACATATTGGCATGCTCTCCTGGCATTACGATAGTATTTACTTCTTGAAGAAATTCTCCCCAGCCTAAAGTTTTAAAATCTTTGACAAAAAAAGTTCTCCTTTTAGCCAAAAACAGCGTTATCTTTAAATCCAAATACGATAGTTTATATTTGATCCAGGCCTTTTCATTAATTCCTTCAATTTTCCTAATACGATAGGCTAGTGCATTTTCTTCTTCAGAATTATGAAAGTTCTTTCTCCACATTTCATCGATATACCGCACTCTATACATAATATAATATGGAATATCGTTCCAGAAGAAATTAAACTCAAACCTCAATTTTGAAAGTTTAACTTTTATACTTTGGATAAAACTGGGTACGGGATCCTTTGAATGAATAGCTAAGGTGTCAATCATCGCTAAAAAGCCAACTTGTCGGTTTTTACTTAATAATTGTTTAGCCATTTCAAATGCGATAAGTCCACCGAGTGAATTTCCTATAAGGTTGTATGGCATATTGATTTTTTGCTTATCAAGCTCCTTAATAAAAAGTGTCGCCATCTCTTCTATGCTTTCCAAAGGTTCATGATTACCGGATATGGCAGGCGATTGAAGACCCCAAATAGTCTGATCCTCATCCATATTGCGGATTAGTGTATTAATTTCTATTGGATTAAGACCAACTCCATGCACGAAGCAGAGCACTTTATGTGGTGATCCCTTCTTAATTAATACCAATGAATCAGAATTATTTTCTTTTTGGCCTTTGATGTGATCCACAAGACCTCGTATTGTCGGGAACTGGAAAAGCGTTAAAAGTGATAAGGTTACTCCAAACTCAGCCTCCAATTTTGAAATTAACCGGACCCCAAGTAAGGAGTGGCCTCCCAAAAGGAAGAAATCATCGTCTATTCCAAAATTATCTTTTCGTAAAACAGACTTCCATATCAAAAGCACCTTTGATTGATCTTCTGTCAATAATGCACTTTCTCTTGGCTGAATTGTACTTGAAATATCCTCCTTGGAATCCAAAAGCGCAGATATAGCAATTCTATCTATTTTTCCAGAGTTCGTCAGCGGAAAACTATCGAAAAAGTAAATATGGGAAGGCACCATATAATCTGGAAGCACCTCTAACAATGCTGTTTGAATTTTCTTGACAAAATCGACTTTTGTAAGGTGACGGTCGAAATCCTTTTTGACCAGTAAGCAACCCACCAAACGGTTGATGCCCTCTGAATCTTCTCTATTTACAACTGCTGAATTTTCGACTTCGGGAAAAGAAAGAAGTTTTTGTTCTATTTCCCCCAGTTCTACTCTTTGACCACGAATTTTAACTTGACGATCAATTCTACCCAAATAATTTAATTCCCCATTTGGTGACCAAGATCCTAGATCTCCGGTTTTATAAATTCGACTTTTGTCGTTCTTAAAAGGATTTTTTAAGAACTTTTCATTATTCAATTCTTCAAGCCCAATGTATGATTTTCCTACCCCTTCACCTGAAATCCAGATTTCTCCTGCCATACCAGGATCAGAAATAACCTTGGAGTTTTCATCAACCAAATAAATTTCTGTTCCCTTTACAGCTTTGCCTAAGGTAATTTCTGGATCATCCTTTTTTACGTTTTTACAGGCAGAAAAAATAGATGTCTCGGTTGGCCCATATACATTCCAAACCTCTTTTGAAAAATCATTTAAACTATCAGCCAAGGATTTTTTTAATTCCTCACCACCGGAAACTATTGTGAGATTTGAAAATCTCTCGTTCCACCCCGAGTGGATCATCATTTGCCAATGAGTTGGGGTGGCAAACATTTTAGTGATTTTCTTTTCTTTCAGAAGCGCTAAAACCTGCTTGGGATCTCTACGATGATACCGATCCAAAATGTGAACTGTGGCTCCTAGAGAAAATGGAATTAGCACTTCCATAATTGAAATATCAAAAGAGACAGAAGTAACTCCCGCAATGGAATCGTCGGAGCTATATCCTAATTGCTTACATGCATGATTTGTAAAATAAATGAGGTTGCGATGTGTAAGAATTACACCTTTTGGGTTACCGGTGGACCCTGAGGTATAAATGGTATAAATAGGGTCTTCCGGAAGAATCTCTACATCAGTATTTTCTTCAGAGTAACCCGGCACCACTTTATTTAACTCATTGGTATAAAGTATTTTATAGTATAAATCATCCCATTCTATAGAAAATAAGTCAGTGATCACAAATTTTGCGTCACAGTCTTTGATCATATACTTAGCTCTTTCAATCGGAATTTCCCGATCAATTGGCTGGTATGCCGCACCCGCCTTGATTACACCCAAAATTGAAACAATCAGATTACAAGATCTTTCTAAATAAATCCCAACAAAATCTCCAGGTTTCACCCCCCTATTGATTAAATAATTAGCTATCTGATTTGCTCTTGAGTTTAGCGTCGCATAATCCAGTGATTCACTTTTATAGGTGATCGCGATTTTTTCAGAAAAACGTGTTACTTGATTTTCTATCGAGTGCTTCAGGTCGCCAAACTCCTCTACAGTTCCATTTGTAGATTGATTTTGCAGAAGTAATTCTGTCTCTAGTCCCGTATTCTCAAAAAATGTATCTAGATCACTCAATTTTTCATGAGAAGCGTCTATAATTTTCTCGATTAAAAGATTGTACTTCTGAGCTGCCTCCCAAATACTGGATTCATGAAAAAGGGATTCATTGTAGGTCCATTCGACAATAATTCCTTCTTCATTTCCAAAAAGATCAACGATGATTTCAAAATTTGAATACGATTTAGGATTTGAAATCAAAGCTGATTCCAGCCCCTCAAACTTTATTAAGTTTGAGTTGGTCACAGTGAGATTAAATGTAACTGGAATTAAAGGAACCCGGGAAGTATCTCGTTTGATCTGTAGGTCTTGAATAAGAGCACCAAATGAAATCAACGAATGATCTAAAGATTCATTGAATTTTAATTTCCGCTTCTGAAGATATTCTTCAAAGGTGAGATTACCATCTATGCGTGAACGCAGGGGTAAAAGATTGACGCAGTGACCAATTAAGTTTACCTTGTTCAAAATCGCCTGTCCTGCCAAAGGTATTCCTACTATAATATCTTTTTTGCCTGTCCATTCACCCAACAACACCTCAAAAACAGATAGTAATAGAAGGTTTGTGCTGATTTTTTTCTCGACCGCAAATCTCTTGGCTTTAGCTAATAATGATTTTGGCAAGGCTACTTCTAGACGCTTTGCTTTAAGGTTCCTGATAGGAGGCCTCTCAAAGTCAATTGGTAAATTGAAATAAGGAACAGGATCTGATAATTCATTTTTCCAAAATTTCTTAGTCTCTTTGATCTCGGGACTATGAGTCATCCTGTAATGCTCAAGAACAAAATCTGAAAGTTTGTCTTCTTGTGGGAGTTGAATTGATTCTCCTTTCTTTAGTTGACTATAGACCTTGCTTATTTCTTCCAGAAGCAATCCGCTTGACCATCCGTCAAAGATCAAATGATGACCAGTAAAAGTTAAAAGGTGTTCGGAATCTTTAACTTTAATCAGCTCCATTACATAGAGTGGACCTTTTACAAGATCAAATTCATATACGCCAGTATCCAGACTCTGTTTTTTTAGAAAGGCATTCTTTTTTATCTCACTTAGCTGAGAGATATCTCTGAATCTCATTGGTAAATGAAATGAACTAAAAATTATCATCTGATCCCCATCAGGGGTGAAAATCGCCCGCATTCCTTCATGCCTTTGAATCACAGTGTGAAAAGCAGTTTTGAGATGAAGAATTTCCAAATCACCATGAAGCTTGATAGACATGGACTCATTGTAGCCCATATTTGCTTCTTTACCACCCAATTGGCAGGAAAGCCATATTTCCATTTGTGAGGCAGTACTTGGTATTACCTTGGAAATCTGGATGGTGTCCTGACTTTTTGGAGTTTTTGTGGAAATAATATCTTCTGAAAATTTCATAGAAAAATGGATTGAAGTTTAATTACATTAGATTCTACATAGGCTTCTTCACGTACCCATATCGGGAAGCCTTTATCATTCAGGCTAATTCTTGCACCTTCGAATGGGGGATTATCTTGGCTCATCCACTGACCCGAGGTAAGGAATAAATCCCCTTCTACAATTTCGTTTTCTACTAAAAGTCGGATCACTTCCTCTAACTTTTCCAAAGTAAAATGGACGTCATCAATGGTATGGGAATCAGTTACATAGCATGGGTAATTATCCCAAATATGAATGTTCCGCTCACGTAGCGTAGTAAAAAGCAGGTCTGAATACTGGAATTCTTTTTTAACCTTAATGAGCCAAAGTGATCGAAAATTTACTGCGTAATAAGGAACATTGTATTTTTCAAAAATTCTATTCGCTCCTTTAACCACTTCATTAGCTAAATTTGCTAGGTCATCCTGAAATGAACCACCTTTTTCTTCCAAATAATCCAACACTGCATTGGTGGTAGCCAGTGTCAATGGATGACGGACAAATGTACCTGCAAAGTAGGTGACACCGGCTTCAGGAATGGATTCATCGCCATACTGCCAAAATCCACCATCCAACGAATCCATCCACTTGGATTTACCGGCAATCACCCCTATAGGTAATCCTCCTCCCAGAACTTTACCATAGGTGGTAAGGTCGGCTTTGAGATCATACATTCCCTGAACTCCCTCGATGTGACTTCGAAACCCAGTGATAATTTCATCGAAAATCAGGCAAATATTTTCTTTGTCAGTTAAAATTCTTAAAGATTTAAGGAACTCAATTGGCAAAAATTCAGGGTTTCTGCTTTGAATAGGTTCTACCAATACTGCTGCAATTTCATCAGCTCGCTCACCAATTTTTCGGAGTGATTCCTCAGAACCATATTCAAGCACCAGCATTTGCTGGACATTTTCACTCAAAATACCTGCAGCAGCAGGGAAACTTTTCCCTGATTTACCTGCCCTGACTAGAACCTCATCATTGATCCCATGATAACTGCCCGAAAAACAAACTATTAAAGATCTATGAGAGACAGTCCTGGCAATTCTCATAGCTCCGAGTACTGCCTCTGAGCCAGTATTACAAAGCCCCACTCGTTCATTATTTGTCAGCCGACAAATTCGCTCAGAGATTATTCCTGCCAGAGAGTTTTGTGGTCCTATCTCTATCCCTTCAGAAATCTGAGAGGTAATCGCTTTTTTAATAAATTCAGATTGATGTCCGAACAATGTGATTCCAAACCCATTCAGCCAGTCCAAATAGTTATTGTCATCAAGATCGATCAATCTCGATCCTTTTGAGAATTTAGTTACTATTGGATAAATCAATTCCTTTGTGAGTGGTTTGAATCCGCTGACCACTCTCGGATCTGCCATATGCTTTCTATTCTGCTGAGTATAAGCTTTGCTTTTACCAGTTTTGGAATTGTAGCTCTTGATCAGATTCTCTATGAAAATTTGAGCCACTTCGGAAACCTCAGAGGTATTTTTCTCAATACGTGCAACCCCTCCGAAAGGCTTTTTCAACTCAATAATCTCTTCCTGAGACAAGCCTTTATACTGATCTATCTTCCCAATTCCATTGGATTGCGTTGACCTTACTTCATTGGAAGGAAAGTTCTTGAGATTAGTGGTCTTCAGCTTTTGATTAGTATTATCTTCCGCCAAAGGATTTTTCTTAATTTCCTGAATAGGAGAATTCTCTAATAAGAAGGTCAACAAAGCATCTGGCGTACTTAACTCACCGTTGAGCTGCTTAAAAGAAACCTGAACGTTAAATTCTTTCTTAATAGAAAAAGCCACTTGGGTCAAAATCAAAGAATCTAGCCCCAATTCATAGAATGAAAGTTCGAAATCCTGTTCATTTATATCAGATCCAGAGGCTTCTTCCAAGATGAGCCTCAACTGCTTTGTGAGAGAAGAAGAACTATAGCTAGAAAGGTTTTCGGCTGTAGAAGATTGAATTACATCATCAACTTGATTTTCTAAATTCTCTTCCTTTCCATTGTTTGAATGTTGGTTTTGATTTACATCTATCCAACAAGGCTTTTTATCAAATGAATAGGTAGGAATAGCAAACCGGACTTGAGCAGATTCAGGATAGATTTCATCCCACTTCAATCGAAGACCTTTATTAATTAAAAGCTGGAATTGGTTATAAAAATGCTCAGTTTCGGACTTTTCATTAGTCCGACTTAAGCTATGCACGATGGGAAAAGTTTTGGCATCGGGATGTTGCAACAGAAGAGTGCCGAGACCATTACCGGGACCAACTTCAACAAATGCTCCTTCAGGCATTTCATCAAATAATCTTTCAACAGCTTTTGAAAATAAAACTGGAAGCCGCATGTGCTGTGTCCAATAGTCTGGAGAAGTGGCTTCTGAATCCTTAAGCCAGTCACCTGTTACAGTGGAAAGAATAGGTATTTGAGGATTATTTAGCTTAACCTTCGAAAGAAAATCTTTAAACTGGTCCAGAGCAGGGTCCATCATCTCTGAGTGGAAAGCATGACTCGTTCTTAATACTTTAGCAGGAATTTCCCTTTTTCCTAGTTTTGAAGCAAAATCTTCAATCAAAGCTGTAGGCCCAGAAACCACACAAAGATTTGGGGCATTCTCCGCGGCAAGAGAAAGTCCTTTGGGTAGGATTGTCAAGATGTACTCGGTAGTATTTCGAATAGAAAGCATTGAACCTGGTTGAAGTTGACTAATCAATTCTCCCCGCTTCGCGACCACTTTCACTGCATCTGCTAAGTCGATTACTTTGGCTATGCATGCCGCTACAAACTCACCTATGCTATGTCCGCTCAGTGCTGTTGGAATCACACCTTTACTAATCCATAGTCTAGCTAATGCATAAGAAACTGAAAAAATAACCGGCTGTGTATATTTGGTGTCTGCGAGCCGCAATTCCATTTTTTCGTCAGGATCTTCAGAAAAAACAAGGTCCAAAATGCTGGTATCCAAATATTTTGAAAAAAGCAAATCGCATTGGTTTAAGACTTCAGTAAAGAGTGGCTCTTTTTCATAAAGATCTCTTCCCATATTAAGGTATTGAGCACCCTGACCTGGGAAAAGGAATACTGGAAAATTGAAATTCCCTAGTCTCTTTACTGGAGGCTTTTCACCAGAAATAATCGAGTTTAGCCCGGCAAGAAGTGATTCATAATCATGAAAATTGACTGCTGTCCCAAAATTGAATCCTGGATTTTTCTTATTGATATTATATCCCAGCTGGGTCAGGTCCAGAGCTGGTTTTTTCAGGATAAAGCTTTTCAATTTCGAAGCATAGCCAAAAAGGCTTTGTTCCGATTTTGCTGAAAAAAAGATCGTTTGATCAATATTTTCTGTTGTGGAATTATTTTTCTCCTCAATAGGGAACTCTTCCAAAACAACATGGCAGTTTGTACCACCGATTCCGAAAGAACTTACGCCGGCTCGGCGCAGATGATCAGATTCCCACTTGCTTGTATTTGAATTGACGTAAAAAGGAGTTTTTTCAAAATCAATTGCGGGATTTGGTTTACTATATCCGATTGAGGCTGGAATTGTCTTTCGATTGAGTGCGTAAACAGTTTTAATAAATCCAGCAATTCCCGCAGCAGCATTCAAATGTCCTATATTCCCTTTGACCGAACCAATTGCACAGCTTTGATTCTGAACACCGGTCCCAAAAGCCATTTTCAAACCTTCGACTTCAATAGGATCTCCAATGGGAGTAGCTGTGCCGTGGGCTTCTACATAAGAAATAGAAGAAGGTGAAATCTGAGCATCTTCCAATGCCATTTGTATGGCCTCTGATTGCCCCGCTATACTCGGAGCCGAAAAACTACTCTTAGTGAATCCGTCATTATTAATTCCTACTCCTTTGATCACTGCCAAAATAGGATCTCCGTCTGCGACAGCTTGTTCGTAATCTTTCAATAAAACAGCGCCAGCTCCATCACTAAACAAGGTGCCAGATGCTGACGCATCAAAAGGCTTGCAATGTCCGTCCTGACTCATAATCGAGCCTTCTTCAAACAGGTGACCGCTTTTAATAGGATATGCCACAGAGCTACCACCTGCTAGTGCCATGTCACATTCTCCATTCCGAATACTTTGGACGGCATTTGCAACTGCTACTAAAGAAGTAGAGCAGGCAGTATGAACACTAATTGCAGGTCCTCTTAGATCCAGTTGGTAAGCTACCCGCGAAGCCATGTAGTCTTTTTCATTGACCGTCATGATTTGGATAGGACCCAGTATTTGAGGTAAATTTTTATCAAAAACGATGTTTTTTTGATAGTAGGCATTGCTACTACATCCTGTAAATACACCTACCTTGCCACTTGGCTTTTCGGCTATATATCCAGCACTATCTAGCGCTTCATAAGCCACTTCAAGAAACAGCCGGTGTTGAGGATCCATCACAGCGGCTATTTTGGGATTTAACCCAAAGAATGCGTAATCGAAGGTCTTAATGTCCTCAATTATGCCCCTGGCTTTTATATAGCTTGGGTTTTCTCGAGCGATTTTCTGTTCGTTTCCTTCTAATTCTTCAAGTTTAAAAAATTGGATTGACTCTTTTCCTTCAGCCAGTACTTCCCAAAATTGCTCAGAATCTTGAGCACCAGGAAATCTACTAGAGGTAGAAATTACAGCAACATCTTTATTTTTTTGAGTTTTATGTTTTAAACTGATATGTCGAGAAAATGTCTCATTCTCGGCAAGAAATTCAGCCTGAGCGCTAAGCTTAGGAAACTGATATATCTTAGTAACAGAAAATTCCCGTTTAAAAATTTTACTGATCTGAATCGCCATTTTCTGAGCGAAAAGTGAGCTTCCTCCCAGTTCAAAAAAATGATCATCACGACCAACTTTATCCAAGCCAAGTATACTTTGCCATATCAAAGCAAGGTTTTTCTCAACTTGGTTTCTGGGTTTTACATAATTTTGAGCATTGGAATTCTCTACTTTATTGTGTTTAGAAAGTTCTTTTCTGTCAATTTTACCGTTAGACGTTCTTGGAAATTCCTGCATTTTCACACAAAATGTTGGAATCATATAGTCAGGAAGTCTTTCTTTCAAAAAATCAATTAGTTCTATTTCCGATACATTCTCCTTTTCTGAAACAAAAAAGAGCTTTAGGAATTTTTGTCCGTCTTCATATTCATTTACAGTAATCGCTACTTGGGATACCCCAGCAAGATTAGCCGCAACAGATTCTATTTCACCTGTTTCGATTCGAATTCCACTTATTTTAATCTGATCATCAATTCTGCCTAAAAAGAATATTTCCCCGTTCTCGGTCCAATAACCCAAATCCCCGGTCTTGTAGACTTTTTTTCCTATTGATTCTAAGGTGAAGAAGCTTTTGGCTGAAAGCTCCGGTTTATTTAAATAGCCATCTGCCAGACACACCCCCGAAAAATACACTTCACCTGTTTTTCCCACCTCGGAAATCAGAGCCAGATTCTCATCTAGAATCATAGCCTCCACGCCATCTATGGCTTTTCCTATAGTCGGTAGGTCATCCCATGACTCGGGGTTTTCATCCAGTTCAAGTTGAGTCACTATACATGTGCACTCTGTTGGTCCATACTGATTGAAAAGCTTTGCCTTCACATGAAGAAATAGATCCTTAATTGCTCTGGTAGACTTAAGTTGTTCCCCGCAAGTCATCACCTCTTTCAAAAATCCTGGATAAACCTTAGAGTTTTCAGCTTCATTTGCAATTCCCTGAAGGGCGACGAAAGGCAAGAAAATTCTATGAATCTTCCTGTCCACCAAAGCTTGGATTAAAAGCCTGAAATCTCTAATCTCCTCAGCTTCAACAATGTGTAACGTCCCTCCACTACAAAGAGTACTAAATATCTCTTGGACGGAAATATCAAATGATAATCTTGTAAACTGAAGTGTGTTGACCCCAGGTCCAGAAAAAGATTCTTGTATTTGCCATTTGATGAGACTGATAATTCCAGCATGTGGAACACATACCCCTTTGGGAGCGCCTGTAGATCCGGAAGTATACAATATATAAGCTAATCTGGTATACCTAGTTTCATCTCTTAAAACCAACGTTGATGCCTTATTCAAATCAACAGGCTCAAGTGGCAGAACATCTTCAAGACTGCTTTTCAGATAACATTTGACACCACAATCTTCAACTATCTGAGCAATTCTCATTTCCGGATAATTTGAATCAATAGGAAGATAAGTTTTACCAGCTTTTAGAATCGCCAAAATGTTAACAATAGTCTGGGCACTTCTTGTAGTAGAAATTGCAATTATCTGTTCATCAGAGTAGTTTTGTATCAAAATGGAGCTAATTAAAGAAACTTTACTTTTTAACTCTGAATAGGTGATATTTTCATCACTAGACACCAAAGCAGTCTCGGAAGAATATAAACTCCAAGACATTTCAATAACATCTATAATAGAATCAAATGAAGAAGTTTTACTGAGAAGTTCCATTTTATTTATAGTTATTTAAAAATGCTTACACAGAAATATTAAATAGTAATATGAGCTTTAACAGGATATCCTTGCTTAGACATGAAAATGTCACATTTAGTAGATTCAACATCGCAGCTTACCATTTCCTCAACTATGGCTTTCAAATCATATTTAGGTTTCCAATCCAATTTGTTTATCGCATTGGTGGGATCACCTATCAACAACTCCACCTCAGTAGGTCTGAAATATTCAGGATCTACTTTGACTAATACTTGCCCCAAAGCAGGCAATTCCTCTTTCGTTAGACCTAATATTTCATAGGATAGATCGTAGTCTATACTACTTAGCATACCCAATTCACTCAAACCCTTACCAATAAAATCCAGCGTAAATCCAATTTTTAAGAAAGCTAAAACCAAGAAATCACGGACTGTAGTAGTCACCCCTGTAGCAATTACAAAATCTTCCGGCTTGTCAGTTTGTAGCATCAGCCACATTGCTTCTACATAATCTTTGGCATGTCCCCAATCCCTCTGAGCATCGAGATTACCGAGATAGATCACATTTTCAACTCCTAGTCCTATTCTAGCTACAGCCCTAGTAATCTTGCGGGTAACAAATGTCTCACCACGCAAAGGCGATTCATGATTGAAAAGAATACCGTTGCAGGCAAACATATCATAAGCTTCCCTATAGTTTTTGGTAATCCAATAACCATAGAGTTTAGCCACTGCGTAGGGAGATCTTGGATAAAAAGGCGTGACCTCCTTCTGTGGAATTTCCTGAACCAACCCATACAGCTCTGAAGTACTAGCCTGGTAGATCCTTGTCTTATTTTCCATTCCCAAAAGACGAACGGCTTCAAGAATCCTCAAAACACCCAAACCATCTACATTGGCGGTGTATTCTGGAGCATCAAAACTAACCTTCACATGACTCATTGCCCCTAGATTATATATTTCATCTGGAGCGGTATCTTTAATGATCCTAGTGATATTTAATGAATCAGATAAGTCACCATAGTGAAGAAAAAAACGGGGATTATCCTGATGCGGATCTTGATATAGATGATCTATTCTATCCGTATTGAATGAGGAAGATCTTCTTTTTATACCATGGACAACATAACCCTTCTCTAAAAGAAATTCTGCTAGATAAGATCCATCTTGACCTGTAATTCCTGTAATTAATGCTATTTTCATATTTTCAAAAATTAAAATTTTATTATATTAACTAACAATTTGTACACACTTCAACCTGTCCTCATTTCTCAGGTACCAACTATAGGTATCTTTAATTCCATCCCATAGTTGAATCTTCGGCTCCCATCCCATTTTATCTAAAACAGAATGACTCATTAACTTTCTAGGTGTACCATCAGGCATAGACAAATCCCATTTAATATCTCCCTGATAGCCAACAATATCTTGAACCATTGTGGCAAGATTATTTATACTTATATCTGTACCAGTACCTACATTAATTATAGGTTTATTTATTTTCTTATCTAGCAGAAAAATGACTGCAGCTGCTAAATCATCTACATGAAGAAACTCTCTTCTAGGATTACCAGACCCCCACAATTTTACTGGTTGATTCCCATTCCTTTTAGCATCATGAAACTTATGAATAAGAGCTGGAAGCACATGACTAGATTCGTAATCAAAATTATCTCGAGGACCATAAAGATTAGAGGGCATAAGAGAAAAGAAATTCTTATCATGAGAATTAAAGAGTGCCTCACATGCTTTTATTCCCGCTATTTTAGCAATAGCATAGGGCTCATTAGTTGGCTCGAGAGAACTTGTTAATAAATATTCTTCCTTTATGGGTTGGGGTGCGAGTCTTGGATATACACAAGAGCTTCCAAGAAAAATAAATGTTTCTACATCATTTTTAACCGCTCCATCAATGAGATTATTCTGGATCATAAGGTTATCCATAAGAAAACTATATGGAAATTGCTTATTAGCCATAATTCCTCCAACCTTAGCAGCTGCATTGATTACAATATCAGGCTTTTCATGTCTAAAAAAACTAAGTACATCAGCTTGATTCGTTAAATCTAATTCACTGCTTTTTAGACCAATCAGTCCGTGAGCTCCTTCTTCTTCGAATCTTCTCCAAATAGACGAACCCACCATTCCACTGTGACCTGCGATATAAATTCTCTTTGATAAATAATTTTTCATAAAAATTTAGTTTAATTATCAAGCCTTAAAAACATTTTATTGAAATCTGTTTGTAATGCTTGGGTCAAAATACCAGCTGCCTCTCTCTTAGTGAATTAGCATGGTTGTTATTAAAAATCCGTAGTAATATTCTCTGAAAGAGTTCTTACCTATGCTATATTCCATTGGGTGATTTTCCCAACTTTTATAGTCATTACCTCAGTTACATTTGTCAATATTTAAAGCGCCTCATTAAATACTAATAAACAATCATCAGCTTACCTGAATAGTCTTTTAGTAGAAGTTACAAATGCATCTATCATGGAATTATATGGAGTAACCTTATCTGTAATTAATCCAGCTTATTATCATTTTTATCTCACTCACCACCAAAGGCAGAAGTTAAATTGAGCTAGAAATAATGGCTGGTACTAAAAGTTTCCAATACCATATTGGGCTTATTTTATATTATGTTTTTTATTGGTCATAGTTCAATTCTGTTGGTTAGTTATTCAGATAAGATCAAATATTACTCCCGATAGTTATAAATTAAAAATACTTTAATAAAAGTGGCTTGAATTGGCAGTGGGGTCATATAAAACATATCCTAGTTCAGAATAGAATGATAGTTAGAAAAGCAGGTTAACCCAACTTGTGTAAGTTTATTCTCAGACTCCGCACTCCTTGAATCAACAATATTGTAGTTTAAATCATTAAAAATCTCTTTTGAATCAAAAAATGAAAGGGTTGAAAAGATTCCTTCGTGGGAATTTGAAATAGTATTTTTTTTAAAGTCTATTTATTAGAATTTAATAATCCTGAATCATGCCACTTTGAACTTACTTCTCGCTAAAGGAAGTTACTGTTTTTAAGAATAAATAATAATTCTATTAAGAAGGAAAAAGAGCCTTGCGCCAAACATATTATTTCAAAAAATCTGAAAAATCAGGAATCCTCCTCAAAATCCTCCAAATTATCTCCCGAAAAGTTCTCCTTTAGAAATAAATTGGTTGCGAGTGGGAACAAATGGGCATTGGATTCGAAAAAGTGCATCATATACCCTGCTGTATTTATAAATATCACCAGATCTCCTATGGCCGGAAGTCTATTTAAGGTAATTTTTCTCTTCAGCAATACGTCTCGCTCCAGACAATACGCTCCTGTAAAATAAACTTCAACCTGCTCAGTTGAAGGCTCAGTTTTCAAATTAATCACACAGGGATCCAAAAGAAAATCCGCACTTGAACTGGCCATCTGTGTCATGTTCATTTCCAACCCAACTAGCCAATCTCCATTCGAATCTTTTTTCCTAAAAGCTACTCTGGCAATGGTCATACCCGTTTGATCCAATAAAGATCTTCCCGGCTCCATACGAAGCTGAATTTTCTTTTTCCGCAGCAATTCCGCCAACTTCTTTCCTCCTGATGAAGAGTATGAAAGTATTTTCTGTAGAAATGTAGCCTTTGAAGTTTCATTCCAAAAAGGATAAGAATTTAATTTTCCCTGGATTTTTCCGTCTATCAACTGAAATCCCAGACCATCATTACCAAAAGTAATCGAACGGCTCTTTCCAAGTACCGCATCTTGCAACTCCTCCTGAAACTCCAACCAATCACTTTCATTTTGAAGATAATTCATCAAAAAACCTCCTCCAATATCTATATACTTAGTATTAAATCCGGTTTGATCCAGTTTTTCTGCCAACTCAATGCTTTGCAAAAGTGCTTCTCCTCTCTGAGAAATTGAATAACCATTCAGGTGAAAATGTACACCCGAATATTCCAATCCTGAAAATCGTCCATCAGCTCTAAAATTGTCTATTACGAAGGATTCAGCCTCCGCTACATCAAAGCCAAATCGACTGTATAGCTTTTCCCCACCTACCAAAAACCCACTAACCCGAATGCCTACTTTAGCCTTAACTCCATGCTCCTCTGCTACCTCCTGCACCAGCACTGCCTCATCCCAATTATCCAGGATGATCAGCACATTGGATTTGACAGCGAGCTGAATCAGCTGCTTGTTCTTGATTGCCGCAGTGACTACCAGTTTTTGATTATTAACACCACATTCTAAGCTTTGCTTCAGTTCTTCCAGACTAGCTGTATCCACTCCAATATCCAGCGTCTGGGCTTTTCTCACAAAGCGCCTACATTTATTTGCCTTTCGGGCAAAAAGCACCATGTGATCCAATTCAAAATCATTCAGAACTTTCTCATACTCTAGGTAATTTTCTTCGAAAGGAAGCGTATTATGAAGATTTACCGGTGATCCCCATTTGTCTAAAAGCTGATTCAGAACATCCTCTTTTCGTAAAAGTTGTAGTATCCAATCCGAAATTTTTGGTTGGAGCCTAGGTAGGGAATCTATTTTTTTTTCAATATTCATTTTCTAAAAGCTCTAAAGAATTTATGCTCCGAAATTTTACCACTTCGTCAGCCACCCTATCCGCCCATGCAGAAACGAAATCATTTTTTTCTGTGGATAAAGAATCATTATCAAAGGTAATTCCCTCCGTCGGTGTGCCTGTAAATGTGAGCTGAGGCACCACGTTTCCATATTTATCCAAAGGATTGCCCGACCTATTTAAGTCTACGCAACCAGGCTTAAAAGTGATCCCGAACTTGCACACATTCACAAATGGCCTAGCATGCCCTTTCCTGATTAAGTTTTCATAAAGCGGCGAAAGCTGATCATCTACCCTATATTTTGGAATTCTAGCGTCTACAAAAAAATCTGTGGAGATTTCATTTCCATACACAGTAGCTAGCCTATACTGTTTGTGGGCTTCTTCATATGTCATACTCGGGGAATTAGAAAAAGAAAAGTCAAGAATTCCCGCTTTGGCCAATGCCAGTATTTTTTTCATATTGATCACAGGAGGACCATACGAAACCCGGTTGAAATGGGATGCATACTGCTCAGAAAATAGCTGATGAGACGATGGCGTAAGGCCACCAAAACTATAGACCCGATTGAATAAATCAGTCATTTGTCTCCAAACTCCAGACGCATTTGCCAAGGGACTTTCTTTCTCTCCTAGCTCTGCACAATTGATCCAGTGGGAAATCAAATTAATCACCTCCTCATTTGATTTTACAGGGCTGTGATTTTCACAGGGAAAAAAATGTTCAAACTCAAATATCTCAGCCTGCGGGTATTTTTCATGAAAATCAAAAATTTGGGTTTCTACTTCTCTAAAATTTGGGCTGTAGCACAAGTCTAATCCGTGAATTCTAAACATACAATCATAATAACTAAAAATTATTTCCTTCTTAATTAAGGGCAACAACTCTAGTTTGAAGTCTACTTTCCAAGAGGGGAGTTTTTCTCCCATTCCCACGAAATTTTCCAGTTTGAAATATTTTAGCTCCTTTATAGGTTTACCAAATGTGCTTTTTCTGGGAAACATCGGTAAGCCTGATTTTGAAAAAGGATATATTTTTGAAGGTTCTTCGCCAGTGGAAAAATACTTCAATTCATTTCCTGAATTTTTGAAAAAACCACCCCTACCTTCGGTCAATGCCAATGCTGCGTCAATGAAGGTCAATCCCATCCCTTTTACAGCTACTTTAGATTTCGGTAAAATACCTGACAATTTCGTCTTGACCGGATAAATGAAGTCCACATCAGAAGAAGGGTTCAATCTGTTTTTCTTTGAGGAATTGACTGTCAGATGGCCGGTGGCCAAAAGCAACTGATCAAACCCCCTCAGATGCAATTGCTTTTTAGCTTGGGTCAGGAGGAGTAGATTTATTTTATCACCTGATTTTTCCAAGTCGGTAATTTCTCCAAGATGCTGGACAATGGAAATGTGGCCTGGGCAGTTTTCCAAAAGGGAATTGAATCCATAACTCAAATACCTGCCGACTAATGCACGAGGCGAATATTCATCATGAATTGGATCCTGCTTATTGGACTCCCCAAATTTTAACCATTCCACAAAAGAAATCGGCTCCGGAACAATTGGTGAAGGCTTGGAATCTGGCCACATGTTGATAAATCCATTGGCATAATTCATCATTAAATATTCCGGCTGATCCGTTCGGTATACATCACCACATCCAAAGTAGGGTGTCTTGTTTATCAAATAAATTTCAATGGGCTGATCTGAAAAACTTTCTTTAAGGTTCGCCAGTAGTCTTTCCAATCCATAGAGTCCTTTGGGTCCCAAACCAACTATCCCTACTCTGAAAGGCCTTGTCACTCCATAGTTCGGGAGTTCCTTTTTGATTTTTTTATGTGCCTGCGATATCATAAACATCTCATTCTATTATTTAAATTCAATTTTAGAATCATGCTTCATTAAGACTTTAGCTGCATATTACTTTGACAGTTGTTGAGTACCCATTCTTCATTGTAAATGGTATCTAGGTATCTTTCACCTCTATCGCAGAGTATAAGCGCACATGTAGAATTTGGGGGTAAATGATGTGCATATTTGAGAAGAGAACTAATCACGGCTCCCGAA
>NZ_JAGXGF010000097.1 GCF_024636815.1 Marivirga sp.
GCTCCAGGGCTTATAAAATCAAGCATATTTACGAGTTCGGTAAAGGTGTTTTCCCCACCACTACCCGTAAAACTTAAATCTCCTTCAGGGCTTTTGTCATAGCCAAAGGCATGTGGTATTTGTTTAATGAAAATGATGATACCTATACCCGACAACATCCCCATTATAACCGATGAAGGGAAATAATAGGCGATAATACCTCCTTTGAGAAAGCCCATAATTATTTGGATAATTCCGGCCAATACAACGGCCATAAGGAAAATCTCAAAGCCTCCCAGATCCTGAATGGCAGCGAGGACTATAACAGCTAAACCAGCCGCAGGCCCACTAACTCCTGCGTGGGACCCACTTAATGATGCAACGACTATACCCCCAACTATACCGGCTATTAAGCCTGAATATAAAGGAGCACCCGATGCCAATGCAATACCTAAACAAAGAGGTAGGGCGACAAGGAATACCACAATACTCGCAGGTATATCGTTTTTTAAATTTTTTAAAGGATGAAAATTGCTCATTACTAAAAAAATTTATGTTTTATAAAAAAATTAATTATTCATCTATTTTAAACTATATTTTTTGTGAAATTCATCGAAGCCAAGCAATTCAACTTCTACATTTTTATACTTAGCTCCTTCATTGGTGTATAATTCAATTGCTTCAATTACATCAAAATCAATGAATTTTGATTTTCTAGCATCAATTATCACTTTAGAATTCTCAGGTATTTCGTCTAAAGTTTTCACCATGCTAGCTTTATTCAAGAATGACACTTCATCCGATAAAACTAATCTAATGGGTTCACCTTCTACATGTGCATTCTTATCAAAAGAATACGTATTCTTCATGTTTTTAACCAAAATGTTAAGGAATCCGGCTAATAAACCAATGATAATACCGATTAATAAATCAGTAAATACAATGGCAACAATTGTGATTATAAATGGATAAAACTGACTTGGCCCTACTTTATACATAGCCTTCATCAAATTGATATTGGCCAGTTTATAACCCGTAACCAATAGTATAGCTGCCAAACTTGCATAAGGGATCATATTGATAAATGTTGGGATTAAGAGAATAGCAACTATTAATAGTATACCATGTAACCAAGCAGATAATTTAGTTTTAGCTCCTGAATTGATGTTTACTGTACCTCTAATAATAACCGCAGTCATAGGTAAACCACCAAGGAAACCAGCAATGATATTACCTACACCCTGTGCTTTCATTTCCCTGTTTAAAGGAGTTCTTCTTTTCTGTGGATCTAATTTGTCAACTGCATCAATACTCAGCAATGTTTCTAAACTAGCTACAATAGCAATAGTGATGGCAACAGTATAAACCACAGGTTCAGTTAAGATTGACCAATCTGGAAATACGAATAGGTTTTCAAATGAAGTATCTTCACCTAATACAGGAATAGTAACTAGATGTTTTTGTGCCAGTGCCATTCCATTATCCAAAGCTATGAAAATAGCATTTATAGCAACACCTACAAATACTACTACCAATGGGGCAGGGATTGATTTGATGCTATTATTTTTTATATAATTCCAGCCTATCAGAATAATTAAGGATACTATTGATATTATAAAGGCTGTTGGGTCTATGTTTTCAAAGGCTGAGACTAACGCACTTAAAGCATTCTCATCATTATTCTGCCAGAAGTCCAAGTCACCTAAATAATCTTCGTCATATCCAAAAACATGAGGAATTTGTTTAATAATTAGTAATATACCAATTGCAGCCAACATCCCTTTGATAACGGAAGACGGGAAATAATTACCTATAGTACCTGCCTTTAAAAATCCTAAAATTAATTGTATAACACCCGCTAAAACTACTGCCACCAAGAAGCCTTCGAAAAAGCCTATTTCTTCGATACCATTATAAACAATTACTGCTAAACCTGCCGCAGGTCCTGAAACAGCTAATTGGCTACCACTTAGTAAGGCAACTACCACACCACCCACTATACCAGTAACTAAACCAGAAAAAAGTGGTGCGCCTGAAGCTAAAGCAATCCCCAAACATAATGGCATGGCTACTAAAAATACCACTAAACTTGATAAGGAGTCGCTTTTGAAATGTTTAAAAGTTATCCCTGTAAATTTCGAAAATTTTGATTCACTCATTATTTAATCAATTATTGAATTTATTGTAATAAAGTATTTACAGATTTATTCTATTGAAATCCAGTACATAACCAGAATTTCAACAAAAAACTCAAGCAAGTTTGATTAAACTTTGGGTGGAGGAGTGATTTTTAGTATAGGTATGGATTGGTAAAGATTTGAGTGAAAAAAATTATTTACCAATGATTCATGTAGAATATTATGAATGGATGCACGAAAAAGGCCTAATGCTTTTAGATTGAGGTGGTTGTTTTCGTTTTCATTATTTTCTTTTGAAGATTCTTTGCTCTCTTCTTCAAAAATATTCAAACCACTTGTTGATTCTTCTCCTAAAATATTATTTGTAACTTCTTTATGTTGCAAATCTTCAACAGCATCCAGACATAATTGTGGTATGAATGCTACATTAAAGAGGCATAGAAAAAAAAATGTTGATATGGTGATTTGAATAGTCTTCACTTATAATTTTCAATACCTCAAAATTAGGTATTAAAAAATTAAATATAGAATATAAGATACTTAAATGATTAGAAAAAGTTTCAAATACAAAGGTATTAAGGTGTAAAAAGCTCTTTTTTAATAAGTTTTAACAAAAGTCTAAATGTTCATGATTTCATGATTTTAACTTTATAATCAGTTCATCTTAGCGGTATATCTTTATAAAAAACAATTATGAAAATCTTATACGCTATACAAGGAACTGGAAATGGGCACATTAGCAGAGCCAGAGATATTATCCCAGTTTTAATTCAATATGGTGAGCTTGATGTTTTATTAAGTGGAACACAAGCAGATGTGGATTTGGAATATCCGGTTCGATATCAATTACATGGATTAAGCTTTGTTTTTGGCAAAAGGGGAGGGGTAGATGTTTTGAAAACTATAAAGTGTATGAAGTTTTTCAGACTTCTAAATGAGATATGGAAATTGAATGTTCATCAGTATGATTTGATCATCAATGATTTTGAACCAGTTTCTGCCTGGGCATGCCTATTTAAAGCTAAAAAATGTGTGGGCTTAAGTCATCAATCTGCCGTGATTCACCCTTTTTCCCCTAAACCAGAGAAGCTAGATTGGATAGGCTTTTTAATACTAAAATATTACGCACCCAGTGCGAATGCGTATGGATTCCATTTTAAGACTTATGCAGATAAAATTCATCACCCCGTTATTCGTAAAGAAGTTCGAGATTTAAAATTAAAGGAAGAGAATCATTATATAGTTTATCTACCTGCCTATAGTGACGAAAGAATTATTAAAGTATTATCAAAAATAGATGCTGAATTTCAAGTTTTCTCTAAATACAGTAATAAAAGGAAAACGATAGGTAACTTAGAAATTATACCCATTAATAATAAGTTGTATTTAGATAGTCTTAGTTCTTGTAAAGGTGTTATATGTGGGGCAGGATTTGAAGGGCCTTCAGAAGCTTTATTTCTTCAGAAAAAATTATTAGTAATCCCTATGAAGGGACAATATGAGCAACAATGTAATGCAGCGGCTTTAAAAACCTTAAATGTGAAGGTAATTAACTCCTTACATATAAAGCACCTTGATATTTTAATAGCTTTTATCAACCAACAAAATGTTCCAGTAGTTGATTTTCCAAATGAAACTAAGGGAATTATTCAAAAAATAATAAAGGAAAATGTAGCATCAGATTACTCCATCGCGGCTGATTCTTTTTCATTCTCCTGATGTTTTATGATACTGTGCATCATGCCATCAAAGATAAATTCATGAAATAAGTAGGTGCTATACCAATAGAGCCTACCAAATATTCCGTGGGGACGGAAGGTCGCAGTTTGTGTGATTTTATTTTCACCATTCTCTTTTGAGATTTTGAATTCAAGCCAAGCCTCACCAGGTAACCTCATTTCAGCAATTAAAAGTAATCTCCCTTCCTCTTTATCCGCTACTAAGACTCGCCAAAAGTCCAGAGAATCTCCTGCTATGAGTTGGTCAGGGCTTCTTCTACCTCTTCTAAGTCCAACTCCTCCTACAGCTTTATCCAAATTACCTCTTATTTTCCATAAAAAATTCCAGTAATACCAACCTTTATCTCCACCTATTTTCCAGATGTTTTGAAGAACTTCTGAACGATCTCTTTCAAATGCACTTGTCCTTTTATCCACAAAACAACCGTGAGTAGGTACTTGCACGAATTCCATTAGCTCTGGACTGATTTTCGAACTAGCAAAAGCATCTTTCCAGCTAGAAACCACTTCATTCTGCGCAATTCTATCAAAGGCCATTTTTACTGCTTCACTATATGTAATTAGTTCTTGAGGCACAATATCTTCAATTCCTTTTTTTTCTACTATCACTTCATTTCTCATGCTGTCCACCAGGCTGCTGGCAATTTTATAGCTAGTGGCAGTTACAAAATGAAGCCAGTAAGAACTTAAACGGGGGGTAAGTATCGGTAGGGTTATAATATATCTTTTTAGTCCTATCGCCTTGGCAAAGGTTAATAGCATTTCTTTATAGGTTAAAATATCGGGTCCGCCAATATCGTAAATCTTCCCATAAGATTTTTCCTTGCCTATGATTCCAGATAGGTAATTAATTACATTTTTTATGGCGATAGGTTGACAACGCGTTCTCAACCATTTTGGGGCAATCATTACTGGTAATTTTTCCACCAGATCTCTAATGATTTCAAATGATGCGCCTCCTGAACCTATGATAATGGCTGCACGCAATACTGTTAGAGATGCATTAGCTTGAGCTAAGATGGTTTCAGCATTTTTACGGGAAGATAAATGTTTCGAAAGTGAATCATCATTCGAAATTCCGCTTAAATAAATAATATGTTGACAGTTTGTTTTATTAATCGCATCTACAAAATTTTGAGAAGTATCCTTCTCCATTTGCTGGAAACTGCTTGAAGAACTGCCTAAGGAATGAACTAAATAATAAGATGCTTCAATGTCTTTTGGTAAATCTTGAAGTTGCTCTGGTTTTAGCAAATCTGCTTCATAGAACTGAACTTTTTTAATTAATTTATCTTCAAGTTTAATCCGCCTCTTATCCCTAACTAAGCAGATTACTTCATGCCCTTGCATTACTAAAACTGGCAATAGTCTTCTGCCTATGTATCCATTTGCTCCGGTCAATAATATCTTCATAATGTTAAAACCAATCTCAATCTGAAAAGTTGTAAGTTTCGTTTATCGAAAAATTAAGCTTGGTGGTAGAATTTGTTTAGTGAATAAAGATAAACTTTTTTATATTTAAATTATTATTATAAATAATTGCATTAATCTAGGATATATGGGAAGTTTTAAAGTTTTAAATATGAGAAAAAAAGCAATTGCTAATAATGAAATTAGTGTGCTTTTAGTAGGTAATAATCCTATCGAATTAGGGCTAATTTATGAAAAAATATCTGATTTAAAAGGTAAAATAAATAGAATAGAAACTGCATTTTCCCTCGAGGACACTATTAAGAAAATAAATTTAATGCATCCAAACTGCCTTTTACTAGATGATAATCTTGGATTAAATCCATTAAAAGCAATTATTAATAATGTTAATGCATTAAGTAAAGAAGTGATATCAATCACCTTATTGAAATCACACAATAAGCAAGAGGTAACTTCTGGTGTTCAGGAGTATATAATGAAGGAAGGGATGGATGGAACAAGAATTTATTATGCTTTAAGAAATGCACTTAAATTCAAGAAAACCCAACAGTTTTTCAGAATAAAATATTACTCAGGTAAAAGAAGTGTTAAAAGGTTATTTATATAAATTCTTCCAAATAGAAAGTAAAGGATAAGATTTCATCTCCTCTTTTTACTTTTACTTTAACCCTTTTACCCTCTTTTTTGCTTAATGTATTATTGATTTTTTCTAAGCTGAGCTCATGCCCTGAATAACCATTTAAACTAATAATTTTATCTTCCTTTCTTAATCCAGCATCGTATGCAGGCGTGTTTTCTCTTACTTTTTCAACTTCATAGTAAGGTTCTAAAAAATATTCACCTTTAGCAATAACAGTCATTCCGCTCATGTCATGCTTAAACTCTTCTCTAATAATACTATTTCTTTTTAAGTACAATTTCTCATTACCATAATCAAAAAACAACTTAAATCTCTTCAGCACTCCTCCGCCTATGGTGCCATTTCTTCCTGTCATATTTATGATATCTTGATAAGCACCGGAATCAGGATAATTGGTTACCACCTCTTCCAATATATATTTATCTATTGATAATTGTGGAATTCGTGCAGCATGTCCTTCAATAGTTCCTGCGATTCCTGCGCCTAATATGTCCCTTACATTTTTCTCGGGTAGCTGGATATATTCACTGCTGTTTTTGTGAAGCATGAGCGGGTGAGAAGCCCCAGTATCAATCATAAGTTTAGTTAAAATCTCTGTTGAGTCACTTACTTTTATTTTTTGGAATATGTAAGGCTTACTATTTTCGATTTTCATGTCGATAGATCTATAAAAAACTAAAGGTCGATTGAAACTTTCAGGTCTGTAGAATTTCATCAACTCATTTTTATAATCTATCCTTACGATAAAATTTTTAAAAAAATCATAACCCAAGATTCCATGGATTTTTATACCTAAGTTCTTTTGAAGGTTTAAATAATCTTCCTTTAATATTAGGAGTGGAATATTGTTTCCTGTTATGTTTCCAACCTTAATGCTAGTTCTATTTACTATATAAGCTTCCACTTCTTTTATCCCTGCAGCACCTACTAATGTTAATTTTCGATCTGGCTCAATGTTAAGTATATCGCTATATGATTTGTCAATTAAAACGGTATTGGTTACGCCTGTATCTACAATGAATTTTAAGGGGATAACGCCCTCAAATAGAACATTGATTATTATTAAATTGCTGTTTAGTTGGAAAGGGATAGTGGTACTTCTGCCATTATCATTAATTTCAAAGCCGAATTTAAAATTTTGCCCTGAAACTTTTTTAATTTCAGCTGTTAATAATAACAAGGTTAAAAAAGCATAGTGAATACACTTTTTAATCATAATTTAAAGTTATATGATGATATGAGAAATATACAAAAATACATTGAGCATACGAATCTTAAAACGACAATAACTTCAGATGATGTTGAAATGTTATTAAAAGAAGCACAAGAAAATAATATTTTTGGGATTTGTGTCCCCCCATTTTGGGTGAAAAAAGCAAAAAGAGATATTGGAAAATCTGATCTTCAATTAATTACGGTAATTGGTTTTCCTTTAGGTTATCAGATGAGTCAAACAAAAGAGGCAGAGGCAATTCAAGCTCTTAAAGATGGAGCCGATGAATTGGATATGGTTTTAAATATATCTGCTGTAAAATCTGAGATGATGTGGCCTAAAATTGAAGTTGCTAAAATGGGAAAAATAGCTCACGAGCATGGTAAAATTTTAAAGGTAATTATTGAAACGGCCTACTTATCAGATGCGGAAATTGTAGATGCATGTAAAATATGCGCAGATGCTGGGGCAGATTTTGTAAAAACTTCTACAGGCTTTGCTCCAGAAGGTGCAAAAGTAGAGTATATAAAGTTAATGCGATCCGTTTTACCTGATCATGTTGGGATTAAAGCAAGTGGCGGAATTAAGACTTATGAGCAAGCGGTAGAGTTGATAGAAGCAGGTGCTGAAAGAATTGGTACTTCTTCCGGTCCTGAAATTTGTAAAGGATTTTAGTTAGCTATTTTCATTGGAACTATTCCTTTGTGCTTGTATATCTTAATTCCAAAATGGTCAGAGATATAATTTTTCAATCTGGAATATGCTAATTGCGATTGCTTGTCATCTGGAAAGAAGATGGAAGTTTCTAAAACAGCTTTTAAGAAATTTTTTGATTTAGAAAATTCAATAATCCAATTCTTTAAAGTATCAGACCAATCGTCTTGATATTTTTCATGATGATCTCTTCCGTCAAAAAGTAGTTCTAATTGATTGGAGCTGTATTTATATCGGTAAAAACCTGCTAATTCATCATAGAAAGTAGATAGTTCCTCAAGATTGTATTCTGTTGTGGAAAGAATTTTTTCTATTGATTTATCTTTCAAGCCTAATGGGTTGTAGCGCAAAAGGTAAATATCTTTAACAATTTCAACCATTTGATTCATTAAGGAATCTTTCAGCTCCATCTGAGCATTTTCCAATAAGTAGTTTTTATCAAAAGGGAAAAATCTGCGCTGCATTTAAAAAATATTTTTTCAAATATAGAACCAAATCTATAAAATCAGAAGGCTTTTTGATGTTAAATACTCAAATTAATGTCTGATGCCACATTCATCGCAATATTTCATTTTTTCAGGAGATCGCTTTTTTGGTTTCCTTTTATGGCCGAAATAGGTCCAATCCGAATACTGAGGTTTTTCCATTTCCTTGGCTTTTTTACGTTTTGCTTTCGCATTTTCTTTCATTCTTTCCTCATATTCAGCAATCAGTTGGTCTCCCCAGCTTAATTTTTGCTTCTTTTTGAATAGACCAAAGAACCAGGTTTCTTGCCTTGCCTGAGGCCTTTGTCCATAATTTTGATTTGAATCAGGATTAAGACTAGATGGATTTTGCTGGTTATTCCCAGACTGAGACTGACTAATGGGTTGCTTTTGGCATGAAGCTAAAAACAGAACGGCACCTATAAATACAAAACACTTTTTATTCATACTCTTAAAAACGTTAATCTTTAAAATTATTGTATGCTATATCAGAACATAAATTGCAATATATAGTATATTGTACTCCATTAAAATTTATTAACTGTGAAAAAAGACTTAATTCAAATAGAATATAAAAAATTCGATACTATAGATGAACTTCCATCTGAATACCAAGAATTATGGAAATCAGCTATGGAAGCAAGACAATATTCCCATTCTCCTTATTCAAATTTTACTGTGGGGGCCGCAATAGAATTAGAGGACGGACAAATTATTACAGGAACCAATCAGGAAAATGCTTCCTTTCCAGCAGGATTATGTGCTGAAAGAACAGCCATGTATAGGGCCGGAATTCAGGCTCCTAATCAGAAGTTTAAAAAAATTGCAATTGCAGCCAGTAAGAGAGATTCGGATCAATTAGCAAGTGCACCACCTTGTGGAGGATGCCGACAGGTTATGTTAGAGTTTGAAAAAAGACATCAACAAGGGTTTGAAATATTATTTACCGATGCAGATGGTAAATTTGTTCTGTTAAATAAACCTACAGATTTATTTCCTTTTTCATTCGTGTTTTAAAATAATCATTCTAAATTTTTATAATATCATGATCCTTCCAGGATTAGTTTTGGTCTAGTATTTGAGATTTTTTAACGAAAATTCTCAAAATGCAAATAAAAATAAATACAAAATATTTTCACCGAACCATTTCTGCCGATCACCGAGTTTTTAATTTCCTTAACCTATTCATAAGAGTATAATAGGTGAATAGCTGTTAAATTTGATTCATTATTTAAAATAATTGAACAATGAAAAACAAACAGCATAACTCGGGAAAAAATAATCTATCATTTGGGGTACTTCTTTTGATAGTCGGAAGTATTCTATTGCTGGATAGAATGGATGTTATAGATTTTAGCTGGGTTTTCAGTTGGCCATTTATCCTTATAGGAATTGGTATTTTTTCTATTGTTCGACATGGGGCTAGTAATGGTTTTGGAGTGTTTATGATATTGTTAGGAAGTTTTTTTCTGGTCAGACGTGAGCATTTAATCCCGGCTGAATATTATGACTATTTATTGCCAGCAGGAATAATTATGGTTGGATTATATTTGATCTTCAGTCGTAGTTCAAAATTTAGATCTTCAAAAATTGATTCAGAAAAAGAGTTTGAAGCAAATGTTGGCGTCTCTGATGCAAAAATAGTAGAAAGCGATTATATCAAAGCAGAAGCAGTTTTTGCATCAGTGCAAAGAAGATTGATTACCAAAGATTTTAAAGGAGGGAAAATAACCACTGCATTTGGTGGGGCAGATATAGATTTATCCAAAGCAGATATCAAGGAAAGTGCTGTTTTAGACGTTGAAGTAATTTTTGGAGGTCTTAAATTAATAATTCCACCACATTGGGAAGTTCAAGCGGATGTGAGCAATGTATTCTCTGGAATTGAAGATAAAAGAGCTTTTCCTTCCGTTGATGAAGCCGATAGAAAAACTCTGTACATCAAGGGTTCAGTTAGTTTTGGTGGATTAGAATTTAAATCTTACTAAATAGGCCCTATTAGGTCATGATTTGAGAAATAAAGGGTTCTCTTTGGACTAGACTATCAAAGTTGAATCTTTTATTTTATTTAATAATTCCTATTACATTTAGTAATGTTTTTACAATTCATACGGTATCAAAATAAAGCATGGATTAAGTTTACAGGTATTATTTTACTTTGGATAAGCTTATGCACACTTTTATTAATGCAATATGGACTCAATTTTCCATCTGCATTAATTGATAGCACAATTTTCAGTCTATTATTGCTGTTAGGATTTATCTTGCTCGAAAATATTTTTAGGTTTTACTTGCCTACCAAAAGCAATGTGATTTTAGTTTTTGTTCTTCCATTCATTTTATCTTTAATTATCCTATTTTTAGGAGATTTTATAATAAAATGGACAATTCCAGATATATTCCCGAGTGCTGAATTCCTCAATTCCATTTTTCTAATTCGTGGATTCATCATTTTATTAATTTTCACAGCATATTCTTTGATGCTGAATTTTCAAGGAAAACTAGAAGAACAAAAAGAAGCTGAAGAAAGAGAAGTCAAGATGCAACAAATGATTAAAGAAGCAGAGCTTTATCAATTACGCCAGCAATTGCAGCCACATTTTTTGTTCAATAGCTTAAATTCTATTAGTGCTCTAGTAAAAGCTCAACCGGATAAAGCTAGAGAGATGTTATTACAATTATCTGATTTCTTAAGGGGTACGATCCAAAAAAAAGCTAATAAATGGATTAAGGTTGATGAAGAAATTAACTTTCTGAAACTCTTTACGGATATTGAAAAAACACGTTTTGGACACCGCTTGCAAGTTAATTTTGATATTGAGGAAGGAGTAGAAGGATTGAAATTACCTCATTTGATGATTCAGCCCCTGATGGAAAATGCCATTAAGCATAGTTTGTATGGCTTGACGGGAGAAGTTACTATTGAGGTTGACTTTAGAAAAAGAGATAAGAATCTTGAAGTAATTATTACAAATCCATTTGAGCCGGCCGCTGGACAAGCTAAAGGTGTAGGGTTTGGATTGGAGGCTGTCCAAAGAAGACTTTTTCTTATTTTTGGAAGGTATGATTTATTAAAAACGAATGCAACATCTCATCAATTTACTGTTGAACTTTTAATTCCCCAGCTATCATGATTAAAACCATTATTATTGATGACGAACCTTTGGCAGCAGACATAGTCCAGGAATTTTTAGGCGATTGTAAAGATTTTGAAATTCTATGCGTTTGCCATGATGGTTTTGATGGCTTAAAAGCAATTCAGAAACATCAGCCTGATTTAATCTTCCTGGATGTACAGATGCCAAAAATAAGTGGTTTTGAAATGCTTGAACTCTTGGAAGAACTTCCTGCAGTAATTTTTACCACTGCATTTGATGAATATGCATTACAAGCATTTGAAGTTCATGCGATAGATTATTTGCTTAAACCCTTTTCTCAAAATCGATTTAACAAGGCAATAGAAAAATACATACAAAGTGGATTAGCTCAAAATGTAAAAGATTTGCTAAATAATCAATCTTCAGAAGCAAAGGAATATTTAAGCAGGATTGTTTTAAAAGATCGAAATGACATTAAAATCATCCCGACTCAGAATATTAAATATCTTGAGGCTAATGATGATTATGTGAATATTCATACAAAAGAGGGTAAATACCTCAAAAACAAAACCTTAAGTTATTTTGAAAAACATTTAGATATTGAAGAATTTGTTAGGGTACATCGTTCCTATCTGGTGAAAATTGCTGAAATCACAAAAATTGAGACCTACAAAAAGGACAGTCATATTCTAATTTTGAAAAGCGGTGAGCAAATCCCTGTTAGTAAAACCGGTTATCCGAAGTTAAAGGCTGCTTTGGGTTTTTGATTTATCCAATGTCCCTTGTGTATTTGTGTAATCTTAAACATATTGAACGTTTAATTTTATTATAATGTCCATAGCCAATGCCAAAGTTACTTATCAGCCTATTATTTTTCTTATATATTTCAGTTAGTTTATTCGCCCAAGATACCTATCTCGCTTTTATTGATGAGGATAAAAAGGAGTTTTTCAGAAATAATGATTGGGAACTTTACTATTCCAATGATGACATAAAATTTTATGATTTTTTAATTTTCAAAGGGAATTTGGTCATAGCAGATGGTGAAGATTTCGACTACAATATTCATTTTTTAAATGAAAGCAGACTGATAGAGAAATCAAAAAGTATAAATGGAAATAATCATGCCCCTGGACTTCCAAAGTTGTATATTGATCAGGAAAATATAGCCTTTGCTCCAATGCAAAAATTTGAATGTATTATAATACCTGAAAAGGAAAGGGTAAAGAAAAAGAATAGACTAAAGAATTGGAGAAAAAGAAATCAGGGTGAGTATTTTAAAAAGTATTTGCATTACAGAGATTACACTTTTTACAGCTTTGCAAGTTTGAATGATGAGACGGGTTTCCAGGAAGTAGAAATTCAGTATGGAAAAGATGAAAAAAATCTTTCCACATTATATGTAGCCAAAATTAAGACCGATTATTTATCCTATTCAGATAATGCTGATAGAGTAGAGGTAGTTTTTTTAGATGATCGAATTTTATTGATAGATAATTTTAGTCATCAATTTTTAGTATTTGATTTTGAGGGAAATAAGCATTCTGAAACTAATTTGTCCCAATTTAAAGATAGAAATACTACTACTTATTTAAGTGATGCATTATTAAGAAAAGATCCAGTCAATAATGAAATGTATTTAGTGTTTCAGAAGGATATATATGAAATAGCCCTAGAAGCGAATAAATTTGAGTTCGAGAAAATTAAACTAGACGGAGGTTTAATGCTATATAAAGCAAGAATTTATGATAGTCACTTGTACCACCTTTTTTCCCTGGGAAAGGATAAAGGAAGAGCTATTTACAGAAAGAAATTAGAGTAAAATCAAGCCATGATTGTGAGTCATGGCTTGAATAAATATAAAATTAATCAGCAGATACTTTTGCTCCACTACTGCTATTACTTTCTAATCGAGGACTTCCTTGATAAGTGATTTTTGCAGCACTGCTAGCACTTGCATCTAAATATCCAGTAACATTCACCTCAGCTTTAGAAGCACTTGAAGCATCTATTTCACAATTTTTAACAATTAAGTCAAAAGCTTCAACATTGGCTGCACTACTAATATCCAAATCCATTTTATCTGCATTTCCTCTGAGTTTTACTTTTGAAGCACTGGAAACCTCCATGTTTAATTGATTATAATTTACATCACCAATAAGCTTGGCAGCTGAACTTATATCAATATTGAGTTTATCCCCTTTAAAACCCAAAAGATGAACTTGTGAAGCTGATGATAATTCCAATTCTTTTAACTCAGGTAAAGTAATGATACATTTCACATCCGGGATATTCCCTTTCCAATTCCATGAATCACCTGAGAAAAAATTCCAGTCCCAATCTCGTTTTTGAATATACATTTTCAGTCTTTCATTTTTCACTTCAAATCGGAAATCTTCCAAATCCTCCTGCTCATCAACCACTACCTGGAAATCATAACCATTTCCTTGTCTGATTTCAACAAATATTCCGGTGGAAGCTGAAATTTTACTAAAATCAACAATATCATAAGTTCGCACATAGGCATCATCTGAAAACGTGAAGGGTGTGGCAAAAAATCGGTCTGAATCTGTACGATTATACACACTGCTATTTGATTTCACCTCTGAACAAGTCAAACAATTCAAGCCTCCTTTTTTCTCAAAAACCCATCGGTTGTTATGTATTTGTCCCACATTATAGCCATTGATATAGATAGTGTTGCGTAAAATATGACGCATTTTTCTATCCATTTCAAATTCTTGTCCATAAGGAACATACAAAACCATATTTAAAGTTTGAGCTCTAAATGCAGCATCTTCTAAAAACTGAATGTTAGAATCGAACCAAAAAATACTATCGTTTTTTACCTCAACATTATGGTAAGTCATTTTAGCATTTTCTTCAGCATCAATCCTGCTGTTTCCTTGAGCTTTAAATCTTTTTTCTAGCTTTATTTTATCGCCTTCATATCCTCTGATTTTTAGATTTGTAACGTCATAATCTTCAAAGCCTACTTCCTTTAATTTTAATACAGCAACCTTATCTTGAAGCTCATATTCATGAGTTTCGAATACCTCTCCATCATTTCTGAATTTCATGGCAGTAGTCGGAATTATGATAGCTGCACCGATTAAACTCATAAACCAAATGGCTAAAAGTGAAAATGCTACAGTTCTATTCAATAACCATTTACGGGCCATTACACTTACTCCTGAAATCATGATAAACAGTGCCGGGACAATTAAAAACAAGAAACTGATTAGCACTAATTCTAATGAGAATGTATTGGCAATTAATTCATTTGGTATGTCGAAAAAGTTAATATTAGCTGATTCAAACCATATTCCTTGCGAAACAAAAAGTAGGACAATAAATGCAACACCCAGACCCAAACCAAATAAGCTTAATATAATTCCTAAGATTATTCTTGCAGCTTCCACTATGAAGTTCAATACTGGCCCTAAAGCTTTCGCCAAACCATTTAAGACAATAGCGATCAAACGGAAAGGGAATAATAAGATTTTCACTAAGGGAGTTTCTTCTCCATTCTCTACCTTCAAGCTGCTTTTAATATTTCTCTCAATATTGCTCAGCGTGATGGGTGTTCCTTCCATTTGCATTTTCTCAGTAACTGTTTTGGCTGCTGGAGTAATAAACCAAAGCACTAAATAAATAATAAATCCGGCTCCACCTGGGATAAGCAATAGAACAAATAAGATTCTAATTACGGCCACATCAGTTCCGAAATAAGCTGCCAGGCCACGAGCCACACCGCCAATCACTTTGTTTTCCTGGCTACGGTAGAGTTTCTTCACCTTTTCATCTTCCTTCAGATTAGGATTGGCCGGTAAGAAAATCCACATTACGATATAAGCTAAAAGAATAATAGCTGAAGTTGGGTGAAATGGGAAAAGCCCTAAAAATCCGAGTATTAATAATAATCTAATCCATAATACATCTATATTGAAATAATGTGCAATTCCTGCTGCCACACCACCGAAGATATATCTTTTGGTATCTCTATACAGTTTCTTGGTGCCAGTAGGATCTTGACTTTCGTAAGTTTCAGAAGTTTTTTCTTCAAAAGCCTCATCTGCTTCTTCTGCTTTTTGGAAATCCTCTATGCTACCCAAGGTAACCATTAGTGCGTTTACGTCCTCTAATTCAATGATTTGCTTTTCATCTTTTAGTTTAGCCAAGAAGATTTCAGCTATACGATTTTCAATATCATTGATAATTTCCTGACTGTCTTTGAAATCAGAAAAATAGCGGTTGATGGCATCCAAATAGTTTTTAAGCTTGTCAAAGCCGTCTTCTTCTATATGAAAAATTATGCCTCCTATATTTATACTTATATTCTTTTTCATTGCTTTAAAATTAAGATTTTTTAGATTAATGTTAATGAGAAATTATCAACCAATTAATTTTCTTCTTTAAATTCATCGGGTGATTTCAATTGCTCTTCAGTCTTTTTCTTGATTCTTTTGGCTGATTTATTAATCTCAATCCAAGTTTCATCCAATGCCTTTATAGTATTCTGCCCGCTTTCAGTCAATTGATAATGCTTTTTGGGCAGTCCGTTTTGCGCTTCGTTCCATTCATATTGAACTAGGTTTTCTTGTTTCAATCGCATCAAAAGAGGGTAAATAATTCCTTCTACTTTGATAAGATCTTCTTCCAGAAGTTCGTCAATGATGTCAGAGGCATAAATTTCACCTCTTCTTAAAATCTGCATCACACAATATTCCAGAACCCCAGTCCGCAATTGTGCTTTTATCTTTTCTGCTATCATATAATTATCCTTTAATGATGATTAATTTTGGCCCCTATGCCAATTCTCTTCATACTATGCCAAGATGTGTACCATTTAATAATTTGCATGATTACAGGCTTTGGTTTTAACCTCTAAATGTGCTTTTAAATAGTCATTAAGGCATTTTATATTTTTTTGAGCGTAAAATGGCGTGGTTTCTAAAAGGTTAATTTTGTACGTGAGAGGTCAATAAATAGCGAAAAGTGTACGGTTTTGAACAGCTCAAATATTCTTTCTATGTAGGCAGTTGAGTAATAATTTACTAAGATAAAAGCCTATCTACGACAATCTTTTCCTAGGATATTTGTTAATTTTGATGAATAATAGAGTTAGATTGAATTAATGCAAAAACTGCTTTACATATTTTTCTTTATAGTGCTTTCGTTTGAGTTGTCTGCTCAGGTTTCTAAACCAAAATATGCCAATGAATTTCTAGCTATTGGTGTTGGGGCTCGTGCTTTTGCCTTAGGTGGAGCAACCGTAGCTTCTGTGGAAGGAGCTTCAGCAGGTTATTGGAATCCAGCTAAATTAACGAGCCTGGAAACGGATCACTCTTTGGATTTAATGCACGCAGAGTATTTTGCAGGAATAGCCGCCTATGATTATGCTGGCTTTGCAACTTCAATTGATGAAGATAGTAAAATGGGGTTTTCATTGATACGATTTGGAGTAGATGATATACCCGATACGCGCTATCTGTATGATGCGAATGGTGCTTTGAATTATGATAATATCCGCTTCTTTTCAGCCGCTGATTATGCTTTTCAATTTTCTTATGCTCGTAATTTGAAATTTCTGGATGGACTTTCTTTTGGGGCTAATGCAAAAGTGATTCACAGAACAGTGGGTGAATTTGCTAAAGCTTGGGGATTTGGTTTTGATGTTGGGGCTGCATATAAATGGAAGAACCTAGATGTTGCATTGGTGGCACGGGATGTGACAGGAACTTTCACAACCTGGTATCATAATATAACCTTAATTGAAGATATCTATACCCAGACCAATAATGAAATCCCCGAAAATACTACCGAAATGACGGTTCCAAGATTAATTTTAGGAACTGCTTATACCCAAAAATTACCTTATAAATTTTCCATAATGGCAGAAGTGAATTTTGATGCCACTTTTGATGGAGAGCGAAATACCTACATCAGTGAAGATAAATTTTCAATTGATCCCAGAGCGGGAGTAGAACTGGCTTATGATAATATGGCTTTCCTCAGATTTGGAGGTAATAATCTTCAAAAAATAAAGAATTTTAACGGTTCAGAAAGATGGAATGGGCAAGCTAATATTGGAGTGGGTTTTAAATATAAAAGCCTGCAAATTGATTATGCTTTCACCGACTTAGGTAATAGTTCTGAATCGCTTTACTCACATGTTTTCACCATGATTTTTAATTGGAATGCGAAAAAATAGCATTTTATTTTTCATATCGCTTTTTATAGTATCTCATTTTTCCTGGGCTCAAAACCCTCAAGCATGGATCAATTTCAATCAATCTTATTATAAAATTTCAGTTGGAACCAATGCTGCTTTTGAATTAAATTATAATGATCTTTTGGAAGTAGGGGTGCCACTATCAACTATTGATGCCCGCGCCATAAGAATGTATCACAGAGGAGAAGAAATTGCCATTAGAGTGGTCGGACAAAATGATGGGAGAATAGATCAGGGAGATGTTATTCAATTTTTAGGGAAATCAAATGATGGGGTTTCTGATACACCATTATATCAAAATCCTGACGACCAAGCGCACCAATATTATAATCTTTTTTCAGATACTACCGCCTATTTCTTGACTTGGAGAACAGATGGAAGTACAGGAAAAAGAATGATAGAGCGAAATATCCTCAATAATATAGAAAACCTTCCTGAGGAGGAATCCATTCAGCAATCTAAACTCCAACTTTACACTAATAATGGGGACAGAGGGCAAAGATACAATCCGCAAAATGGGGTCTATAATTCTGCTTTTGATTTGGGAGAAGGCTGGACAGGTTCTGCCTTTACTGCTGCGACTAATTTCACGGTAAGTAATATTTTACAAGCTAATCGATCAGCAACGGTTCCTAATTTAGAAGTATTAATTCAGGGTAGAAATATGAGGCTTCATCAAACGGAAATTTTGGTGGGACCCACTGAAAATTCTTTACGCTCAATCGGCACTGTCAATCTTGAGAATTATGGGCATGTAGTTTTTAATGCAAATATACAATGGTCAGATGTTAATACTAATGGTAGTATGATGGTTCGCCTGATTCCACAAGCGGAAGGTTCGGATAGAATCTCTGCTTCCTATATAAAGTTAGATTATCAAAGGACCACTAATGTGGTAAATGAATCAGGAAATCAGTTTGCATTAAATCCTAATCCTACAGAATCAACTTATCTAAGATTTTTCAACACCAATAGCAGTGCTCGTCTTTATCGAATTGATGATTTCAATGAACCCGAATTACTCAGAACCAATAGAGTGGGAGCAGAAATTAATACGGTGATAGAAAATACTTTGAATGGTGCTCGATTATATTTGCAAAACCAAAATTTTTTAAAGCCAAAAATAGAAAGAGTAAATTTTAGGAATCTAAACAATATAAATCCGGATTATGTAGTCATTAGCCATCCTGAATTGATGAAGCCTAGCGGAGAATATAATAATCCTGTAAATGCTTATTCAGCTTATCGTGCCTCAGCTGAGGGTGGTGGATATGATACCTTGACGGTCGATATTTTAAGACTTTACAATCAATTCAATTATGGGGAGATTTCCCCTCTTGCGGTTTATAGATTTACCGAATTTTTAGTGCAAAATACTAAAGCGGAAATGGTATTTATTATTGGCAAAGGAATGAATTGGTATCATAATTACCACCGAAGAAATGAAATCCCTAATAGTTTATTTAATGAGTATGTACCTACTGCAGGCGCTCCCGGCTCTGATAATTTATTTGGTTTTAACCTTACGGAAAATAATAGAGCATCCATTTCATTTGGAAGATTGAATGCTCATAATAGTCAGATTGCAGCTAATTATTTAGATAAAATAAAGGAGATGGAATCTAAGCCTTTTAATGATTTAAGGAGGAAGCATTTTCTAAATCTAAGTGGAGGGATTTCTTTTTTTGAAGTCAATCGATTTATCAATTACATAGAAGATTTTGCTGATGACCAATCAAGTCCTTATGTAGGTGGGGATTATTCAAATCTAACTAAAGAGACTACCCAGGTGGTAGAGTTTATAAATGTAGCGGATCAGGTAAATCGCGGTTTAAATTTAATCACCTTTTTTGGTCATTCCGCAGCAAATACAGCCGATATCGATATCGGATTGGTTTCAGATGAAAGTTTAGGTTATGAGAATAAAGGTAAATATCCTTTCATCTTAATTAATGGATGCGATGCAGGGGCCTTTTATGAAATAGCTAAAACTGCGCGAACTTTTGGGGAGAACTGGGTGAATACTGCAGAAAAAGGAGCTACTGGGGTTATAGCTCATTCTTACTTAGGGTTTGCAAATGAATTAAAGCGCTATAGCGATATATTTTTTGCTAAAGCCTATGGTGATTCAGTGTTGATTAATCAACCCATCGGGATAGTGTATAAAGAAATAATAAATGAATACTTATCTATTTTTGGTGCTAATCCGGCACCTCTTTATTTATCACAAGCCCAACAAATGAATTTGTTGTGTGATCCCGCCTACAAACTTTTCCCGGCAGAAGATCCTGATTATGAAATTACTAATGAATCTTTAGAGATAGTCTCCTTGGATGGTAATAATATTGATGCATTGACATCTGAATTTGGTATAGATGTAATCATTAAAAACTACGGAATAACTGATAAAGATTCAATAGAGGTTTTGGTGAAAAGAACTTTGCCTGATAACGAAATTATAGTTCAGGATACGCAATACGTAGCCCCGGTTTATCATCAAGATACCGTACGCTTAACCATTTTTAATGATAGGCCTGAAAGTTTTGGGCAAAATATATTTGAAGTTATTTTAGATCCAGCCGGAAAAATTGAAGAGCTAAACGAAAATAATAATACTGCTCAAATAGAGTTTTTCATGTCATTAGGCACCACCTTGAACTTATACCCCTATACTTATGGAGTAAGTGGCATGCAGAACACCACTTTAACAGCCCAATCCATTGATTTAAAATCCGGGGAAAGAGAATTTATTTTTCAAATAGATACTACTGAAAGTTTTGACAGCCCTTACTTAAAATCTGAGACTTTAATGGCCAGAGTCATAGCAAAATGGGATGTTAACTTGTTGGCTGAAGACGATCAAGTATATTATTGGAGAACCAAATTTGCTAATCCTCAGGCAGGAGAATTAGATGAATGGACGACTTCCAACTTTATTTATAATGTTTCCTTACCTCAAGCGTGGAGGCAAAATAGTCAAACCCAACTAATGCAGAACAGTATAGTAGGCTTAACCATAAATGAGAATTGGGCATTTGAAGAAAATGTTTTTGATATTATTGCAGAGGCTCCGGGCAATAATGAGATTGACGACATCAGCATTAAAATTAATGGAAATGAATACGCTACTTCTGGAAGCCAATTGGGCCCTTGTGCTATTAATACAGTGAATTTAGTAGCTTTTGATAAGTCAACAGGTGTTCCTTATGTAATCCTTTCGAATGGTAATTTTGATGTTTTAGATCCTTTGTCCTGCGGAATTCGACCACAAGTGATCAATCAAATTAGAAATAATCAATTAAATCAGCCAGCCGAATATTTTAAGAAATATTATGATGAATTGCCAGATGGGGATTTTGTATTATTGACTTCTTATGATAGTGTTGCCTGGAATGTTCTAAGAGCGAATAATAGAGCAGAATTATTAGATTTAGGAGCGACTCCCTCAGCTATTGATAATTTACAAAATGGAGAGCCCTATATTTTATTGGGGAGAAAAGGTGTAGGAGCTGGAAATGGAACTGAAAGGATTGCTGATGCATCTTCAACAGTACCCACCATAGATCAAACGCTATTCTTACAAGAAGAATTAGTAGCTCGTTTTGAGTCAGGATCTATTTTGTCAAGAATGATAGGACCCGCTAAATCATGGAATTCAATCGATGCTAATTTTTCAAAAGTGGAAGCGACTGATGATATCCGCTTAGATGTTTTTGGAATTGATACCTTGAATAATCAGAGTTTAATATTTTCTGATGTACAATTGCCACTAGATATTTCAGCTGTTGATGCAAACCGATTTCCGCAATTGCGATTAAGAGTTACACTTTCTGATCCGGATAACCTAACACCGGCTGAGCTTTCAGCCTGGCAGGTAGTCTATGAAGAAGTGCCCGATGCAGTATTAATTCCTCAGGATGAAAATACTCCAGAGGCAAATGAAATAGCAGAAGGGGAGCTTTATACGAAATCATTTCAAGTATTTAACGTAACGCCTAATTCATTCGATACTCCTATTTATTATCAGCGTCAGATTTTTAATCGGGAAACAAGGACTTTTTATACTGAGGAAATGCAGATTCCACCCTTATTAGCCGAAACGGATACTTCTTTCACTATTGAAGTCAATACCCGCGGAAAAGTTGGTGAGAATGATTTAAACCTAAATTTTAATTATAACAGACCGTATAGTGAAAAACGATTTACCAATAATATATTAGACTATAATCGCTTATTCACTGTAAAAAAGGATTCACTTCCACCTCTAGTAGAAGTAACCTTTGATGGAATTACGATTTTAGATGGTGATATTGTTTCCCCAAGGCCCTACATTCAAATAAAATTGAAGGATGAAAATACTTTAATTACTAAATCAGATACCACAGGAATTGAAATTCGATTAAGAAGAGATTGTGAAGAGTGCATTTCAGAAAGAATAAATTTCTCTAATGCCAATATTGAGTGGATTCCGGCTACAGAGGAAAATTCTTTCACGGTTAATTACCAACCGGATGGTTTAGAAGATGGGAATTATCAATTGAGCGTACAAGCTTCGGATGCAAGTGAAAATACAGCAGGGGAGGAGCCCTACAAAGTTCGTTTTGAAGTAGTCAATGCTTCCACTATCACAAATTTTTATCCTTATCCAAATCCTTTTTCAACCAGCACTCGCTTTGTTTTTACCCTAACGGGAACTGACCTGCCGCAAGAGATTAAGATTCAGATTTTAACGGTTACAGGCCGAGTGGTTCGGAAAATATTGCAGGATGAAATCGGACCAATCCATATTGGAAATAACATAACCGATTATGCCTGGGATGGGAAAGATGAATTTGGAGATAGGCTAGCCAATGGAGTTTATTTATACAGAGTATTAGTCCGTAAAGACGGAGCTTTTATGGAACAAAGAGCCACCTCAGCAGACAAAGCCTTCACTAAGGGCTATGGGAAGTTGTATATTTTGAGATGATGGGCTTATGGTTTTGATGCTGAAATGAAAACCGTCATTGCGAATCCCTTTAAAGTGAAGCAATCTCTTAGGATTAAAATCAGAAGGAAGGAACCTTCTTGGCACCTCTTATTCTCTTTTAAATTTAATTATTTTCATTATATTTATTTCTTAGTTCATCTTCAATTAAAATCACATTTGATATTGGTTGCAGATGAAAGGTAAATAGTAGCAATAAAGTTGTCATTATTTAAGGAATATTGGGAATAGTGACATTTTTTATGTCTCTATTTAATTGTTGCCACACATACAAAAAACGACAGTGCAGACAAACAAGAACATACCATATTATTTGACAGCAGTAGGAATTTTCATTTTGCTGAAATTTGGTTTTACACTTGCTGACAATAACGACTTGGCCTTTCTTCTCAAACCGACCGACAAACTTTTTGGATTTTTGACAGGCTCACATTCCATTTATCTCTCAGAAAGTGGATATTTCCACGAGCACTTAAACATCATTATTGACAAATCTTGCTCGGGTTTTAACTTTTGGGTTTTGTGCTTCCTTCTTTTTACTTATTTGACAGTAAAACACTCTGACAAGACTTTAAGCAAAATCCTGATAATCCCGACTGCTTTAATTGGAGCGTATCTACTGACGATTTTTGTAAATACATCAAGGATTTTTGCCTCCATCGTTGTACAGACTCAGACAGAAAGCATTTTCCTGAACCAACAACATATCATACACGAAGCTATTGGCATAATTACGAATCTGACATTCCTGATTTTGGCTTACGTACTAATTGAGAAATTATTAATCCACAAACGATACAATGCGAAATTTGCTTAATCCGAAATGGCTATTTGTTATAAACACGCTACCGTTGGTCGTGCTGTTTTTCCTTTTTTTTGGTCAGTTTAATATCATAAAAACCTTATTGGAAGATAACAATATCCAACTTTGGAAAACTTTTGGTCTTTTGTTGGGAGTTCTTGGATTACTGAATTTTTCTTATGCTGTTTATTTGACTCTAAAGAAACAGAATGTTTCTGTATGGTATGGTTTACTCGCCCTAATTTGTTACATCCCTTTCATTTATCTCTATGGCTACCATTTAGACAAAATCATTCCTTTTTCAATCCCTCAATGGATGGTTTCGGGCAACATCTTTTTATACGTTGGAACATTCCTAATGCCAACACTTGCCTATTCTTTATTTGTTTTAGTTTCTCATTTTACACCTGACAACAAGGAACACAAGGCTTGGGTAAATTTTCTAATTGCAATAGGTATTCCTGTTGCAGGTTACTTGTTTTCACAAATCATACTTCCATTATGGCAACGAGTTGAAGGCGAATTTTATGTACACGCTTTTGTGGTAATTGTGATTACTGCCACTTTAGTTTTTCTATTTTTCTTAACTCGGGGCATTTTTATACTTGCGACAAAAAAGGCAGAAGTTTGGCAGAAATACCAATTAGCTTGGAAAATTCCAATTGCTGTAGTGCTTCCTTTGGTAGGATTATCTGTAAACAACGGACACCTATTTAATGATTTTGGTCCGAGTGAATCAGGAATTTTTGGAGATTTCAATAATGCTTGGTTTTATATTATTGCAATTGTTAATGGCATTTTTATTTGCTTACCCAACCTTGAAAATAAAATATACCGACTACTTGTATTCATCGGAAGAAGCATAACGTTTGCCTATACTTTCTATTTCTTTTTAGTATTCCTTCCGTTTTTGCCTTTATCAGTAATTGCAATTATTGCAATCGGAACAGGATTTTTAATGCTAACACCTTTACTGCTTTTCGTTATTCACATCAACGAGCTTTCAAAGGATTTTACTTACTTGAAAACACAGATTTCCAAAAAACTCATCATTGGAATTTCGTTATTGGGCTTTTTGGTAATTCCAGCATTTATCACAGCAACTTACCTGAAAGACAAAAGTGTTTTAAATGAAACACTAACTTATCTATATAGTCCTGATTACTCAACTCAATATGAAATTGATAAAAGTTCACTTCAAAAAACGCTTAATGTTATAAAAAGCCATAAAGAAAACAGAGGTGGAATATTTGGCAATGGTATTCCTTATTTGTCTTCCTATTTCAATTGGTTGGTAATGGACAACCTTACTTTGTCAGACACTAAAATCAACACTATTGAGAAAATATATTTTGGTAAAACTTCTTTTGAGTTACGCCCTGAAAATATCCAAAACGACAATGTTCAAATAAGTAATATTTCCACTAACAGCACCTACGACAAAACTCAGAATGCTTGGAAAAGTTGGGTTGACTTGGAAATAACCAATAAAAGTGGAAATAATTGGTTTTCAGAATATGCCACAACGATTGATTTGCCCGAAGGATGTTGGATTAGTGATTACTATCTATATGTTGGTGACATAAAAGAGCCAGGTATTTTAGCGGAGAAAAAATCGGCTATGTGGATATTCTCACAAATCCGAAACGAAAATCGCGATCCAGGGATTCTATATTATTTAACAGGAAATAAAATTGCTTTCAGAGTTTTTCCGTTTGCAAAAGATGAAGTGAGAAAAACGGGTATAGAACTCGTACATAAAGAGCCAATAAAGCTCAATATTGATAGCAACATAGTTGAATTAGGAAACAAAGAAGAGACTATTAACGAAAACATTGAAACTGAAAATATTGCATATGTTTCAGTTCAACAAAAACAAAAATTGAATTCGGTTAAACGTAAACCCTATTTTCATTTTTTAGTTGACGCTTCTAAAGACCAAAACAGTAATTCAACCGATTACATCAAAAGAATTGAACAGGTTATTAAAGACAATAAACCTCTTTCGGAAAACGCAAAAATCAGCTTTGTAAACAGCTATGTAATCACCAGAACGCTTGATAATGATTGGAAAGGTGAATATAAAAGTCAAACTTTTGAAGGCGGTTTTTATTTGGATAGAGCAATAAGAAAAACCTTGCTCAATGCTTACCAAGATAAATCGAAAACATATCCTGTAATTATGGTCGTAACTGACAGTATTCAAAATGCTGTTTTAGACAAAGATTTTGCAGACCTCAAATTCACATTTCCTGAAAGCGACTTGTTTTTCAGCCTAGACGAAAACGGGAATTTTAGAGAACATTCTTTAGTAGAAAACCCAATAGATGATCTGCCCGAAATACATAGAGAATGTATGTTCTGCGAAACTGTTTTGGAATACAAATTATCTGATAATTCTTTTGCCTATTTGCCAAATAACAATGAGCCAAGCATAATTTTAAAGAAGGATGAATTTGAAGTTAACAAAAATGAGATTAAAGAAAAGAATTGGCAATCTGCTTTGATAATGCAAGGGCAATGGAACTCGCAAATTCTGCATCCTGAAAACTCAAACAAAGAATGGCTGAATTTGGTAAAATACAGTTTCATCTCAAAGGTAATGACACCAGTAACATCCTATTTGGTGGTAGAAAATGAAGCACAAAAAGCTATGCTGAAAAAGAAACAAGAACAGGTTTTATCAGGTAACAAATCCTTAGAGCTTGGCGAAGATACCCAAAGGATGAGCGAACCAAGCTTGATTTTGTTGACAATTCTTCTTGGACTAATATTATGGTTCAGAGAAAAACGAAAAAGACATTTGATGGAATAAATAAAGTACGTGTGGCAACATTGTATAAGCGTAATGCGGGCTGATTCGCTAAAATGAAATTTTTTTCGCTTTTAATAAAATTGGAGATCACCGATACTGAAATACTCCGAAACCCGCACTACGCTTATACTTACCGTGAATGGTTAATCTAATAAAGCAATAATATTATCCACATTAGACAAATAGCTGCTTTTATCCCTATTGATTTTGGATTGTTGGCTCGCACCTATTAGAAACGTGATAATAGTGGCTGATACTGATTTAGCTGTATTCTTTTTGACCCCCTTTTCTACAAGGAAGAGTATAAAATATTTTTCAATGCGAGCGTAGTGCTCAGCTATTTTAACTCCAACCTTTGTATTTTCTCCATTAACTAATGAACAACTATTTGCCATAAAGCAACCTTTACGTTTATGATCATTCATTAATTCATCAATATAAGCTTCCAATAGTTTTCGTAACCCTTGCTTGTAATCAGATTCTGATTCTAAGGCCTGGTCAAGGAAGGGAAAATTGGAATTGGTATAACTCTCAATGCATTGGTTGAATAGGTTTTCTTTGCTTTTAAATGTTGCATAAAAACTACCCTTGCCTATTCCAAGATGTTGGGTTAAATCAGATATGGAGGTGGATTCATAACCTTTTTCCCAAAACAATTCCATTGCCCTTTTCAAAGCCTCATCTACATCGAATGTTTTAACTCTAGGCATCCTTTTATTTACAATTTTCTCCAAATTTAGAAAATTAATTACTTATCCTAATAGTTTCAATTATCTTTTTAGCCCTAGGTCCCGAATTTATGGACGAAAATAATATGGGTGAGATGACAACTACAATGTTAGCTGTTATGCTCCCTGGATTTTTTCTTTATTTTGCTAAAGATTCAATTAATGGTGTTAGTGCTGGAAAGTGGATTATGGGAATTATGGTACGAGATGCCAAAAATCCAAATGAGGTTCCTTCTTTTAGTAGATTGCTCCTCCGCAATTTGTTTATAATAATTTGGCCAATTGAATTTATCATTCTTGCTTCAAATAAAGATAAAAAAAGGCTTGGTGACAATACTGCAAATACTATAGTCGTTAAGAATCCTGATAAACCCTCAAGATTACCTAGAATTTTAGCATTAGTAGGAGTTGGTATTGCCTTTTTTACATTCATATTTTTATTTGCTGGGACAGCGATGAAAAACTCTGATGCATATAAAGTCGCAGTTAAGGAAATTGAACAGAATCAGGAAATATTAGTGGAGACAGGTGGAATTGAAGGATACGGGATGATGCCAATTGGTAGTGTAAATATTTCAAATGGAAACGGACAGGCTCAATTGGAAATAAAGGTTCTTGGAAATGACAAAGATTTAAATGTTAGTGTCTATCTAACTAAAGAACCGAATGGAGAGTGGAAACTAATAGAAATGAATAAATAAAGGCGCTAACACTATACGCTATAAAATCATAGTCGGCTGTGCGATGTTACACTTCAAACATTTAACATAGAAACAATTTAAATAAAGGACAAATGAAAAAAATAATAGGAATTATTACTGTTCTAATTCTATTTGTTTTGACAATATTGTCTTGTGAAAAGATTGAGTTGGAGAAGGACGTCCCCGATTGCATTGAAAGTAAAATCAGGAAAATAAAAAATGAAGAAGTTCAGAATCCTCCAACTGAGGTTTGGGAATGGAAAGCAGATGGAATGATCTATTATTATATTTCATCTGAATGTTGTGATCAATTTAACTTCTTGTATGACGAAAACTGCAATCAAGTTTGTGCTCCAGACGGAGGGATATCAGGAGGCGGAGATGGGAATTGCCCTACATTCAATGAACAAATTGAAAAAACCTTAATTTGGAGAGACGATAGAGGATAAAAAAAACTGCGCAGACAGTGGTGAATTTCAATTGTTTAGGTAGAGCATTTAAGGTTCTGTTCCAGTGTCCCGATAATCGCTCCGAAATGCCTAATTTTCCGTATACCAAAGCGTAAAGAGACCACATAAGATTTACAATAAAAATCGAGGAAATGAACATTTCATTTCCCCTTTGAATTAGGAGTTGACCTAATTTTTATTATTGGATTTTTGAAATTCCTGACGGTTATAAAATTCATCACCTTGGTGATGAGATTCATCAATTGACTTTTCCGGAAAATATTGTCCAAAGACTGTTATCTCATACTTACGATCCACACCTTCATCTTTGCTAAACCTTTTGGTTTTAGCAAAAGTACTGTGATTGATTTCATTAGTGAGCACCTTTTTATTTTCTTCATCCAGATTCACCATTCCTATCGGAATGATTAGATGATTTTCTCCTTCTTTATTAACAAATTCATGAGCGCCTCCTCCTGATGATTCATTATACACTTCATGTCCTTCCTCTATCAAAGATTCATCTACTTCTATGTCCAAATAGACCACCCTCTTTTTTTCTTTGTTGGCCAATAAACCATCTACTTTTCCAATCGTGCGGTTATCGGTATCTTTTACTTCCCATCCTCTAACGTCACTATCATCTGAGGCTACCTTATATTTGGAAAGATCATCCAGGTAATAAAGGTTTTTATTATTTTCTGACATGGTTCTAATTTTGTGGTGAGTTATTATTCATTTCTTCTAGCAAATCAGCAGACTCTTGGAAGAAATTTTTAACATCTTCTTTTTGATCTAAAGTAAGTACATCAGTTTCAATGTCCGCTGCTGCCTTTTTCACTTCATCGGCTTCACTTGTCAAATCTGGAAAAGCATTCTGTTGGATATTCTGTAAAGATTGAGCCAAAATCCTAGCTGCTTCTTTTATAGAATTGGCATGGGTAGTTTCGAAAGCTTCTTGGGTAATTTTCTCTAATAGAGTTCTTACCCTAGCTATATCCTTTTTGATATCATAGCCAATTTCAACGGCCATTGCATTGGTAGCCTTAGTTAATTTTAAAAAAGCTTCATTGATAAACTCATGATCAATCCCCATGGTGTCAGAATGTTCTTTCATAAAACTTACATAGGCGGTCACAGTAGAATTATTCGGAGATACCTGCCTTGTTTCTGATGATTCTTCAGTTGTTTGCTCAGTTGTATATTTTTGTCTATCATCAGATTCATCATCATTATTAAAGGTAAATATGTAAATCAGTATGCCAATGATGATCAAAATCAAAAGTATCCATGGCCATTTAGGCGTTTTCTTTTCTATTTCTATTTCGGCCATAATTATTATTTTTTTAAGGTTGTAAAAATTCTAACGTTAGCACCTGATGTAAGGTTTTAGGAAAAAATTGCTTTTTATCAGCTATATATGGAAAGCCCCTTAAACTGTAAATATATTTAGCGTTAAAAACATAGAACGATTAGCACTATTCATTTCTGGCAGTTAGTTTTACTTAGAGATCTACTATTTAGCTGGAGTGGCCTAGGTTTTAAAACCTTAGCGTTAAACATTTATAGTCACTCTAAATACTTAATTAATAATGAAAAATATAACCTTAATTCTAATAACCTGAGTTCGACTCTAATTTGTAAATTCAGATTTTCATATAATTCAATAGACAAGGCGTCTTTGAGAAGATATAGCGTGCTATATCGAGGGAAGATAACGCAGTATATTGGATTATATGGAAAAGCTTTTCCTATCCCACCTCTAAACAGCGATTTTCTTCCTAAAAATTCCTTATAATAGCCCGCTATTGCTTCAGAATTTTTAGTTGAAACTCACTATTTACAGGCGTTCTGAATCCTAAATTAGAATCGAACTCAGGTTAATAAGTATTTTTTATGCAGTATTTAGCGCAAAAGCTCAAGACTTATCTCAAGGTTTTCGATTAGGAATCTCCACTAGTATTGATGAAAATTTAAGTTCGGGAAGTATGTCTTTCGGTAATTATACGGGTTATTCCGCAGAATATTTTAAAATATTTCCGACACTTAACTTTCTAAGTCAGACAATTGGATTAAAAAATCAAGACAAGTAAATTATTAATTCGAGACACAAAATTAATCTCCCATCTCAACTCGAGAAGTTCTTAATAACATGAAGTCCGGTTTTACGGCCAGCATTTTTCATTTTCCAATCACAACTATTAAGTAATATCTCAATAAGTGTGAATAATATAACACATAATGATTTTAATGTAAGATTATGATCATTGATGAGTTATACCTTTGGTTGTTTAATACCTGTCTCCAAAATGAGGGTGTATCCTTAAAATAGTCAGTATAATTTATTATTATGAGTGAGAAAGTAGAAGTTGAGAAAAAGGCAATAAAAAAACTTGTTGAGCTAAACGAAGAGTTAGAGAACTATTTTAGAAATACGATTATACCTCAGCTGTTTGTGGACGCTGACATGATTCTAAGAAAGTTCAGTCCACCAGCAAATACTCACTTTAAGTTAGCGAAAGAGCATATTGGAAAATCTATTTATAATATACCAGCTCTTACTCAACTCAATGGATTGGTAGAAGTCATTAAAGAAGTAATAACGACTAACATTGATTATGAAGATGAAATTCAAACGCCAGACAAGCGATGGTTTCAGATGAATATACTTCCCTACATCATTAAGAAAGAAAATATTACGAATGGTGTAGTTATAACTTTTGTGGATATCACTGGTCGGATTAATGATAAAAAAATTATTGAAAAGATAAATGGTGAGCATGAAACTTTTATCTACTCTGTTTCTCATGATTTAAATGGCCCCATATCAAATTTGATTGCCTTGGTTGATTTAATAGATCGTTCAAAGACCGATGAGAATAAAGATGATACCAAGAAATATTTGAAAATGATTAAAGAATCAGCACATTCTTTAAAAGATATTATAAGTGAACTTACGCATATTGCTAAGATCGGTACTGATGCGAGCGACCTTGCTGATAAAGTTAATATTGAAAAGATTTTGGAGGATGTAAAGCTAACTTTGAAAAATCAAATCTATCAATCCCATGCCAAGATTACTACCAATATTCTTGTTCCCGAAATTCAGTTTTCAAAAAAGAACCTCAGAAGTATCCTCTATAATTTAATCTTTAATTCCATTAAATTTTCTAAAGATGACACCACCCCTGAGATTTTCATAAAAACAGAAGAAGCCGGAGAGTTTACCCTAATTTCAGTGACTGATAACGGAGTTGGTATTGAGCCGGAAAAGAAAGAGGAAATATTTTCAAAATTTTCACGATTGAAACCACATATAGAAGGAACTGGATTGGGTTTATTTATCATTAGCAAAATGGTTAGCAACCAGGGCGGAAAAATTGAAGTGGAAAGTGAGGTAGATAGTTTTACTACTTTTAACATTTATTTGAAGCATGGCTAAAAGGTATCTTCTTAAAGTTTCCATACTTAGGGTTTCTACACAAACTTTCCAGTTCTAAAGGTTTTCCATTACAAAGAATTCAGAAATTAATTTCACCGCAGGATAGCTTATTATTTTTATTACGTGTTCGCCACAGCTAAAATGTTAGTGATAGCAAAAGAATAATCACTTAAAAGAAATGGAAAATAGTCATAGAATGAATCAAGGCAAGGAAAGCAAAAGCCACTATACAAAATTCGTATTGATGTTGCTAGCATCCTTTACCGCAATGTACATAACCATGTATTTTAATACATATGAAATAGATCATGTTTATTTCAGCCTTACCCGTTTCTACATGGCTTGTTTAGGGATTTCTGCTATGGCCGTGATCATGCTTTTTTTTATGTTAAAAATGTACATGAACAGAAAGAAAAATATTGGAATTATTTTGGGTAGTGTAATTCTTTTTGCGAGTGCTTTAACTTTAGTGAGGACACAAACTCCAGTTGGTGATGTACTGTATATGAAAGCAATGATTCCACATCATTCAATAGCCATACTCACAAGCAAAAGAGCAGAAATAATAGATCCTGAAGTAAGAAAACTGGCAGATGATATTATAAAGGCTCAAGAAAAAGAAATTGCAGAAATGAATGCGCTTATTATAAGATTGCAAGCAGGTGATTAGTTACTTTGTCGAATAACATTCAGGCTAAAAACCATTAAAAATAGGTTTAAATGGAATCATCATCCATCAGTGAAACTTATCATTTCAAATTCTATTAATTATTATTAACTGATAAAATATATTTATTTTAATTTGTGAATTTGTTATATGGCTTAGGAATTGCTTACTTCAGGTTTGTGTTTTTAATGGCCACAAATTAGATGGATTATACTCAATAAGTAAGGCAAGATGAAAATTTTACTAATCCCCTTTTTCTTATTATTTGGTGATTTCGCTATTGGACAAGTACCTCCATATGAACAAATAGCGTTTGACTACTACAGAAATGTAATTCTTGATGATGATAAACCAGACAAGAAATTTACATTGTGGACAGAACTTCATAGACAATTTGACATTTTCCATTACCCAAGATGTTTAGATTTTAAATTAACAAATGTAGATTCATTAAATCTTAATGCTTCTGGATTAACTCATCTTGAATTGAAAAATGATAAAAGGTTTAAAATCAAACCAACACATAAAGGGGCTTTTCCAAGGGTTTATTCTCAACTTTCATACCACACTACCAACGATCAACATATAGTGGCGATTATTGAAATTCATAAAAACCAAGGAATTGTGTATTACATAGAAATGAAAAATTCGGGTGATGTAACTAATTGGTGTAAAGGCGGGTGGATAGAATAAGCATTTTTCATATTATATTCTGATAAAAATAATGACACCATACCAGCCAATTAATGTTTTTGTTTTTCTACTGTTGCAAAAGAATTAACCCGACAACTTCCGAGGAACTCGGAAAAGCGGGAGGGAGGAAAATTTAGCGGGCCAGCGCAGGGTTTGAGGGTAGAAGCCAGCCAGAGGCTGGTCAGCCTCTGGCTGACATTAAACTTTCTTGAATTTTTGTTTCTTTTTGTTCATGCAAAAAGAAAATAGAAAAAATTGGAAACGAAAGCTTGGAAATTCAATAAGAAACATTGAAAAGTAAAATCAATTATAATGAGAAGCTTAAGAATTATCAATTTGCTTGAGATAGCTTGTGCCAATTCAATATCAAGATTAACAATTCTCAATTCGCAAACTGCGAATTGAGAATTGTTTTCATCTCCTTATAAAATTAAGAGTTAAATCATTCAGTCCAACTCATTGGATATTTCTTATCCATAAATTCTTTACCTTCTTCAGTAGCGAAAAGTGGTTTGAAAGTATCCAACATTACGGCCAGTTCTTCAGTTTCTTTTGCTCCTATACTTTTTTCTACTGTCCCAGGGTGTGGTCCATGAGGTAAACCTCCAGGATGGAGCGTAAAAGAACCTCTATCTATTCCTTTTCTACTCATAAAGTTACCTTCCACATAATACAATACCTCATCGGAATCAATATTACTGTGATTATAAGGTGCAGGAATAGCATCAGGGTGATAATCGAATAATCTTGGTACAAAAGAACAAATCACGTAACCCGCTGCCTGGAAAGTTTGATGTACGGGAGGCGGCTGATGGATTCTGCCAGTTATCGGCTCAAAATCATGGATGGATAGCGTATAAGGATATAAAAATCCATCCCAACCTACTAAATCAAAAGGGCTGTGATCATAAACATAATGATGAATATAACCGCCTTTTTTAATTTTAACATGATAATCTCCTTTGCTTTCTTCTGTAATCATTTCCTGTGGAGGATGAATATCACGCTCGCAATAAGGAGAATGTTCCAATAGTTGACCCAATTCATTTCTATATCGGCTTACCGTTTCTATTGGGCTAGCTGATTCCATAACTAGATATCGAATTTCACTTGTGTCCCATTCCAGTTTATAGATTGTGGTTCTAGGTATTACTACATAATCACCCGCTTGAATTTTTAGCTTTCCAAATTGGGAATACATATAGCCACTGCCATCATGAATGAATAATAACTCATCTGCTTCCGCATTTTTATAGTAATAATCCATGCTTTGGCGACTCGGCATACAAAGCGCCATGGAAACGTCATCATTCATCAATAATACTTTTCGGCTGTCAAGGAAATCACTTCCTGTATTTTTAACACCTGATGTATTTAAGTGAATTTGTTGTAGTGGTAAATCTTTATCAGGTTTGGCTCCATAAGCCACAGACTTTTTAATCTCCTTAACCCGAGTTGGAGGATTTATGTGATATAGATTTGAATAAATACCTGAAAACCCTAAAGAACTGACTAATTCTTCCGCATACAAACTTCCATCTGGTTGTCTGAATTGAGTATGTCTTTTAGGTGGTATGTTTCCTTTTCTTACGTAATATGCCATATTATTAAAATTCTAAAAAATTATTTCTTAGCTAATGTTTCAGCTCTATCAAAAAGTTTAAGTGCTTCCAGGAACACTTCATTCTGTTGATTAAAGATAGGGTAGAAGCCCTCATTATTCCAAATATTTCTCGCTATGTAAGCCTTGCTATAAAGTTTTATTAACTCTTTAGATTTGTTAAAGCCTTCTTCATTAAACTCAACATTATTGCTTTTAGCCAGGCTTGTCAATTCATTTAGCATTTTATCGGTCACTTGGAAATTATTGATAAATCCTTCCATTCCCATGTTCTCCAACAACTTTTTATTCTTTTCATAATAAGAGAAAGTGTATTGTCTTAAGGTATTGCTTAAGAATAATCTATTCAAATATGTTGAAGTCTGAGCAGTATCAAGCGGTACGAAATAATCAGGCATTATACCTCCGCCACCATATACAATTCTACCATTTGAAGTAGTATATTTCAATGAATCATCAAATTGGATGCTGTCAGCTACGAAATATTCCCCATGCTCATAGCGATAATTCATATCCTCTCTATATTCGTTAGGATTTTCACCAAAGGGTTTTTGAATAGACCTTCCTGAAGGTGTATAATACCTTGAGATGGTCAATCGCAATTCAGAACCATCTTTTAAAGGAACCGGCATTTGAACCAAACCTTTTCCGAATGATCTTCTTCCCACTATCAAACCTCTGTCATTATCCTGAATAGCACCCGAAACAATTTCTGAAGCGGAAGCACTTCCTTCATTAATCAGTACAATTAAAGGACTTTCTTCGAATTTTCCTTCTTTAATAGCTCTGGCTTCAGAATTGTATCTTTGCTCTTTTCCTTTTGTATAAACTATTAAGGCATTATCTTTCAAGAATTCATCTGCCATGCTGATTGCCTTATCCATATAGCCACCAGGATTATCCTGTAAATCCAATATTAATTTCTTTAAACCTTCTTCTTTCAATTTATTTAAGGCTTCCATAAACTCATTATAAGTAGTAGCGGAAAAACGGCTTACTTTAATATAACCGATTTCATCATCTACCATATAACTCACATCAACAGAAAATTGAGGAATTTTATCTCGAATGATTGTGTATTCAACCGGCTCCTTTAAGCCTGATCGCATAATTTTCAATTCTACCTCGCTGCCTTTTTCTCCCCTCAAGTTTTCATGGACTTGTCTGTTGGTTAAACCGGTCCCTGCTATGTTTTTACCATCCACAGCTATGATTTTATCGCCAGACTGTAAGCCGGCAGTTTCAGAAGGACCTCCGCTCAAAGGTGCTACCACATAAAGGGTATCATTAAAAATATTGAATTCAATCCCAATACCTTCAAAATTTCCTTTTAAATCAGCAGAAACCATTTCCAAATCTTTAGCGGGAATGTAAGAGGTATGGGGGTCTAATTCTTTAACGATTCCTTCAATGGCGCTATTCACCAATCTGTCGGTGTCCACCTCTTCCACATAGTTTTGATCAACCTGCAAAAGAATCTCTTTTATTCTTGTAATTCCCTCTAAAACAGTATCTTTATTGGAAGAAGGATTCGCCATAGTGGCGCCAATCAATATGCCTGCCGCCAAAGTGGAGAAAATGATGATCGGCAGTTTGATCTGAAATGAACTATTTTTATTGTTTTGCACGTTTAAAGATTTTTATTTTAACAAATAACGCAGGAAATTAGTAAATCGTTGGATTGAAAAGCTTTAAAATTAAATTACCTTTGTAATATACCTAAATTAGTTAAAGTGGAATACTCTCAAAAGAAAATAAAGGAATTAGTTGCAGAAAATTACGTTTTTGCTTCCGTTCTCTATTATTTAGGTATAGAATACTATGAATTTGCTGAAGATTCATTGGAAAAAGTATGCAAAACCAAGAAAGTTGACCTGAATTATGTAGTTTCTGAATTGGAGAAAATCAATCAAAATGAGGAAATAGAAAATATCAGATTATTATCTTTCCCCATTGATTTGGTGATTACTTATCTTAAACATGCTCATTTCATTTTTATAAAAAAAGATTTACCATTTTTAGTGAAATTGGTAAATAAGTTGAATAGCATTTCTCCTGATTTGGCACCGGTAGAAAGAGAAATTAAGGATGTATTTCCTTTGTTTGTGGAAGATTTTGTTCACCATATATATGAGGAAGAAGACACCCTGTTCGAATATATTTCCCAACTCAAAGCAATAGAAGATAAAAAGAAGAATCCATCTGCATTTTTTTATAAGTACCCCAACTTCAATATGCAGAAATTTGCTATTGACCATGAGGTGCATGATGATGAAATGAAAGGTATTCGTTTTTTGATGGATCAATATCCTGTGGACCAAGAATCACCACTGAATGTAAAAGTTCTTTTTTCAGAATTGGAACGCTTCGAAGATAAACTGAAAGTACACGCTAAAATTGAAAATGAAGTTCTTTTCCCCAAAGCCCTGATGCTGGAAAAATCAGTCAGAAAGAAGTTTGATTCGCTTATCCGTTTGAATTAAACAGTTTTCTTTTAGACAACCGCTAGAAATAATACAAATTTATTTGATGACATGCCTAGAGTTTTAGCAATAGATTATGGTACCAAAAGAGTTGGTTTAGCAGTAACAGATCCACTGAAAATCATTGCTTCACCCTTAGAAATGGTTCATTCCAAAGATTTAATCCTGTACTTATCCGAGTATTTCACAAAAGAAGAAGTAGAAGCTGTGGTTTGTGGTTATCCTACCAATGAAGAAGGAGAAGCTACTGACGCTACCCGTCATGTTGATGCATTTATTAATCTTTTTAGAAAGAAGTTCCCAACAATGCCCTTACATTTGCAAGATGAAAGCTTTAGTTCGCAAGAAGCTATGCAAGCCATGATACATTCCGGATCCAATAGGAAACAAAGGAATAAGAAATCGGGTAATATAGATAAAATTAGTGCGGCAATTATTTTACAACAATTTTTAGAAGAAAATTAAATTATGATTTATCCTATAGTAGCCTATGGGCACCCTGTTCTCAAAACAAGGGGGAAAGATATAGAAAAAGGGGAGATGGATGTGAAAGCATTGGTGGATGATATGTTTGAAACCATGTACAATGCAAATGGTGTTGGGCTTGCTGCTCCTCAAATTGGCAAAAGCTTAAGATTATTTGTGATTGATACTGACCCAATTGATGATGATGACGATGAGCCTAAAGTAAAGAAGGCTTTTATTAATCCGGAAATATTAAAGGAAGAGGGAGAAGAATGGGCTTTTGAAGAAGGTTGCTTAAGCATTCCTAATATTCGGGAGGATGTGAATCGTAAGCCTAATATTAGGATAAAATATTTTGACGAAAACTGGGAAGAGCACGAAGAAGAATTTGATGGATTTGTAGCTCGAGTTATCCAGCATGAATATGATCATATAGATGGCATTCTTTTTACAGACCATGTTTCAGCTTTTAAAAAGCGAATTTTGAAAGGTAAATTAGGAAATATCAGTAAAGGAAAAGTATCAGCTGATTATAAAATGATATTTCCTTTAAAGAAGTAAATAGATGTAAGTTCAGCTTGATTTTAGCTATTGTTTTAATTAAACTTATAATTAAATTTGATTAGTGCAATAAAGCTGAATGCTTCTGTAACATTGGCAAACTTATTGCATGCAATATCATTCAACATACTTATTTTCATTATGAATCGATTATCAAAAATATTAGTCTTGAGTATAACAATGGTTTTTTGTATTTCCGTTGCAGTAGCTCAGCAGAAAAAAGCCTCAGAATTTATTGAGAATGGTATCAATAAATTTGAAGAGAAAGAATATATGGAGGCTATTGTAAGCTTTAACGAGGCTATAAAATTAGATCCACAAGCGCATCAGGCTTATTATATGAGAGGTAATATCAAACAAAAATTTGCGGATGTTCATGGCGCTATGAAGGATTATAACAAAGCAATAGAAGCAAAAGCGGATTTTTCAGAAGCATATTTTGAAAGAGGGAATATCAAATATTTACTCCAGGATTATTATGGAGCGATCAATGATTATACTAAAACCATTGAGCTCAATGAAAATAATTTAGACGCATATTATAAAAGAGGACAAGCAAAACAGCAATTAGAAGCTTATCAGGATGCCATAAATGACTGTACAAAAATCATTGAAAAGGATAAAGATAATGTGGATGCTTACTATCTAAGGGGTGTTTTAAGAATTGAATACGGTCAGCTTTCTGAAGGTTGTCTTGATTTAAGCAAGGCTGGAGAGCTGGGTGATTTAAAAGCTTATGAAATGATTCGTGAAAGATGCAATGATGTAAAATGTTATCCTTCTGAATTTGAATAAAAGAAGTAAAAGAATTTAAAAAAGACCCGTGAGATTTATAATCTTACGGGCCTTTTTGGTTTCGGATACTCTTTATAAACATCTAATTTCATCACTTTTCCTCCTGTTCTTGGATTATCTTTCACTTCAATGGCAAATGAAAATTCCCCATAAGTATGCCTATTATCTTTAAAGTCGTTCAAGCCAGAGGTTGGCAGGCTATCCCGATCTGCTAGCTAGCGGACCACCCTTCTCTTTAAAAAGAGAAAGGGAACATTTTAGCAATCCTCATAAAATTTTTGATAATTAATCTCTTAATCCGTTTAAAAAAAAGATGTAAATCTGTGCGATATTTCTCCCCTCTATTCTCCGAAGAGAGGGGAAGATTTGTCAAAGACGAATCAGGGGTGAGTTTCTTTGATTAGCTTAGCAATAAGCCAATCGAGCTAGTTATATAGTAGAAAAAATTGGGAGAAAATGAAAGCAAAGAATATTTCACCCAAAGGTATTGAATTGATAAAGTTTTTAAAGCTTAGTCTTCACTTTCTTCCATTCTTTAATTTGCCAATAGATTTTCCCAGTACTCAAGTGATTTTCATTTTTGTCATACAGTTTTATTTCACACGGAATAACCACAGCATCTTCTGTTTCTAAAGGCTTTTCCACTTTATTTTTCACCCAGTCTTCATCAATGGAGAACTCAGCAAAGGCATCCATCTTCGCCTGAAAATGATATTCCATTTCCAACTTCTGCATGATAATGCGGTATTTTTTTACATCCAGCTTATATAAAATCATCAAGCCGGTAGTATATTCAGAAATGGTAGCCATCGCACAGGCATGAATTCCCTTGATATGATTCAAATTTCTTTTCTTATAGGGTAGTTTGGTTTGAATTTTATCGGGTGTAATCTTCGTGATTTTAAATCCATGCGGTTTGTTGAAAGGAATCATTCGGTTCAATCCCTGATTAAGAAGCCATAAATAAAATTTAGAATCCTGCGCTTTATTAATGATGGAAGTTAAGTTCATGAAATTGATTGTTTATCAGATTGAATTGAATTTGAAAGTGATTTTTATAAAATATTACAGGTTTTATAAAGCAATCTCGTTGAAATAGACCTATTTTTCAACTATTGATAAAAATTTATTATGCATGCTGAGTTTTTGGGAAAGAGAAAGTTTAACGAAATACGATTATATCATAGTAGGTGGAGGCATAGTGGGTTGTTCAACAGCCTACCATTTGAAGAAGAAATATCCTAAAGCTGAAATCGCCATAATTGAAAGGGGAGTTTTTCCAAGTGGTGCAAGTTCAAAAAATGCGGGTTTTGCATGTTTTGGAAGCTTGACAGAATTAGTGGATGACAGAAATGGACTTAGCGAAGACGAACAGTTAGCTTTAGTAGAGAAAAGGTGGAAGGGGTTATTAGCGCTTCGAAATATCTTGGGAGAGAAAAACATAGGCTTTGAGGAAAATGGAGGGTTTGAAGTCATTAGAAAAGCCGAACTTCCTGCCTTAGAGTATTTAGATCATTATAATCAATTGCTCAGCAGCATATTCAAGAATGATGTCTACAGCCTAAAACCTAATTTGATTCAAGAATTTGGTTTCAAGTCAAATGATATTGAAACTATTGTCTCGAATCCCTTCGAAGGACAGATTGATACTGGCAAAATGATCAAGAGTTGGTGGTCTTTGTGTAATGAAACGGGCATTAAAATCATTACGGGTTGTGAGGCGAAAGATTTTCAAGAAGAGCATGATAGTGTAAAACTACATTGCCAATCTGCTAATCAATCCTTTTACTTAGAAGCTAAAAAGTTAGCAATTTGTACTAATGCATTTGCTCAAAAATGGTTTAATAAGGAAGATATCAATCCTGGAAGAGGAATGGTTTTAGTGACTCATCCAATCGAGAATTTAAAATTTAAAGGTGTTTTTCACTATGATGAAGGCTATTTCTATTTCAGAAATGTTGGGGACAGAGTTTTGATTGGCGGAGGTCGGAACCTAGATAAATCTACTGAAGACACCACCGAATTTGGAATTAATCCTAAAATTAAATCAGCTATTCTACATGATTTGAAAGAATTGATTTTACCTGATCAAGAATTTTCAATTGATATGGAATGGTCAGGTATCATGGCATTTGGCAAAACTAAATCACCGATCATAAAAAAAATATCCGATAAAATTGCAATTGGAGTACGGCTAGGAGGGATGGGAGTTGCCATTGGTACTCAAGTAGGACAGGAATTACATGAATTGCTTGCTGACTGATAACTTGAAATAGTGTAATTTTTTTTAATATTTTAATTTAGTGTCATAGTAAGCCTGTAGGACGGGCATTATTTATTTTAGGGATTTTGGATTCAAAAAGAGGAATAGAAATAAAAATGTTTGAGACCTCCTGCAAGGAGGTTGAGTTTTTTTATTTCCCTCCTGTGAATTCAAAATATCGTTAAGAAATAAATACAGCCCTAGATTTTTGTTTACTTTTTATCAATGAAAAAGTAAAAGCCTGCCCGGCTTGAGGGCATTTGTATAAGATTCATTAATCATATATGAGTAAATTTAGGTTCTAAAATTCAAAGAGCTCCTTATTTTTATTATATTTCGAATTAATTTAAAATTAATATTTTGATTTAACTTCCATGACGGACAAGCAGCTCAAGCCAAGTTTACTACAAGCACTGATTCCAATAATATTTTTAATTTTTCTTTTAAGCTTAAATGTTTATTTCTTTGGTGATGGAACTTTAGATGGTTCTAACCAAATTGCTTTGATATTATCAGCTGGAGTTGCTGCTATTATTGCTTTAAAGGTTGGTTTTAAATGGTCAACTATGCTTGATGGCATAGTCAGCAGCATTAGTTCGGCTATGTCTTCTATATTGATTTTATTATTAATAGGTTCTTTGGCTGGTACATGGTTGTTAAGCGGTATTGTCCCCGCCATGATTTACTATGGCTTAAATATATTAAACCCTACCATTTTTCTATTTGCAGCTTGCATTGTGAGTGCGATCGTTTCAGTGGCAACAGGAAGCTCCTGGAGTACTATTGCTACATTGGGCTTAGCGTTGTTAGGAATTGGACAAACCTTGGGTATGAGCGAAGGAGTAGTAGCAGGAGCTATTATTTCAGGAGCATATTTTGGTGATAAAATGTCTCCTTTAAGTGATACTACTAATCTTGCACCCGCTATGGCTGGAACGGATTTGTTTACTCATATTCGTTATATGGCTTACACTACGATTCCATCATTATCCATTGCATTGATTATATACTTAGTTTTAGGTTTTATGAATAGCTCAGAAACCGATATCGAGCAGGTAGGCTTAGTTCAAGCGGCAATTCAGGATAAATTCAATATTAATTTATGGTTGTTTTTAGTCCCTGCAGCAGTGATATTTATGATCGTAAAAAAGATTTCTGCAATTCCAGCTCTTTTGATCGGTTCGTTATTAGGAGGTGCATTTGCAATCATTTTTCAGCCGCAAATTATTGAAATCATTTCGGGTGGTGGAGGAAATCTCTTTGAACAATCTTATAAAGCAGTGATGTTGTCTATGTATGGAGATATTAGTGTTACCACCAATAATGATATGGTAAATGATTTACTTTCCACTAGTGGGATGGCAGGTATGTTGAATACCATTTGGTTAATTGTTTGCGCTATGGTATTTGGAGGAGTGATGGAGTCAACCAATATGTTGCGAGTAATCACAGCTTCTATCATCAAATTAGCAAATTCAACAGGCTCATTGGTGGCATCAACTGCCGGAACTTGTGTGTTTTTCAATGTCACTGCTTCCGATCAATATTTGGCGATTGTAGTGCCTGGAAGAATGTTCGCAGAAACGTATAGAGAACGTGGTTTAAAACCCGAGGTATTGAGTAGAACGTTAGAGGATTCAGGTACAGTGACTAGTGTTTTAATTCCATGGAATACCTGTGGAGCAACTCAATCATCGGTATTAGGTGTTTCAACTTGGACTTATGCGCCTTATGCATTTTTTAATATCATAAGTCCGTTTATGACGATATTATTCGCATATCTTAATATTAAAATAAGAAGATTTACTGATAAATGAATTTTGTAAAGGAGATCTCGAAAGAAGAAATCAATGAATTGCCTCTTTGGAAATTTGAAGGCGAAATTACATTGGTGGAGAAAGATAAAGATTGGGAAGAGGTAATTCCCAAGCTGTGGAGAGCCGAAATATTAGGTTTTGATACCGAAGCCAAGCCTGTTTTTAGAAAAGGACAGTATAATCCTGTTTCTCTTATACAGCTGGCTACAGAAGAGGAGGTATTTCTTATCCGTAATTTAATGTGTGGTTTTCCGGGTGATTTAATCCGGATTTTTGAAGATCCTTCCATCATTAAAACGGGAGCTGCTATTCATGATGATTTGAAAGACTTGCAGAAATTAAGAAAATTTAAACCGGCAGGCTTTGAGGATATTGGTTCCATAGCAAGAGAAAACGGAATGCTACAAAGTGGCGCTAAAAATCTGACAGCGATTTTTCTTAATAAAAGAATTTCCAAAGCTCAGCAAACCTCCAATTGGGAGAAATCAGAACTCACACAAGCACAACTTGATTATGCTGCAACAGATGCCTATCTGGGTTTAAAAGTATATGAAGTTTTTGAAAGAATTGGATGGGTTTGATAATTTAATATTACCATTGATCAAAGATTTTAAGAGCGATAATTTTTAATATGGAAAGAAATTAATTTTTCATCCATTGCGTTTAATATATTCATTTTTATTCGCTAATCTAAATTTCCCATTCTCCAATATGTAACAACTGTTACTATCCTATCCTTTGAAAGTCCGTTACTTAGCATTATAATTCATAAAGAAGAAAAAATGAAAAATTCAAATAAAACAATAATTGACGTAAGGTCAGAAGGAGAATTTGCAATGGGTCACGCAGAAGACGCATTGAATATTCCTTTAAATGAAGTAGAATCTCGTGCTGAGGAAATCAGCAAGATTGAAGGTGAAATTATTTTGTGTTTTGCATCAGGAAACAGAAGTGGAATGGCACAACAGATATTGCAGTCCAAAGGGATTGATTGCCATAATGGTGGTTCTTGGTTTGCGGCTGAAAACTATGCAATGGCCTTATGAGTTTCCTGAGAAAATTATTCGGAATGGGCCCAGCTGTTGATATGAAAGCATTAGCAGATGATGGAGCTATTATATTAGATGTAAGAACAAAAGGAGAATTTCAAAGCGGACATATTAAAAAAGCAATAAATATTCCTGTTGAAAGTCTTGATTCTAATTTATCTAAATTGAAAAATAAGGATAAAGCCATTATTACTTGTTGCGCTTCCGGAATGAGAAGTGGACGTGCAAAAGGTATTTTGAAAGCAAAAGGTTATGAAAAAGTTTATAATGGTGGAGCATGGACTTCACTCAATAGAAAAATTGCATGATTAAGACTATTTTACATACCCCTTGGACTTTCATGCGCTGGCTTAGGTTGGCTATAGGGCTATATTTAGTCTTTGTAGGCATTACAGAGTCAGAAATATTTGCAGGAAGCATAGGCGCCCTTTTTACTTTTTTAGCCTTGTTTAATCAAGGTTGTGGAGGAGGAAGTTGTGCTAGCGGAAACTGCGATTTACCAAAAAAATAAAATTAGAACCTAGAGTCTAGAACCTAGATTTCGTCTTGATTCTAGACTCTAGACTCTAAAAATCCCACCAATGATTGAATTCTGGAACGAAAGATACGCCAAAGATGAATTTATTTATGGAACTGAACCAAATGAATTCTTGCGTGAACAATTAGAAAACCTACCTAAAGGTAAAATCATTTTACCCTGCGATGGAGAAGGAAGAAATGCTGTTTTTGCCGCCAAATTAGGCTGGGAGGTAAATGCCTTTGACTTCAGTTCTTCTGCTAAAGAAAAAGCTAAAGCTTTGGCTAAGCAGGAGAGTGTAAGTCTCAATTATGAAGTGGCTGATATCCATGAAAAGGATTTTAAAGAAAACTCAGTGGATGTGGTGGCTTTAATCTATGCACATTTTCCTGAAAAATTAAGAAAAATTGCTCATCAAAAAGCAGTAAAATGGTTAAAGCCCGGAGGTCGACTTATTTTGGAAGCTTTTAATCCTAATCAACTTGATAATAATACTGGTGGTCCTAAAAGTATAGACATGCTTTACACTGAATCAATGTTAAGAGATGATTTTCAAGATCTAAAAATTGAAAAACTGGAAAGTTTGGATACAAATTTGTCTGAAGGTGATTTTCATAAGGGTAAAGCTGATGTTATCAGACTTATTGCAGTTAAAAAGTAATTACTGAATTTTATTTTAGACGGAAGTCGAAATCTTTGATCGCGTTTAGCCTACATTACCTTTCATCTATCCGTGCTCTAA
>NZ_JAGXGF010000098.1 GCF_024636815.1 Marivirga sp.
ACCATAATAGGTCATTTGCAATGATTGAAAAAATGATTCCCAATACTTAAAATCTGCTTTTTGATCCATAAATTAATTCAGCTTTTACTCTGCTGCAGAATCCAATAATTTCACTGCTGATAAGCCTAAGTGATCAACAAGAATTTTTTTGTACTCCGTAGTATTTTTATATCCTCCGTTTGCATTAAAAAACTCTTCAATAATAGGTTGCCAATCACTTGATTTTGGCATTACAAATGCAAACTCTTCAGAGCCCTCATCTCCTACTTTATGTCTTTTCAATGGCTTTCGTTCTTTTACAGCTGATAAGTAAAAAGCTAAATCTAAATAAGACAAAGACTTTTTATCTGATAAAATCTTATCTAAAACATCGGGACTTGAGTTCACATAGCTAATTTCTAATTCAGGATAATAATTAGACTTCAACTTATTAATTCTTTTTTCATTTAAAGTCCCTTTTGCCGTATAAGCAGTAAATCCTTTGAATTTCTGAGGCACTTCATTCATTGATTCTAAACTTGGTACATCACTGTGTGTAACCAAAATAGCAAAATTGGTAATAAAAGCAGGGCTGAATAAAATTTCACTTTTTCTAGCTTCTGTCACGGTTATATTTCCTAAACCAAATACTCCGTTTTTACCGTTTTTTACTCCATTGTACATGGCGCTAAAACTGCTACCATTTCCTAAAAAACGAGCATTCAGATTAATCCCGTGATTTTGTCTTACATATTGTAAGAAATCATTCATGATATCAACACACACTCCTGTTAATTTACCACTTTGATCTTTATACACAAATCCTGGAGTTTCCACATAAGTGAAAGTAACCGTTCCTCTTCCAGCTGCTTTCGCAGTTGCGAAGTTATCTCCTGTTAAATTTTGAGAAAATACGGCACTACTCATAAAAAGTAATAAGGCCGAAAATACAATTTTAAATTGTTTCATAATTATCAGTTTAGGGTGTTCATTCCACTTAAATCAATTAGTAAATAAAAACATTAGTCTTTAGGATTCAAATTTTCCTGAGGTAAAGAATAGTTAGGCGCTAACTTAATTGCATTATTAAAATATTTTTTTGCAGATTCCTCATCTCCTTTTCCTCTTGCTATCATTCCTTGTAAATTTAAAATGACCGCTTTGAATGGTACTTCAATTTCATTACCTGATGCATCTTGTGCATAAACTTGACTACCATTTACAATATTTTTTCCTAAAAGAAGCTCTGTATTGATCATTGCATCATCATACTGCTTTAATGCATATTGTTTTTGAATTATTTCATATAAGACATAACCATCGTCTGAAATAGTATAAAGCTTTTGATACATTTTTAATGATTGATCTAAAGCTCCTAATTGATCCAAACTTTTAGCACCAATTTGCAACATCATTTGATTGTTTGGATTTCGTTTTAAGGCATCTCTACTCACTAATGCTGCAGAGGCGTATTGATTAAATTCAAAATACATATAGGCTAAGGAATCTAAATATGAATGATTATTAGGCTCTAATACTATCAAATCTAGAATAGCACTTTTTGCTTCTTGAAAATCATTATATCTGATGGATTTATTATACTTTGTTTTTGCTCTTTCAACAGCTTCTTCATTTTGAGCTATTGAATCAAAATTGAAGGCTAAAAATGTCAGCGTAATTGTAAGCAATAATTGTTTAGTAAATTTCTGCATATTCATATTTAATTAAGTTGAGGGATTACCAATACTGTGCCAACTAATTGACATCTATATATTTATTGAGTTTTCAGATTAAGTTTTCGACCAATTCCAAGCATAAATTCATACGCTTCTTCTTTATTATTTTGAATTTTTCCGTCTAAAATAGCTTCCTTTATTTCACTTTTAATGATCCCAATCTCTTTGCATGGAGATAAATTAAAAGCTTTCATAATGTCTTCTCCACTTACCGGAGGCTGAAAATTCCTGACCTGGTCATTTTCCTCTACCTCTTTCATTTTTTGCTCTACCTTATCAAAATTAGCCCGGAATTGTTTCACCTTGGTCATATTTTTTGAAGTCACATCCGCACGGCAAAGAGTCATTAAATCTTCTATGTCATCGCCAGCTTCAAAAAGCAATCTACGAACCGCATTGTCCGTAATATTATCCCTAACCAAAGGTATGGGTCTTAAATGAAGTAAAACTAGTCTTTGCACATACTTCATTTTATCATTTAATGGTAGCTTAAGCCGTTTGAAAATTTTTGGAACCATGCGTGCTCCTTTATCTTCATGCCCATGAAAAGTCCAGCCTTGCTTAGGATTAAACCTTTTGGTAGCTGGCTTGGCTATGTCGTGTAATATGGCTGCCCACCTTAACCATAGATCACCTCCATATTCAGCCGTATTGTCTAATACTTGTAAAGTATGATAAAAATTATCCTTATGCTTAAAGCCATTCTTTTCCTCCACTCCCTGCAAATCCATCATTTCAGGGAAGAACTTATCTAATAACTGAGCATGATAAAGCAACTTAAACCCATAGGAAGGTTTTTCAGTCATGATGATTTTATTCAATTCATCGGCAATGCGTTCAGCAGAAATAATCTTTAATCGTTCTGCATTTTTAATGATACTATCAAAGGTATTTGGTGCAATGTCAAAGTTCAGTTGGGCTGCAAAACGTACAGCTCGCATCATTCTTAAGGGATCATCAGAAAAGGTAACATCAGGTTCCAATGGAGTTTTGATAAGCTTCTTCTTTAAATCTTTCACTCCATCAAAAGGATCGATTAATGCACCATAATTCTCTTCATTTAAACTTATAGCTAAGGCATTGATAGTAAAGTCCCTTCTGTTTTGGTCATCTTCAAGGGTACCTTCTTCTACTATCGGTTTTCGGCTATCTCTCTGATAGGATTCCTTTCTTGCTCCAACAAATTCCAGTTCCAAATCTTCATGATGAATACTGGCAGTTCCAAAGTTTTTAAATACTTGAAATTTCTTCTTAGGCCCAATATTGGCTGCTACTTCTTGAGCTAATTCTATCCCACTGCCCACGCATACAAAATCAATATCTTTTGAGGGTCGCTTTAAGATTAAATCACGTACATAGCCACCTACAACATAGGCTTCAACCCCAAGCGAATGGGCGCTTTTTTTAACTAACTCAAAAACAGGATGCTGTGCAAGAAGTGCAGAGAAATTCATTATTACTACTTAGGATGATATTTTTACCAAGTATTGAAAGCTCAATAGAGCAAAAAATGGCTATATATTAAGCGATTGTAAATTTAGTATAATTTGATGATAAGAGTATATTATTACTCAGTATTTTAAGCTTAAATTATACTTTTTTAGAAATTTGAATAAAAACATGTAAACATTGTTCTAAGCATCATCGCTACGGAGGTTGGAATTAACGTTTAAAGGTAAATAATTAATCAATTGGTTGTTTTGGCTCAATAAATTTTTATAGTTTCATCAATATTTAACCAAAACCTTATGAAACCCAAAGGAGGATATATTTACATACAAAGTAATTTTACACGCTCGACTCTATATAGGTGTAACCGCTAATTTATCAGAAAGGTCTTACCAACATAAGATTGGTGAAGGTTCAAACTTTACAACCAAATTCAAATGTACTGACTTAATTTACTATGAATTTTATGAATCCATTGAAGAAGCAATAATAAGAGAGAAACAATTAAAGAAATGGAAAAGGGAATGGAAAATTAATTTAATAAAAAAAAAGAATCCTGAACTAAAGGATTTATTTGATGAGGTGGCTGAGATGAAGTAATTGAAACCATGTTTCAATTTTACAAGATTCCCGCCTTCGCGGGAATGACGCACGGAACACAATTTTTCAAGTTTATTTACTTCGTCTACTTTAATTTAGATTAAAAACACTTCAATTAAAGCAATAAATAAGATTAGAATGTCATCCCTGAGAAGGCAGGGATCTTGCCCTATTGAAACTTCGTTTCAATAAAAAAAATAGCTTCACCAGTAATGGCAAAGCTATTTAATAAAGAAACCTGTCAGTTTTACATAACTGATAAGTGATAAATAAAATCATATTTCACATTTGTCAAGCTGAAACCTGACAGGTTTGAAAATCAAATTAATTCCGTCTATTTATTTCATCACGGATTTTAGCGGCTTTTTCATAATCCTCACTTTGAATCATCTTATCCAGCAACTCATTCAATTTATCCATCGGCATATTTTTCAATTTGTCGAAATCGGATTTTGATTGAGGACTTGATGGTCCTGGTGAAGATGATTTTTCTACCGGCTTTTTCAATTCAGAAATATCTTCATCTTCTTTCTCATCTGAAAGTACTATTCCCGCCTCTGACATAATTTTCTCATAGGTATAGATAGGAGCATCAAAGCGAATTCCGATTGCAATGGCATCAGAAGGTCTGCTATCTATTTCTATGATTTCTATGCCGTTATCACAAATAATTTTAGCAAAAAACACACCTTCTTTCAAATCCGAAATCACAATTTCTTTTACGGCATAATTAAAACTGTGAGCAAAGGATTTGAATAAATCGTGTGTCATGGGTCTGTTAGGAACAATCTTCTCTATTTCAATAGCGATAGCCTGTGCCTCAAACATACCAATGATGATCGGCAATCTTCTGCTACCGGGCGCTTCACCTAAAACTAAGGCAAACGAACCTGATTGAGACTGACTAGACGATAGACCTAATATTTCTAATTTGATTTTATCCACAAGTGAATTTTAGTTTTGTGCTGCTTTAAGCGCTTCAGTTAATTTAGGGACAACTTCAAAAGCATCCCCTACAATACCATAATCTGCTGCTGAGAAGAACGGTGCTTCTTCATCTTTGTTGATCACTAAGATATATTTAGAAGAATTCACTCCAGCTAAATGCTGAATAGCTCCAGAAATACCAATTGCAACATACAACTGAGGAGAAACTTTTACTCCTGTTTGTCCTACGTGCTCGTGGTGAGGTATCCATCCAATATCAGAAACTGGTTTTGAACAACCTGTAGCCGCTCCTAAAGTTTTAGCCAAATCTTCTATCATTCCCCAGTTTTCAGGACCTTTCATTCCTCTACCACCTGAAACTACAATTTCAGCTTCCGGTAATAAGATTTCGCCTTCTTGCTTATCCTGAGAAGTGATTTTTACTGCAAAGTCTGAATCATCTAAAGTTGGCTCAAAAGCTTCAACAGAAGCATCTCCACCATCTTCTTTCATCTCAACTGCATTTTTCTTTATTCCGATAATTTTTGTCTCTGTGGTCATTTCCACATTTGCATACGCTTTACCAGTATAAATACTTCTTTTTACGGTAAAACCACTTGATGTATCAGGTAAATCAGCTACGTTAGAAACAAAGCCAGCTTTTAATTTAGCTGCAATTCTTGCTGCCACTGGATCTCCCAAAGATGATTTAGCAAGCACTAATATTTTGGCTCCAACTTTTTCCATTGCCTGTGCAATTACTTTTGCATAAGGAAGGATCAAACCTTTTTCCAATTTCGCGTCTGCAGCATGCAAAACTTTTGAAGCTCCTGCTTTTCCAGCTGCTTTCAAAACTGCCTCGTCTACTGGACCTAGAGCGATTGCAGTTACATCCTCTCCCATTGCGGCAGCATAAGATACTGCCTCAAGAGATGATTTTTTAATTTCGCCTTCTGCGTGTTCTATAAATAC
>NZ_JAGXGF010000099.1 GCF_024636815.1 Marivirga sp.
AGATTCCTTAAGAAGTCATCCACTCTTAGATATTTCAGAACAAGAAGTTGAAGTGGCAAATGCCACCATTAGAGAAAGGCGTTCACAGTTTCTTCCGAAATTGCAAGGGCAATACGGCAGGCAAGAAATTGGAGGGCAATCGGGCTTTTATACCTATCAGGTAGGAATTAAAATTCCTTTATTTTTTGGGCCAGAACTAGGTAGGTCTCAATCTGCCAAAATTCAAAAGGATATTGCCGAGCAGAATTATCGGCAAACCCAGTTAGAATTGAATAATCAATACAATCGTGTTCGAGAACAGTATTTTGAAATGGTATAACTCTTGGAAATATTATCGTGATGAAGCTTTGCCTTTAGCGACAGAGCAGCGGAAAGGTGCTATTGCAGCCTATCGAGAAGGAGCTATCGATTATGTTTCATTTCTACAAAATATAAGAGATGCTATAAGTATAGAAGTGGATTCATGGAATGCCTTTGGCAAATATTTAGATAGTCGCTATCAATTAGAATATTATTTAAAAACATCAGAATAAATCATAAAATCATCGGATTTAAAAAACATAAGAAATGAAAAATCAAATTATATATATTTTGGCACTGTTCCTTTTTGGGATATCAATTGCAGGATGTGATAGTAAATCAACCGAAAAGGAAAATAAGCTGAATGATAAATCAGAAGAAGAATCGGCACACAAAGAAGAAGGTATATCTTCGCTTCATCTTTCCAATCTTAAGTTTGAAAGCTTAGGGATAAAAGTCGATTCCTTGCCTACTCGCAGCCTATCTGGAATTGTAGAGGCCAATGGACAATTAGAAGTTCCACCACAGCATGAAGCTACGGTTACGGGCATATTGGGAGCAAATGTGACAAGCATAAAAGTAATTGAGGGAGATAAGGTAAAAAAAGGACAAGTATTGGCTTTTTTATCTCATCCTAATCTCACTAATCTTCAAAGTAATTATATCAAAGCTTATAGTCAGTTTCAGTATCTTGAAAAGGAAATGCAAAGACAAAAGCGTCTTTATGATGAAGAGGTAGGTTCAGGGAAAGATTATCAAGAAACATTAGCTAATTATCAATCCATGAACGGAGAAGTGAAAGGCTATGAAGCTCAATTGAAACAATTAAGTTTAAATATTGAAAAGATACAGGATGGTGAAATTTATCAGTATGTGCCCGTTGTCAGTCCTATAAACGGATTTATAGAAAAAGTCAAAGTGCAGATTGGGCAATATGTTGAGCCTCAAACCGAAATGTTCATAATAGTGAATACAGAACATGTTCATGCGGATTTGATGGTGTTTGAAAAAGATGTGCATAAAGTGGAAGTCGGTCAACAAATTAAATTCTCAGTAGCTTCTGCACCAGGAGCTGATCTGTCGGCTAAGATTTATTCTGTGGGTAAAAAGTTTGAGCAGAATCCGAAAGCGGTGCATGTTCATGCTGAAATTGACCAAAAAGAGAATTTCTTAATCCCTGGAATGTATATTACTGCCAGAATTGAAACCAGTAATACTGAGGTAATGGCATTACCTGAAGAGGCAATTATTGAAGAGGAAGGCAAGCCTTATATTTTCACTGCTAAGTCGCATCAAGAAGGAGGAAAAACCGAATGGACATTCGATGCTATTGAAGTCAGAACAGGCATTAGTGCTGATGGTTGGGTAGAGATTAAACTTCTCAAACCACTTCCAGAAGGAACGCTTGTCGCTTGGAGTGATGCCTATTATTTGATTTCAGAAATGAATAAAAGTAAGGCTTCTCATAGTCATTAAACATAGTTGGCAAAAGCAGTTGGCAAAAAACAAAGTTGGGAGTTGGCAATCAGCAATTTTTGCCAACTGCTTTTTCGCAGCTTTAAAAAAAAATGAGGTTCTACTGCAAATTTAATGAAGAAATAGATTTCTGATACAAATAAAAAGATGTATGAATAATAATAGGTCCATCTATTATCCAGCTATTGGCACCTTGAATGATCTTCTTTTTCTTATGTCTTAAAACAAAAGAAACAAAAATTCAAGCCTGCCTGCGCAGGCAGGGCTGTATTCATTTCTTAACGCTATTTTCAATATATAATTGGGAAACAAAAAAACTCCCTACGGTCAAACAGATTTTGTTTCTTATCCAATTATATATTCAAAATACCTAAAATGAATAAGGCCAATCCTAACGATAGATTACAGTATTACCACTAAATTTATGGTAGAACCAAAAATGAAATAGTTTTTTATTCAAATTCAAGCAAATAAATGAAATTAAAGCAGGTTTGCCAAAATGGAGAAATGGATAAAGTCACACAATTAATGTACGCAAATACACAATCAACTGCACCTTCCGATAACCTCATTTACGTATCAGAAATAGTGTTTTTTTTATAAAGGTGGAGGGGTGTGAAAAGCTTTGATATGCAATAGCATAAAACAAATTACCTTAAGATTTCTCAAAATCTAACATTATGGACACTCATTAAATTAATCAAGCTTCAAACCATGTACCGGATGATTATAATTGATACATGTAAAATCTTTCATAAAGGTAGGATCGTATAAACTTGAATAGAGTAACTCAGAATGAACTTAATCTTAATGTGAAAACAACATGCTATTAAATAAACGAATATCCATTTCCTATTTTCTCAAAATAATTAAGGTTGACGTCTTAATTATTGTCTTATTTTCTATTATAATAGGGTTTTTTGACCAGAACGGTTTTCTGGAAAATATTTCCGTACCGCTTGGAGTGACAGCCGTTTTTGGGACTGCTGTGGCCTTGTTGCTTGCATTTCGTACCAACCAGGCCTACGATAGGTGGTGGGAAGCCAGAATCATTTGGGGAGCAATTGTAAACGATTCCAGAACCCTGATAAGGCAGACGGTATGTATTTTTAATAAAGAGCACGAAAACTATGAATCAACGGTAAAGGAAATAAGCAATCGCCAGATTATTTGGTGCTATGCCCTTGGCGAGTCCCTTAGAAATCAGCCATTTTCGCAAAGGGTTCAAGAATATATTGATTCGAATGAAATTGAAGCATTTAATGTCCCCAATGCACTACTGGTAGCGCATTCTGAATCTATACAAAGAGCAAAAAAAAGTAATATGCTCAACGATTTTCAGGAGCTACAAATAGATAGTACTATAGCGCGGTTATGTGATTCGATGGGAAAATGTGAACGAATAAAAAACACTGTTTTTCCTAAAGCTTATAGTATCTTGGTTCATATTATTATCTATGTATTTGCTGCTATGCTTCCCTTCGGCTTATTTGACAAATATCTAGCGGTTCAGATAGGCCTTACAATTGTTATACCAGTAATCTTTATTGCTATCGAAAAAACCTCCATACTTATGCAAGATCCTTTTGAGAACGAGCCACTGGATACTCCTATGACTGATTTGGCTGAAACAATTGAAATAAATTTGAAACAAATGGTGGGAGATTCCAACACCCCACAAAAGAAAAAATCTGAGACGTATTATGTTTTGTGATGTACCAATTTAGGTAACTGAACATGGAAAAAACTTCAAATAAAAATACTCTTGCTCCCTCCACCATTTTGGGGGTTTCTATTGAAGTTACCGTATTAATTCATGGATACTCTATTTTAATGGTAGTGTTTAATGCTCTTAGATTACTAGCCTTTAAAAAGTAAATAAAATTGAAGAAATCTATTTTTATCTTAGCAAGATGGACTGCCCTTCAGAGGAGCAGATGATCCGCATGAAGTTGGAAAGTTTTGAGGAGGACAAAAACCTTTTCATTCGGATATAAAAGGTTTTCATTGCTAGGTGCTATTATTAATACAATAGTGCTGTAGGTAGGCACAATATTTTTTTTAACCAAAGTAATTTCTGGTCTTTTTAATCCAGAAGAAACAAATTTAGTAGTAAAAGGCATTTGCGAGAAATGTGCAAGTTGAAAATAGAAAGGATAGTCATTCAAGTAAGTAAAATAGAGATATTTCAAACTTTGATCATGTCTTTTAGCAGTTGGTGGGCAAGCTCCTAAAGTTACCTTATGAATATAGGATTAGTTTAAGTAAGACTTCACTAGTTCGGAATTCGCCTATTTCATTTGCTATTGCAGTCACCGCCTTTCCTATTCAACCTCTAAATTGCACTTGCTGTAGTTATTGGGCTTAGCTATAGTGATCCAAACTGGTTTTTTTTGAAAAGAAATTAAGCTAAATAATTCCATTAAAACATTTGTGTTTAGTAATTTTTGTTTAATCAGATATATTTTGTAATATTTAAAGAATAGCTTAATTATTCAGCTAAATACTATGTCTTAAATATTGATAGTATGATTAGGTCTGCCTTTGGAAAATGTTGTCTTACAGCTTTCTTTTTAATGATTGCTTCAGGTCTGGTTTATGCTCAATCCATAAATAATGAAAATATTCCTCTAAAGCGCCTGATGGCTACAGAGTGGTCTGCAAAATCCGCTGGATTAGTGGCTAATAATGTTACCAACGTTATGCAATCACATTCAGGCTATATATGGCTAACAACTTATAATGGAATTCAGAAATTTGATGGTTATAAGACTATAACTTTTGATCAAAAGGAATTATCTTTTTTAAGAAGTAGTGGTTTTCGAAATATTTATCATAGCCCCATTGATCATACACTTTATTTTTCTTCCCAAAGTAGTGGTTTAATACAGTATAATGAAGAATTTGGTTTCGAGCAATTAAAGCCAAAAATTGGTAAGATACCTGCCTCAGTTGAAGATGTGATTATTGATCAAAATGGAGATATGTGGATAGGTTCCGTAAATGAGGGCTTGTTTATATTGTCAGGGGATAGCATTTATAAATTTCAACATGAAATTTTAGAGACCAGTAATATTTTGGCTTTACATGAAACAGATGATAATGATTTAGTTGTCGGTACTGAAGGTAATGGTTTATTTTTAATAAAAGGTCATAAAGTAAAAGCTCACTACGATTTTGGAAGTGGCTTAAACAGTAATATTATTAATGTTATAGCTCAAGTGGGTGATTCTATTATCGCAGGTTCGCAATCAGGTATGAATTTCATTTATAATGATAAATTGAGGTCTATTGATTTTATGAAGGAGGAATCTGTTAATGCAATATTTCACGCTGGTCACTTCTTGTGGATAGGCTCGGATAATGGATTAGGAAGGATTAATTTAAAATCTGGTATTACTGAATTCATATCATCTTCAGGTTATATCGATATGACAAGGGTCAATGATATTATGTTGGACTCAGAAGGGAGTTATTGGTTAGCAACAGGTAGAAATGGACTGGTTCAACTTAAAGAAACAGGTATTATTAATTTTAATCGATTCGATGGTTTGGAAAATGATAATATTAACATAGTAACAGAAAGAAAGAATGGAGAAGGATTCTTTATAGGTTGTGATGATGGGAATATTTTCACCTTGAATTCTAATCAAATTAAGCCTTTAGAAATACAAAATACAATAAAGCCGACTGGGATAAGAGATGTTTATGAACAATCCAATGGAACTATTTGGATTGCGAGTTATAAAGGATTGATTAGGAAAAGAGGGTCTAATGAAAAATTATATGATCGGTCCGATGGCTTGCCTTCTCTCGATTTAAGAAGGATTTTGGAAGACAAAAAAGGAGATATCTGGGTGGCGAGTAGGTCGGGAGGGTTGATAAAAATTAAAAATGATAAAGTTGTAAAAATATATAATAGAGAAAATGGCTTAAAGGCCGATTTTATTCTAAGCTTAGAGGAGGATAAGGACGGGTCTTTATATTTAGGTACTCATAGCGGAGGAATTGCTGTTATTCACTCAGATGGAACGGTCAAAAACATTTCTTTGACTAATAATGACCAGGGGATTATAGTTTTTAATGTCCATATTGACAGGCCTGGAGCATTATGGGCTGTAACAACGGCTGGAATATTCTATATAAATGAAGAGAAAGTTCATAAGCTGGAATTTACCAGAAATTATACTGGCTTAAGCATGTTTGATTGGCTTCAGGATGATAATGGAGATATTTGGATTACCACAAATCAGGGTGTAATTAATATTAAGGAAGAAGAAATTAAGGCCTTTTTAAAGAAATCAGATCATAAAGTACACTCTCGCTTAATTTCTGAATCTGATGGAATGTATGATGATGAATGTACAGGTGCTGTAAGGTCTTTGAAATCAGAGGATGGAAGATTATTTATACCAACTTTAGGAGGTGTTAGCATTATTTCTCCTGGTCTAATGGAAGCAAATACTTCTCTTCCCGAAGTTTATGTGGAAAATTTAAAAACTCCTGATAGTACTTATAAAAATCAACCCAATATAATTTTAAATTCAAAAATAAATAGATTTAAATTTGATTATACCGCTTTAAGTTTTCTAGATCCGGATGCCACCAGATTTAAATATAAGCTGGAAGGATTCGATTCCGATTTTACAGAGGTTGCAGGAGTACGGTCCGCAGAATACACCAATTTACCTCCTGGAGAATATACCTTTTTACTTTTTGCTACTAATAACCATGGTTTATGGACTCAAGAGCCTGCAAAACTTCATTTTGTAGTGAAACCAGCATTTCATGAGACTTTCTGGTTTTATTTTTTATTGGGCGTATTAGCATTTTTTCTAGTCTATGCTATTTACAAATGGAGAGTAAGCGGTATTCAAAAAATGAATAAAAAATTAATTAAAGTAAATAGTGAGTTGGATGGTTTTGTCTATAGTGCTTCTCACGATTTGAGGTCTCCTTTAGCTTCCTTATTGGGCTTGATTAATTTATCTCGCAAAGACCCCCCGAACACTTTGGTCTATTTGGATAAGATGGAGAAAAGCGTAAAAAGATTAGATGACTTTATTGCTGAGATCATTGATTTTTCAAGTAATGAGCGCAAAGAAGTAGTTTGCGATGAAGTAGATTTTAAATTTACAGTTGAAAATATAATTGATGAATTATCTTTCTTAGATAGTGAGGGGGAGGTGAGGAAAGAAGTGAGTATTGTTCAAAAAGAACTTTTTATTAGCGACAAAAGAAGGATAGCCGTTATATTCAGGAATTTAATTTCAAACGCTTTAAAATATTATGATGGCTCAAAAGATGACCCTTATTTAAAAATAGAAGTTGAAAGCAATTCAAGTTTTGCACGGATTTTAATTGAAGATAATGGAATTGGTATTTCTAAAGACGAACAAGAAGAAGTCTTTAAAATGTTTTATAGAGCAACAGAAAGAAGTACCGGTTCAGGCTTAGGCTTGTATATAATATTAGAGACAGTTGAAAAGCTGCATGGTACCATTAAAATGGAATCAGAGAAATATGAAGGCACCAAATTCCTTATTGAAATTCCTTTCTGCAATAAATAGTTAAGAGTTTATTGAACTAGAATACAAAAAATTAAAGCCTATTTATATTTATAATCTTTTTTCATTACCTTTGCAGACTAATTAAAAGAAGGACGTGATCCTTCGTAATTGCTAAAAACAAAATACAAAATGGCAGTAAAAATCAGATTGGCCCGTAGAGGCCGAAAAAAACTGGCAATATACGATGTAGTCGTAGCAGATGCCCGTGCACCACGTGATGGTCGCTTTATTGAAAAAATTGGTACTTATAACCCAAATACGCCAGTTGCAGCTATTGAGCTTGACAACGATAAGGCATTTCAGTGGTTAATGAATGGTGCCCAGCCAACCGATACGGTTCGTGCAATGTTATCATACCGAGGCTTGCTTTTCAAAAAGCATTTGCAAATTGGTGTGATCAAAGGTGCAATGACTCAAGAGGATGCAGATAAAAAATTGGAAGCTTGGATGAAAGACAAAGAAGCTACAATTGAAGGCAAGGAGAAATCATTGGCTGACAAAGTAGCGGCTGAGAAGAAAGCTAGATTGGAAGCTGAGTCTAAAGTAAACGAAGCTAGAGCTGAAGCTATTAAAAAGCGTCAAGACGAAGCTGAGGCTGCTGCAAAAGCTGCAGAAGCTCCTGCTGAAGAAGAAGCTCCTGCTGAAGAAGAATCAAAAGAAGAGGCTCCTGCAGAGGAAGCATCTACTGAAGAAGCTCCAAAAGCTGAAGCTCCTGAGGAGAAATCAGAAGAAGAAAAGAAAGAAGATTAATATCTTTCAGCTATGAAGCTTGACCAATGCTTTCAATTAGGTATGGTATTAAAGCCTCATGGTTTAAAAGGAGAATTATATATTTCACTGGATACAGACTATCCGGAAGATTATCAAGAAATGGAATCAGTATTCCTGTTGCAAAACGGAAAGCTGGTTCCTTTTTTTATTGAGCATATCCAACTTAAGAATAAGGAAGCTTTAGTAAAGTTTGAAGATGTTGAAGATAAAGATGCCGCTTTATCATTAAGAGGCTCTACTCTGCATTTACCTTTAACAGACTTGCCCGAACTAACTGGAAGTCAGTTTTATTTCCATGAAATTAATGGTTTCCAAATTGAAGATATAGAAAAAGGGAAGTTAGGAATAGTGAAAGAAGTATTTGAGGCAGGATATCAAGATTTAATCGGTATGGAATATAAAGGCAAGGAAGTGCTTATTCCTATCAATGATGATGTGATTTTGAATGTGGATAGAGAAAATGCCTTAATAAAAGTAAACCTACCGGACGGATTGTTGGAATTGTATTTGGAAGAGGAGGGAGAAGAAGATGAGGATTGATATCATCACTTGTTTACCTAAGCTTTTAGAAGGCCCGTTTTCTGATAGTATATTAAAACGTGCACAGGAAAAAGGCTTAGTTGAAATTTATGTTCATGATCTTAGAACTTATTCTACCCATAAGCAGAGAAGCATAGATGATTATGCCTATGGGGGAGGAGCCGGGATGGTCTTGCAAATAGAACCCATTGCGGCTGCTATAGATGATTTAAAATCACAACGATCTTACGATGAAGTGATTTACATGAGTCCGGATGGAGAGCAGTTTACGCAAGCTTTAGCAAATCAACTCGCGCTAAGAGGGAATTTATTAATCCTTTGCGGGCATTATAAAGGGGTAGATGAAAGAGTTCGCCAGCATTATATCACTAAAGAAATCAGCATAGGGGATTATGTTATTTCTGGGGGGGAATTAGCTGCGGCAGTAGTATCCGATGCTATAGTCAGGTTATTGCCGGGGGTGTTGTCTGATGAAACATCGGCCTTAACAGATTCATATCAGGATGGATTATTAGCGCCACCAGTTTATAGTCGGCCAGCAGAATTTAAAGGCTTAAAAGTTCCTGAGATATTATTATCCGGTCATGCAGCCAATATAGAAAAGTGGAGATTTGAGCAGGCAGTGAAAAGAACAGAGGAGCGAAGACCAGATTTATTGAAAAAAGATTAAAAAAATATTGTTTAGGGATGCAAAGATTAAAATTATCCTTATATTTGCACTCCGTTTTTCGGACATAGTACCGAAACCATTATAGGAAAAAAGAAAGAGCCATGAGCGATTTGATCAAAGAAATTGAAAAAGAATATCACGAAGCAGTAAGTAAATTTCCTGATTTTAAGGCAGGTGATACTGTGAACGTACACGTGAAAATTAAAGAAGGAAATAAAGAGCGTATTCAGCTATACCAAGGTGCTGTAATCCAAAAAAGGGGTTCTGGTAACTCTGTAACTTTTACTGTAAGAAAAGTTTCAAGTGGAATTGCTGTTGAAAGAATTTTTCCTTTAATCTCTCCTGCTATCGATAAAATCGAAGTAGTGAGAAAAGGTTCTGTAAGAAGAGCTAAATTATACTACTTAAGAGGTAGAAAAGGTAAATCTGCAAGGATTAAAGAAAAAATCTAATACGATAGATTTAAAAACATTCTAGGCGATTATGGAAACATAATCGCCTTTTTTTTTCGGTGAATGTTAGATTTAACTCGATAAAATGAATAAATTCTTAGATTTATTCTATTTTTACATTCAATGTTTACTAAGTTTTATCAATATATCAGGGCTTTTAGTTTAGACGTGGTGGCAGGTGCTGTCATCAGCGCCAGATGGATTGGTAATTATTTTAATGCAGATATTCCCTCTTCTGCCATCATAGCACTTGGTTTAACTGTTTGGCTTATTTATACAATTGACCATTTATTGGATGCTCGGAAAATAAAATCTCAAGATGCCTTATTTCGCCATATCATCCATTACAAAAATGCTCCCTATATTTTCGGGTTGATAGCCGTAGTTTCTATGGTTTTGATTTTTATACTTCAAAATCTAAAACCTTATCTTATTGGATATGGCTTGGCTTTGGGTTTTGCCGTATTTTGCTATTTAGTTTTTATTCATTTTATCAAAAAGAAAGTCTACTGGGGTAAGGAATGGTTTATTGCACTGGTATATGCAACTGGGATTTGTTTGCCAACCTTTGCATATATAGAGAGTATCCCTATGATTTTGATTTACTTTTGGATGCAGTTATTTATCCTGGCTAGCATTAATCTCATTTTGTTCAATATGATCGAATATAAAGTGGATAAAAAGCTAGGGTTTAATTCTTTTGCCACCGTAAAAGGAGTTGATTTTTCCAGAAAAGTCATTCTGTTTTTACTATTCTCTTTTGTGGTTATATGGTCTTCTTCTTTTTTGGTTTTTAAGGCAGAAGAGCTTCTTGATTATCAAGCAATTTTTGTTTTGATGGCCTCTGTTTTGGCAATGGTACTTAGTAAAGAAGTAGTCTTAAGGCAGGAAGAATGGTACCGCGTAATAGGGGATATAGTTTTTGTGTTGCCACTGATTGAAATTATATTTATAGATGGCTAATTTTAATCGAATAGCCTCATCCTATGATTTTTTGAAAAAAATTATTTTCGGAGAGCAAATCGAAAAAGCAACAAATCACTTTTTAAACCAAATGCCATCAAATAGTAAGATTCTAATTGTAGGTGGAGGAACTGGTAAAATATTGGGGAATTTTGATTCATCACAGGTGATTAAATATTTAGAGCTTTCAAAAGCCATGATTAATAGGGCTAATGAAGTAAAATCAAATGCCACAATAGAATTCATTCAATCCGATATTTTAGAATGGACAAGTAATGAGAAATATGATTTTGTCATCACTCCCTTTTTTCTGGATTGTTTTAATGAAGATCAACTGAACTCAATTTTCTTAAAACTTAAAAATGTATTGAATAAAAAAGGAAAATGGATTCAAACAGATTTTTATCCTAAAAACAAAGCTCAAGTTTTAATGATTAAAATTATGTATGCTTTTTTTATTCTTTCAACTAATTTAAAAACGAAGGAATTGGCCAATTTTGATTTGTTTTTTGAAAAGCACCAATTTCTCTTGTTGAGAAAAGCCCTTTTTTACCATTCTATGGTAGAAAGTAAAATTTATCAAAACATTGGTTGACCATCTCTTTCGATTTCGGATTTATCATCTTAATTTTACCCAATTTATTTAGCCCAGAAACAGAAATAAAAAGCTCATGCCTAAAGACAATAGCATTAAGTCAGTACTCATCATCGGTTCAGGTCCAATCATTATTGGTCAAGCTTGTGAATTTGATTATTCAGGTTCTCAAGGCGCTCGTTCTCTCAGAGAGGAAGGAATTGAAGTGACACTTATTAATTCCAACCCTGCTACCATTATGACGGATGAGGTAACAGCTGATAATATTTATCTAAAACCATTAACTAAAAAATCTATCATAGAGATTTTAGAAAAGCATGATATAGATGCTGTATTACCTACTTTGGGAGGCCAAACGGCATTGAACCTAGCCATTGAATGCGATAAAGCAGGGGTTTGGAAGAAATATAATGTCAGAATGCTAGGTGTTGATGTTGCTGCGATCGATACTACGGAAAACAGAGAGTTATTCCGCTTGAAAATGATGGAATTAGGAGTTGGCGTCTGTGATGGTGAAACAGCAACTTCCTTTTTGCAAGGAAAGGAAATTGCTCAAAAAATAGGTTTCCCATTAGTAATACGCTCTTCCTTTACTTTAGGGGGTTTAGGAGGCTCTATTGTAAAAGATCCTGCTGAGTTTGACAATGCATTGAAGGATGGTTTACATTCTTCTCCAATTCATGAAGTACTTATTGAGCAAAGTATTTTAGGATGGAAAGAATACGAATTAGAAATTCTTAGAGACAATATCGGAAATGTAATCGTGATCTGTTCTGTAGAGAACTTTGATCCAATGGGTGTTCATACTGGCGATTCCATTACAGTAGCTCCGGCTCAGACCTTACCTGATACAGTTTATCAGGAAATGAGGAATTTGGCCATTAGAATGATAAAGGGCATAGGTAATTTTGCTGGTGGATGTAATGTGCAATTTGCTGTTAACCCTGAAAATGATGATATTATAGGGATTGAGATTAACCCAAGGGTATCTCGTTCTTCTGCTTTAGCTTCTAAAGCAACAGGTTATCCAATCGCAAAAATTGCAGCCAAATTGGCAATTGGATACAATTTACATGAACTTAAAAATCAAATTACTAAAACCACTTCCGCGTATTTTGAACCTTCCTTAGATTATGTAATCGTAAAAATCCCTCGTTGGAATTTCGATAAATTCCCAGGATCTGACAGAAGATTAGGATTCTCTATGAAATCAGTAGGGGAAGCAATGGGGATTGGAAGGAACTTCCAAGAAGCCCTCCAAAAAGCTTGTCAATCATTAGAAATAAAAAGAAATGGATTGGGAGCTGATGGAAAAGAGCTGAGAAAGCAAGACGAATTATTGTACAGCTTAGAAAATCCAAGCTGGAATAGATTATTCCATATATATGATGCCTTCAAATTAGGTATACCTTTCAAAACCATTCAAAAGCTTACTAAAATAGATAAATGGTTCTTAGAGCAAATAGAAGAACTATTGGTGTTAGAGAAAGAGGTAGAGAAATTTACAATTGATTCTATTCCAAAGGAATTGATGATGGAAGTGAAGCAAAAAGGCTATGCTGATAGGCAAATTGCACACTTAGTGAGATGCCTTGAAAGCGAGGTTTATAAAAAACGCCATGAAATGGGTATCAAGCGAGTTTATAAACTGGTTGATACCTGCGCTGCGGAATTTGAAGCTCACACACCTTATTACTATTCTACTTTCCAAGAAGAGAATGAATCGGTTGAAAGTGGCAAAAAGAAAGTAATCATATTAGGCTCGGGACCAAACCGAATCGGTCAGGGAATTGAATTTGATTATTCCTGTGTGCATGGAGTTTTGGCTGCAAAAGAATGCGGTTATGAAACCATCATGATTAATTGTAACCCTGAAACGGTTTCTACTGATTTTGATACAGCCGATAAATTATATTTTGAACCTGTTTTCTGGGAACATATTTATGATATCATTCTACATGAAAAACCAGAAGGTGTTATTGTTCAGTTGGGTGGTCAAACTGCTTTAAAGTTGGCAGAGAAATTAAACCGTTATGGAATAAAAATTATTGGTACATCTTATGAAGCATTAGATTTAGCTGAAGACAGAGGGTCATTCTCTAAATTGTTGGCAGATAATGATATTCCTTATCCGAAATTTACGGTAGTGGAAGATGCCGATAATGCCTTGGAGATGTCTAAAGATATTGGTTTCCCAATGTTAGTTAGACCTTCTTACGTATTAGGTGGCCAAGGAATGAAAATCGTGATTAACGAAAGAGAATTGGAAGAACATGTAGTAGATGTGCTGCGTGATATTCCTGGCAACAAAGTATTATTGGATCACTTCTTAGATGGAGCTATTGAAGCAGAAGCTGATGCCATTTGTGATGGTGAGGATGTTTATATTATTGGTGTGATGCAGCATGTCGAGCCAGCGGGTATTCACTCTGGAGATTCATATGCGGTCTTACCTCCTTACAATCTGGGTGATTTCGTGTTGACACAAATTGAAACTTATACCAAAAAAATTGCCTTAGCTTTAGAAACTAAAGGCTTGATCAATATCCAGTTTGCCATTAAAAATGATATAGTGTACATCATTGAAGCGAATCCTAGAGCTTCCAGAACGGTACCATTTATTTGCAAGGCTTATCAGGAGCCATATGTAAATTATGCAACCAAGGTGATGTTGGGTGAAAAGAAAGTGAAGGACTTCAACTTTAATCCAACTAGAAAAGGATACGCGATTAAAGAGCCAGTATTCTCTTTCAATAAATTCCCGAATGTAAATAAGGAATTAGGTCCAGAGATGAAATCGACAGGAGAATCCATCTATTTTATTGATGATTTGATGGATGATTATTTCCTTAAAATCGTTTCAGAACGAAACCTTTATTTGAGTAGATAGTAAAACTAAATAGAGCCTATTAACCTGAGTTCGATTCTAATTTAGGATTCAGAACGCCTGTAAATAGTGAGTTTCAACTAAAAATTCCTTACAATAGCGGGCTATTGTAAGGAATTTTTAGGAAGAAAATCGCTGTTTAGAGGTGGGATAGGAAAAGC